>NZ_VCCF02000001.1:4068379-4375535 GCF_005938045.2 Pseudomonas sp. KBS0710 | reverse complement strand
AGATGATCTTGCCGACCTTGAACACAAACAACGCCAACGGCGGGATCGCGAAAATCAGCAGCGGCGGGTCAACACGGGTTGGCACGATGATCATCGCCGCCGACCACAACAGGGCGCCGACGGTGAAGAAAATGTTCATGCCATCCGCCACCCACGGCAACCAGCCCGCGAGGAAGTGGTAACGCTGGCCACGGGTCAGCTCGGTGCCCTTGCCGCGCAACAGGCTGGCGGTGTGGCGCTTGATGATCTGGATCGCGCCGTAGGCCCAGCGGAAACGCTGTTTCTTGAAGTCGATAAAGGTATCCGGCATCAAGCCCTTGCCGTAACTGTCGTGGTAATACGCCGCCGACAGGCCTTTCTCGAATACGCGCAGGCCGAGTTCGGCATCTTCACAGATGCACCAGTCGGCCCAGCCGAGCTCTTCGAGCACCGAGCGACGGGTCATGGTCATGGTGCCGTGCTGGATGATCGCGTCACGGTCGTTACGGGTGACCATGCCGATATGGAAGAAGCCTTTGTATTCGGCGTAGCAGAGCTTCTTGAAGGTGCTTTCGTTCTGGTCGCGGTAGTCCTGTGGCGACTGCACCACGGCGATTTTCGGGTCGGCGAAGTGCGGCACCATGTGCTTGAGCCAGTTGGGCGACACGCAGTAGTCCGAGTCGATCACCGCGATCACTTCGGCATCGTTGGCGGTGTGCGGGATCAGGTAATTCAGCGCGCCACCCTTGAAACCGGCCAGGGGCGAGACGTGGAAGAACTTGAAACGCGGGCCGAGGGTTTCGCAGTAGTCGCGCACCGGCTCCCAGACGGCCGGGTCCTTGGTGTTGTTATCGATGATCAGGACTTCGAAGTCCGGGTAATCGAGGGCGGCCAGGGCGTCGAGGGTCTGTTTGACCATCTCCGGCGGCTCGTTGTAGCACGGCACATGGATCGAGACTTTCGGGCGGTAGTGCGAATCGCCTTCCACCGGCAGGAATTCACGTCGGCGCTTATGGGTCCACACCGCTTCCGCCAGTTCGTGGGCTTCGGTGAGCAATACGATAAACACGCCCAACGCGCCAAGGGCCAGCAAGATGCCAACCGTCACACTGAACCAGGTGCTGTATTGCTGGCTGTAGTCGTAGCCGATCCAGACCAATACCGAACCGCACAGGAACGCGATAAAGGTCAGGAAGGTGCGGCCACGCTGGCGCAGGGCCGAGCCGTCGATCATCAGCAGGGTCAGCGACAGCAGCGCCAGCACCACCGAGCCGATGGCCAGCACGCGCCATTGCGGGATGGCGACGACCGGGCCTTCAAAGTTGAATTTCTGCTGGCGTGCGGCGTTGTACACGCCCCAATAGGCGCCGGCCGAACCTTCGTCACTGACTTTCCAAGGCTGGTCGAAGGCCTCGATTACGAAGTAGTTGTAACCCTGGCGGTTGAGCTTGTTGACCAGCGTACGCAGGTAAATCGCCTGGTCTGCCGGCGAGGTTTCATTGCCACCGCGCATACGGCCGTTGCTCGGCCAGCCCACTTCCGAGAGCAGCAGCGGTTTTTTCGGGAACAGCTTTTTCAGGTCCCGGGCACGGTCCAGTACGTACTGGCCGGCCTTGTCCATCGGGATGAACTCCCAGAACGGCAGGATGTGCGCGGCGATCAGGTCGACGTGCTTGGCCAGTTGCGGGTTCTTTTCCCAGATGTGCCATTGCTCGGAGGTGGTCACCGGTACTTTCACGGCGGCGCGCACACGGTCCAGCAGCACGATCAGCGCCTCTGGGGTGATTTCCTCACGGAACAACGCCTCGTTACCGACTACCACGCGCACAACGCTGCGCGAGTTATTGGCGATCTCGATGGCGCGCTGGATTTCACGCTCGTTGCGTTCCTGGTCCGGGCTGATCCAGATCCCCAGGGTCACGCGCAGGCCGAACTCTTCGGCAAGTTTGGGGATATCGCCCAGGGTGCCGTCGACCGAGTAAGTACGGATGTTGTCCGTCAGCTTGCTCATGATCGCCAAGTCCTGGCGCATCTGGTCGTCGGTGGGGTACTGGTCTTTCTGCGGGAATTGGCCTTGTTGGAACGGCGAGTAGGAGAACCCGGAGATCTGTTCAGGCCAGTTGGGGGTGGTGACCGGGCGGTTGATCAGCGCCCAGAAGCCGGTGAAGAGCGCGGCAATTGCCAGCACCACCACCAGGTTGAGTCCAAATTTACGCGATGACATGGCTATTTCGGGTTCCAAAGGGTGTGGAACGAAAAGAGGTGTCGGCCTACGCCGAACGGCGCGCATCCTACACCGGCCTTTAACTGAGCGTACAGCAGACAGAGAAAAGCCGGACGTTAGTCAGCGAAAGACCCTCTAAGTTCTTTACTTGTAGCTGGAAGCTTCGAACTTGTCGCTGCGTAGTCCATAATGCGCGCCGGTTTTTGGGGTAATGGTCATGAGCACAGAAGATCCACGGTTTGCAGGCGTCGCCCGCTTGTATGGCATTGAAGGCCTGGAACGCTTGAAAGCGGCCCATGTGGCGATCGTCGGCGTCGGCGGCGTGGGCTCCTGGGCGGCGGAAGCAATTGCCCGGTGCGGCGTGGGCGAGATTTCGCTGTTTGACCTGGACGATGTCTGCGTCAGTAACAGCAACCGCCAGTTGCACGCCCTGGACAGCACCGTGGGCAAGCCCAAGGTCGAAGTGATGGCTGAACGCCTGCGCGGCATCAACCCGAGCTGCACGGTGCACGCGGTGGCGGACTTCGTGACCCGTGACACCATGGCCGAGTACATCACACCGAATATCGATTGCGTGATCGACTGCATCGACGCCGTCAACGCCAAGGCCGCGCTGATCGCCTGGTGCAAGCGCCGCAAGATCCAGATCATCACCACCGGCGGCGCCGGCGGGCAGATCGACCCGACGCTGATCCAGGTCTGCGACTTGAACCGCACCTTCAACGACCCGCTGGCCTCGAAAGTGCGCTCGACCTTGCGCCGCGACTACGGTTTTTCGCGCACCGTGACCCGCCATTACAGCGTGCCATGTGTGTTCTCTACCGAGCAACTGCGCTATCCCAAGCCGGACGGCAGCATATGTTTGCAGAAGAGTTTTGTCGGTGACGGCGTGAAGCTGGATTGTGCCGGTGGGTTTGGCGCGGTGATGATGGTCACGGCCACGTTTGGCATGGTGGCGGCGACCAAGGCGGTGGACAAGATTGTGGCCGGGGTGCGCAGGCCGTCGGAGCGGGTTAAATCCGCCTGAATCTCACTGCCGAGCATAGATCCAAATGTGGGAGCGGGCTTGCTCGCGAAAGCGTAGTGTCAGTCGATACATCATTGACTGAACCACCGCATTCGCGAGCAAGCCCGCTCCCACATTTAGTGTTGTGTACGGCTTAATTCGCGCATGCGCTGCAGTACCGCATTCAAGCCGTTACTGCGCGACGGCGATAGCTGTCGCGATAGGCCCAACTGAGCGAACCAGTCCGGCAGGTCAACCGCCTGCAACTCACTTGCCGACAACCCATTGACCCGTGCCAGCAGCAACGCCACCAACCCTCGGATCATTCGCGCATCGCTGCTGGCGGCAAATTGCCAATGACCATCCTGCAAACGGCCGACCAACCACACCAGGCTTTCACAGCCCTGCACGAGGTTAGCCTCGACCTTTTCGTCATCCGCCAACGCCGGCAGCCGCTCGCCCCATTGCATCAGCATGCGGGCGCGCTGCTCCCAACTGCCGACTGCCTGAAACGACTCAAGCGCGCTGACGGCATCCACAGGCAAGCTCATCGCAACATATCCAGCGCCTGATCCAGCGCTTCAAAGAAGCGTTCCAGGTCATCGGAATCGTTGTACAGCGCCAGGGACACACGGATCGCCCCGGACAGGTGCATGGCTTTGAGCAACGGCATTGCGCAGTGGTGTCCGGCCCGCACGGCAATACCTTGCTCGGTGAGCAGGTGAGCCAGGTCGGCGTTATGCACGCCGTCCACGACGAAACTGGCCAGTGCCACCTGTGGCGAGCCGAGTACGCGCACGCCATTGCGCGCTTTCAGGCCGCGCAGCAGGTAGTCATGCAGGGCCGCTTCATGGGCGACCACAGCCGGCTGGTCCAGTGAGTTCAGGTAATCCAGCGTGGCGCCCAGGCCGATCACACTCGCAATCGGCGGCGTGCCCGCTTCGAAACCCAGCGGGGCAGGGCGAAAGCTCGCACTCTGATACTCGGCCTGCTGCACCATCTCGCCGCCGAACTGCCAATGGCGCAGGTGATGCAGCGCTTCGTTGCGGCCATACAGCACGCCGACGCCGTCCGGGCCGTAGAGCTTATGGCTGGAAAACACGTAGAAGTCGCAACCCAGCGCCTGTACGTCGTGGCGACCGTGGACAATGCCTTGGGCGCCATCGACCACGGTCAATGCACCGTGGGCCTTGGCCATTGGCAGCAAGGCATGCAAGGGTTGCCAGGCGCCGAGTACGTTGGACAGCTGGCTCACTGCCAGCAAGCGCGTGCGCGGGCCGATCAATTCGGCGGCGGCCTGCAGGTCAATCACGCCATCATCGCCTAGGGGCAATACCACCAGCGTCAGCGCGCGACGCTTGGCCAGTTGCTGCCAGGGCAGCAGGTTGGCGTGGTGTTCCAGGGCGCTGATGACAATCTCATCGCCCGCATTGAATAAGTGCTCAAGGCCATAGGCCAAGAGGTTCAGCGCAGACGTCGCGCCGTGGGTAAACACGATCTGCCCGTTATCACCTGCGTTCAACCACTGCGCGACCTTGCTGCGACTGTCTTCAAACGCCTGAGTCGCATGGGCACCCGGCAAATGCTGGGCACGGTGCACATTGGCTGCGCCATTGGCGTAGTAATGGCTGATGGCATCCAACAGGGCTTGGGGTTTTTGCGTGGTGGCGGCGTTGTCCAGGTAGGTCTGGTCTTGCCGTTGCAGGGTGGCGATGGCCGGGAAATCGGCACGCCAGGGAGAGGGCACAAGCATGGTCTTAAGACTCGTATAAGCGAGCCCCAGGTTTGGGGCCCGCTAGTGGCATCGAGTGGCTGCTTAGTTGTGAGCGTGCAGCGCTTCGTTCAGTTCGATCGCCGATTTGTGGGTTTTGCACTCCACGGCACCGGTCTGGGAATTGCGGCGGAACAGCAGGTCCGACTGGCCGGCCAGTTCGCGCGCCTTGACCACTTTGACCAGTTGGTTGTGCTCGTCGAGCAGGGCAACCTTGGTGCCGGCAGTCACGTACAGGCCCGATTCCACGGTATTGCGGTCGCCCAACGGGATACCGATACCGGCGTTGGCGCCGATCAGGCAGCCTTCGCCAACCTTGATCACGATGTTGCCGCCACCCGACAGGGTGCCCATGGTAGAGCAACCGCCGCCCAGGTCCGAACCCTTGCCGACGAATACACCTGCCGATACACGGCCTTCGATCATGCCAGGGCCTTCGGTGCCGCCGTTGAAGTTGACGAAACCTTCGTGCATCACGGTGGTGCCTTCGCCCACGTAGGCGCCCAGGCGGATGCGCGCGGCATCCGCGATACGCACACCGGATGGCACTACGTAGTCAGTCATTTTCGGGAACTTGTCCACCGAGATCACTTCCAGCAGCTCGCCACGCAGGCGTGCTTCCAGCTGGCGCTCGGCCAATTCGTTGATGTCGATTGCGCCCTGGCTGGTCCATGCCACGTTCGGCAACTGCGGGAACACACCGGCCAGGCTCAAGCCGTGGGGCTTGACCAGGCGGTGGGACAGCAGATGCAGCTTGAGGTAGGCCTCAGGCGTGGAGGTGAGCGCGGCGTCTTCGGCCAACAGCGTGGCGACCAGCGGTGTGTGGCTTTCAGCCAGGCGGCTGAGCAACGCGGCCTGGGCCGTGTCGACCCCTTTGAGCGCGTCAGCCAGTTGCAGCGCCTGGCTCACGGTGAAGGTAATGGCCTGGTTGCCTTCGGTGTAACCAAGGATCGGCGCGATGGCATCAACGATCTCGGCCGACGGGTTGAGCAGCGGCTGTGCGTAAAACACTTCCAGCCAAGTACCTTGGCGGTTCTGAGTGCCGACGCCGAAGCCCAGGCTGAACAGGGAATAGGACATGCTGTTACCTCTACAAAAATGGAAGGCTGGCCTACTTGAGGGCCGCCGAATAACTATCTGGCTTGAAGCCAATCAGGGTTCTGTCTCCGAGATCGAGCACCGGGCGCTTGATCATCGAGGGTTGTGCGAGCATCAATTCAATGGCTTTCGACTGATCGAGATCGGCTTTGCGTTCGTCTTCGAGTTTGCGAAAGGTGGTGCCTGCACGGTTCAAAACCACCTGCCAACCGTGCTCATTGCACCATTGGGTCAAGTGTTCGCGGTCGATACCGGCCGTTTTGTAGTCGTGGAACTCATAGTTCACCGCGTGCTCATCGAGCCAGGTGCGCGCCTTTTTCATGGTGTCGCAGGCTTTGATGCCGAAAAGGTGCAAGGTTTTGCTTGAAGCGGTCAAGGAATTGCCCCCCTTTGGACGTACGAAAGTTAAAGGTCACGGATTATGCCACGACCAGCGGGTTTGGGTGCCGCTCGTCATACTTGCCGATGCTTCAGTGCGACTTATGTGCAAAAGCAGTTGCGCAGCCGAGCGGGTAACATAGCCGTTTAATATGGCACTTCAACGGCCCGTTGTTGCCAGATCGGTGTCATAGCAAGTCGATTGTCCGGGAACCCCGCGTTATGCAAACCGCCTACACCGTTCTTATCCTGCTGATGCTGGTCAGCGTTTCGCGCCTTGTCGGGCGCATTATTCCCCTGCCGTTGCCCTTGGTGCAGATCGCCGCCGGGGCCTTGCTGGCCTGGCCGACGCTGGGGCTGCACGTGGCGCTGGACCCGGAGCTGTTCCTGTTTCTGTTCCTGCCGCCGTTGCTGTTCTCCGATGGCTGGCGCATGCCCAAGCGCGAATTGTGGCGACTCAGAGGCCCGATCCTGACGTTGGCGGTGGGGCTGGTGTTGTTTACCGTGGTCGGTGCCGGTTACTTCATCCATTGGATATTGCCTACGATCCCGTTGCCGGTGGCCTTCGCCTTGGCGGCCGTATTGTCCCCGACTGACGCCGTAGCGGTGTCGGCCATTTCCCAAAATCGCCTGCCAAAACCTTTGATGCATATGCTGCAAGGCGAGGCATTGATGAATGATGCCTCGGGCCTGGTGACCTTCAAGTTCGCCCTGGCGGCGGCGTTGACCGGCGTGTTTTCCCTGGCCGATGCCAGCCTGACTTTTGTGCTGGTAGCGGTGGGCGGCCTCGCGGTAGGCGTGGCGCTGAGCTGGTTGGTCGGCCGTTTACGTGCCTGGATGATTGCCCGTGGCTGGGACGACCCGGCCACCCACGTGGTGTTTATGTTACTGCTGCCGTTCGCAGCCTATGTGCTGGCCGAGCGCCTGGGGGCATCGGGCATTCTGTCGGCGGTGGCGGCGGGCATGATGCAAAGCTGGCTCGACTTGCTGCCACGCCAGACCAGTACGCGCCTGCTCAACCGCAGTGTCTGGTCGCTGCTGGAGTTTGCGTTTAATGGCCTGATCTTTTTGCTACTGGGCCTGCAACTGCCGGACATCATAAAGGCCGTGGTCAGTCACGAGCCGACACTGTGGCCAACCTTGCTGTATCGCTGCCTGGATGTGGTTGCGATTTTCCTGGTGCTGGTGGTGTTGCGCTTTATCTGGGTGCAAAGCATCTGGCGGCTTTCGGGTTTACTGCGGCGTATTCGCGGTAAAAGCGAGCTGACATTGGTGCCGACTGCCCGTTCCTGCTGGCTGTTGACTGTTGGCGGCGTGCGCGGTGCTGTCACCTTGGCGGGTGTGATGTCGGTGCCTCTGCTGCTGGCGCCGGGCCAGGATTTCCCGGAGCGCGATCTGCTGATTTTCATCGCCGCTGGCGTGATCCTGTTGTCGCTGGTCGCCGCCTGTATCGCCTTGCCATTGCTGCTGCGTGGCATCGAACAGAGCCCGGATGAAAAGCGCCATAACGAAGTGCGCGAGGCGTGGAAAAAGACCGCCGTGGCCGCCATCCATGCGCTGGAAGCGGACGAGCCTGCCGAAACCGAAACCCCAGACGCCGCCCAGGCAGCACTTGCGACCGAGCTAAAGGCGCGCCTGATGTCGGAATATCGTCATCAGTTGGAAGTATTCAACGATTCAGCCGAAGCCCAGGCGCTGGCGCACCAGATGGACTTGCTTGAGCGTAAATTGCGCCTCAAGGCCCTGCGCGCGCAGCGCTTGGAGTTGTATAGCTTGAGCCGCCATCACCAGATCGGTGATGACGTTTTGCGCGAGGTGTTGGCGGATCTGGATATGAGTGAGGCGAATCTGGGTCACGTGAAGTGACCCGGGCGGTGCTTACCGACGACGGTTGACGAAGTCCCGAATCCGCTCCGCCGCTTCCACACACTCCGCCAACGGCGCCACCAGCGCCAGGCGTACGCGCCCGGCGCCAGGGTTAAAGCCGTCGACTTCGCGTGACAGGTACGAGCCCGGCACGACGGTCACGTGTTCTTCTACGAATAAGTCGCGGCAGAAGGCGGCGTCGTCTCCCTTCACATTCGGCCACAAGTAGAAGCCGCCATCCGGGCTTTGCACGTCCAGCACCGGCTTGAGGATCGCCAGCACGGCGTCGAATTTCTCCCGATACTTATCACGGTTGGCCAGCACGTGGGCCTCATCCTGCCAGGCCGCAATACTCGCCAGCTGGGTTTGCACCGGCATCGCGCAGCCGTGGTAGGTGCGGTACAGCAGGAAGGCCTTGAGGATATCGGCGTCGCCGGCCACGAAACCTGAACGCAGGCCCGGCAGGTTGGAGCGTTTGGACAGGCTGTGGAACACCACGCAACGTTTGAAATCCTGGCGGCCCAGTTCCACGCAGGCGCTGAGCAAGCCCGGCGGCGGGGTCTGTTCGTCGAAGTACAGCTCGCTGTAGCACTCGTCGGCGGCGATCACGAAGTCGTATTCGTCGGCCAGGGCGATGAGTTTTTTCAGGGTCTCGACCGGGATCAGCGCGCCGGTCGGGTTGCCTGGGGAGCACAGGAACAGGATCTGGCAACGTTTCCAGATGTCTGGCGACACGGCGTCGAAGTCCGGGTTGAAACCGTTGCTGTCCAGGCACGCCAGGTAATGCGGCTTGGCCCCGGCCAGGAACGCTGCTCCCTCGTAGATCTGATAGAACGGGTTCGGGCTGACCACCAGTGCATCGTCAGCGCGGTTGACCACGGTCTGGGTGAAGGCAAACAACGCCTCGCGGGTGCCATTGACCGGCAAAATGTTACGCGCCGGATCCAGCCAGCCTTTGGGCACGTTAAAGCGCCGCTCGCACCAGGCGCCGATGGCCTCGCGCAGGGCCGGGATGCCCAGGGTGGTCGGGTAAACCGCCATCTGGTCGAGGTTATCCGCCAGGGCCTTGGCCACGAAGGCCGGGGATTTGTGCTTCGGCTCGCCGATGGACAGCGCGATCGGGCGTTTATCCGGGTTCGGTGTGACGCTGCCGAGCAGGGCGCGCAGTTTCTCGAATGGGTAGGGCTGCAGCTGGTTCAGGGCGTTGTTCATGTAAGCCTCTTACGGTCAGCACGCACTCTGTGGGAGCTGGCTTGGCTGCGATGGCATCACTGTGGTCTGTCTGATAGACCAAGGTGTCTGCATCGCAGGCAAGCCAGCTCCCACATGAATCGTGTCCACAATGTTAAAAATCAAATGGTCAGTCTGGTCAGCTCGACACCCGGTTCCTGGCTCACGCTCAATTGCTGCACGATTGCTTCCTGCAACCGCAGGCACAGCTGCGGATCGGACAGCGGCTGGTTGTCGGCGTCGGTAATAAAGAACACGTCTTCTACGCGTTCCCCCAGGGTCGCAATCTTGGCGTTCTGCAACGACAGGTCGAACTCCAGGAAAATCCCGCCAATGCGCGCCAGCAAGCCCGGGCGGTCCGGTGCGCTGAGTTCCAGCACCGTCACCGGGCGCTGGGCGTCATTGGAAATGGTCACCTGGGGCGCAAAGGCAAAGTGTTTGAGCTGGCGCGGTACCCGACGCTGGATGATGGTCGGGTAGTCGTCCGGGTTGCGCAGAGCCTCGGTAAGGCCTTCGCGGATCTTTTTCACACGGGCCGGGTTGTCGCCGATCGAGTCACCGTCGGTGTCGAGCACAATGTAGGTGTCGAGGGTGAACTGGCTGCTGGAGGTGATAACCCGCGCGTCATGGATGTTCAGGTTGAGCTGGTCCATGGCGGCCACGGTCACGGCGAAGAAGTCATGCTGGTCCGGCGCGTAGATGAAGATCTGCGTGCCGCCCTCGAACTCGCGTTGGGTGGTTTCCTTGATCAGCACCAGTGGGCCGCCGTCGGCCGGCTGTTGCAGGATCGCGTCACTGTGCCAGGCCACGTCGCCGGCGGTGTGGCGCAGGAAGTAGTCATCACCCAGTTGCGACCACAGCTGCTCGACGTCATCCGGGTCGTTGCCGCCGCGCACGAGAATATCCAGGGCCGCGCTTTGGGTGCGGCGGATCTGCTCTTCGCGGTCCACCGGGTTTTCCAGGCCACGGCGCAGCGCGCGCTTGGTCTCGGTGTAGAGCTGGCGCAACAGGCTGGCACGCCAGGAGTTCCACAGCGTCGGGTTGGTGGCGTTGATGTCGGAGACGGTCAGCACGTAGAGATAGTCGAGGCGGGTTTCATCGCCGACGATCCCGGCAAAATCGTGGATCACCTGCGGGTCGGACAGGTCCTTGCGCTGCGCGGTGGTCGACATCACCAGGTGGTTCTGCACCAGCCACACGATCAGGCGGCTGTCCCACAGCGGCAGTTGGTGGCGCTGGCAGAAGGCTTCGGCATCGACCGCGCCCACTTCGGAGTGATCGCCATGCCGGCCTTTGCCGATGTCGTGGTACAGGCCGGCCAGGTAGATCAGCTCGGGCTTGGGCAGCTTGGCCATGAGCTTGCTGGCCAACGGGAATTTCTCTGACACCTGGGTGTACTGCAACTTACGCAGGTGTTTGATCAAGTTGAGGGTGTGGGCGTCGACGGTATAGATGTGGAACAGGTCGTGCTGCATCTGCCCGACAATAAAGCCGAACTCCGGCAGGTAGCGGCCGAGGATGCCGTAACGGTTCATGCGCCGCAGGTTGCGGTGGATGCCGATCTTGCACTTGAACAGCTCGATAAACAGGCTGGTGTTGCGGATGTCGTTGCGAAAGTCGTCGTCGATCAGGTGACGGTTTTCCCGCAGCAGACGGATAGTGTCGGCGCGCACGCCTTTGATTTCCGGCTGCTGGGCCATCAGCACGAAGATTTCCAGCATGGCGAACGGCGTGCGCCGGAACACATTGTCGTTGCGCGCCTCGATATAGCCGTCGTGCAGTTGGAAGCGCGAATTGATCGGCTGCGGCGGTGCTTCGTCTTCCGGCGCCAGAATCACTTCTTCGAAGTGCTGGATGATCAGGTCGCTGAGCTGGGCAATGCTCATGACCACGCGGTAATACTGCTGCATGAAGCTTTCGATGCTGGTTTTTGCGTCTTCGCCTTCAAAGCCCAGCAAGGTGGCGATGGAGCGCTGATGGTCGAACAGCAGGCGGTCTTCGGAACGCCCGGCGAGCATGTGCAGGGCATAACGCACTTTCCACAGAAACTCCTGGGATGAGGCCAACAGGGCATTTTCGCTTTCGACCAGAAAGCCCTCGCCAGCCAGGGCGCGCAGGTTAAGGGTGCCGTACTGGCGACGGGCAACCCACAGGATGGTCTGGATGTCACGCAACCCGCCCGGCGAGCCTTTGACGTTGGGCTCAAGGTTGTATTCAGTGTCGTTGTACTTGTGGTGCCGGGCTTTTTGCTCGGCACGCTTGGCCAGGAAGAACTCCTTGCTCGGCCACATATGCGCGGTGCTGGTCACCTCCAGCATGCGCTGGCGCAGGCGTTCTGGCCCGGCGATGGTGCGGCTCTCCATCAGGTTGGTGATCACGGTGAGGTCGGCGCGCGCCTCCTCGGCGCACTCGTCCACCGAGCGCACGCTCTGGCCGACTTCCAGGCCGATGTCCCACAACAGCGTCAGAAAACGCTCGATGGAATCGCGAAAGATCTCATGATCGGCGCTGTCCAGCAGGATCAGCAGGTCGATGTCGGAGTAGGGGTGCAACTCGCCGCGACCGTAGCCGCCGACCGCTACCAGGGCGATGTCGGCGTCTTCACTCCAGCTGAACTGTTCCCAGGCCTTTTGCAGGATGTTGTCGACGAACCAGGCGCGGTCCTCGATCAGCCGGCGAATGTCCCGGCCGCTGCGAAAGCGCTCATCGAGCACGTCGCGGGCCTGGCGGATAGCCTTCTTGAAGGCGGCGATGGGGCTTGCCTTCAGCGCCAGTTCGGCCTGGAACTGGCCGCGGTCGAAGAGTTCGGGATCCACCTGGGGCATCGATCGGCTTTCCTATCTGTCTATGGAGTCAGTCACAACGGTGTCGCTGGAAAACCGAGGCAACCTTCAGGCCGAAACGCGAGGAATCGTGTCGTCTGCGCGCAGGGTGAAGATCTCGTAGCCGGTTTCGGTGACCAGCAGGGTGTGTTCCCACTGGGCCGAGAGCTTGCGGTCCTTGGTGATGGCGGTCCAGCCGTCGCCCAGCACCTTGGTGTCGGCCTTGCCCTGGTTGATCATCGGCTCGATGGTGAAGGTCATGCCCGCCTTGAGCTCCATGCCGGTGCCGGCGCGGCCGTAGTGCAGGATCTGCGGCTCTTCGTGGAACACCTTGCCGATGCCGTGGCCGCAGAATTCACGGACTACCGAGAAACCGTTCTTTTCCGCGTGCTTCTGGATCACTTCACCGATGTCGCCCAGGCGGCAGCCGGGCTTGACGATCTCGATGGCCTTATACATGCATTCCTGGGTGACCTGGGACAGACGCTCAGCCCAGACCGGCACGGTGCCGACGTGGAACATGCGGCTGGTGTCGCCGTGGTAGCCATCCTTGATCACCGTGACGTCGATGTTCAGGGTGTCGCCGTCCTTCAACGGTTTGTCGCCCGGGATCCCGTGGCAGACCACGTGGTTGATCGAGGTGCAGATCGACTTGGGGAAGCCCTTGTAGTTGAGCGGGGCAGGGATGGCTTTTTGCACGTCGACTATATAGTCGTGGCAAATGCGGTCCAGGGCTTCGGTGGTGACGCCGGGTTTGACGTGTTCGGCAATCATTTCCAGCACGTCGGCAGCCAGTTTGCCGGCAACGCGCATGCCTGCGATGTCTTCGGCGGTTTTCAAGTTAACGGTCATACAGGCTCTCTCTAGCGCGACGCGCTGAAATCAATACGGTTTACGGGCGTGCGACAAAAGGTTACAGAATTCGCACAAGCCCCAAAAAACCTGATTCTAACAGACGCGGGCGGCAAATCATGAGCCTCTGATGATCGCTTCTGTCTATCAAGGTGGGGGCATATTGGCTCTATTCAAAGGGTTACGCAAAAGCGGAGCACGGCAAATGTGATTGCGGGTTTCGTTTTTGTGCTTCGTGTGGTATAAAATGCGCCGCTTTCCGGGGATGCCCCGCGAAGCTTAAATCCACACACGTGTCGACACGATGACCTGGGTGCCGGAGGCCTTGAAGCCGCTGGTTGGTCATTGGGATACGTGGAGGCCAAACCCGACTTATTAAGGAACTATCATGTCCCAAGTCAACATGCGCGATATGCTGAAGGCCGGTGTGCACTTCGGTCACCAGACCCGTTACTGGAACCCGAAAATGGGTAAGTACATTTTCGGCGCGCGTAACAAGATCCACATTATCAACCTTGAAAAAACCCTGCCAATGTTCAACGAAGCTCTGACTTTCGTAGAGCGTCTGGCCCAGGGCAAAAACAAGATCCTGTTCGTCGGCACCAAGCGTTCCGCTGGCAAGATCGTTGCTGAAGAAGCAGCACGTTGCGGTTCGCCGTACGTCGATCACCGCTGGTTGGGCGGCATGCTGACCAACTTCAAAACCATCCGTGCTTCCATCAAGCGTCTGCGTGACCTTGAAGTGCAAGCCGAAGACGGTACTTTCGCCAAGCTGACCAAGAAAGAGGCGCTGATGCGCACTCGCGACCTGGAAAAGCTCGATCGTTCCCTGGGTGGTATCAAGGACATGGGCGGTCTGCCTGACGCACTGTTCGTTATCGACGTTGATCACGAGCGCATCGCGATCACCGAAGCCAACAAGCTGGGCATCCCGGTTATCGGCGTAGTCGATACCAACAGCAGCCCGGAAGGCGTTGACTACATCATCCCAGGCAACGATGACGCAATCCGCGCTATCCAGCTGTACATGGGTTCGATGGCTGACGCTGTAATCCGTGGTCGCAACCACGTTGCTGGTGGTACCGAGCAGTTCGTTGAAGAAGCTCCGGTAGCTGCCGCTGAGTAATTAGCGCCCTGGCGTTGACTCAGTAAGCAAAAAGGGGGCTTGGCCCCCTTTTTGCCACCTCGAAAACCATTTGTCGGCAGCGCAGCTACAACTTTTGTAACGTGCAGCGGCCTACAAGGGTGATTCGGGAAGAATTGATCGCCCGTTTGATCGGGTGGAATGGTTGAAAACCTATCCAAGAGGATTTTGAAATGGCAGAGATTACTGCAGCGTTGGTTAAAGAACTGCGTGAGCGTACCGGCGAAGGCATGATGGATTGCAAAAAGGCCTTGACCAAGGCTGGCGGCGACATCGAAAAAGCCATCGACGACATGCGTGCTTCCGGCGCCATCAAGGCTGCCAAGAAAGCTGGCAACGTCGCTGCTGAAGGCGCTATCGCTCTGGTTGAAGACGGCAAGGCTGCCGTTCTGCTGGAAGTGAACTCCCAGACCGACTTCCTGGCTCTGCAAGACGACTTCAAGGCATTCGTTGCTGCCAGCGTCAAGAAAGCATTCGACGACAAGCTGACTACTGTTGAGCCGTTGATCGAAGCTCAAGAAGCTGATCGCTTGGTACTGGTCGGCAAGGTTGGCGAAAACGTCAACATCCGTCGCCTGGCTCGCATCGAAGGTGATGTGGTTGGTGGTTACCTGCACGGTAACAAAATCGGCGTTGTGGTTGCCCTGAAAGGCGGCGACGTTGAGCTGGCAAAAGACATCGCTATGCACGTAGCAGCCAGCAACCCTGAATTCCTGCTGCCATCGGAAGTCTCCGCTGACGCAATCGAACGCGAAAAAGCCGTGTTCCTGAGCCTCAACGCTGACAAGATCGCCGGCAAGCCGGAAAACATCGTTGAAAACATGATCAAAGGCCGTATCAGCAAGTTCCTGGCTGAAGCGAGCCTGGTTGAGCAGGCGTTCGTCAAGAACCCTGAAATCAAGGTTGGCGAACTGGCTAAGAAAGCCGGTGCTGAAATCGTTTCCTTCACCTACTACAAAGTAGGCGAGGGCATCGAGAAGCCGGTCGACAACTTCGCTGAAGAAGTTGCTGCCCAGCTGGCTGCCGCCAAGCAATAAGACAGTTTTCAACTGTCGCCGAAAGAGGCTGCCCGCTCACGCGCGCAGCCTCTTTTCAAATGGGAAGGCCAATTTTTATTTGGTTTCCTTTCGGAACTGGCTTACAAAGCCGTGTTCCGATGGCGCTGTGATAGCGTCCAGCTAGAGTGAACGCAAGCCGTAAACGGCTCGCCAAGAATTTTTAAAAAATACGCCGCAGGAGAGATTCGCAATGGCTCAGCAGGGCAGTGGTTATCAGGCTCGCTATAAACGCATTCTACTCAAGCTCAGCGGCGAGGCCCTGATGGGCTCGGAAGAGTTCGGGATCGATCCCAAAGTACTCGACCGCATGGCGCTCGAAGTTGGCCAACTGGTCGGCATCGGCGTACAAGTCGGCCTGGTGATTGGCGGCGGTAACCTGTTCCGTGGCGCGGCACTGAGTGCTGCCGGTATGGACCGGGTCACTGGCGATCACATGGGCATGCTGGCCACTGTGATGAACGCCCTGGCCATGCGCGACGCCCTGGAGCGCGCCAATATCTCGGCCATCGTGATGTCGGCTATTTCCATGGTTGGCGTGACTGATCATTATGATCGCCGCAAAGCCATGCGCCACCTGAACGCCAAAGAAGTCGTGATCTTTGCTGCCGGTACCGGCAACCCGTTCTTCACCACGGACTCGGCTGCCTGCCTGCGTGCTATCGAAATCGATGCCGACGTGGTGCTCAAGGCCACCAAGGTGGATGGCGTCTACACTGCTGACCCATTCAAAGACCCGCATGCCGAGAAGTTCGATCATCTGACCTACGATGAAGTGCTGGATCGCAAGCTGGGTGTGATGGACCTGACGGCTATTTGCCTGTGCCGCGACCATAAGATGCCGCTGCGCGTATTTAACATGAACAAGCCCGGCGCCCTGCTGAACATCGTACACGGCGGCGCGGAAGGGACTCTGATCGAGGAAGGCCAACAATGATCAACGAAATCAAGAAAGACGCTCAAGAGCGTATGCAGAAATCCCTGGAGTCTCTGGCCCATGCATTTGGCCAGATTCGTACCGGCAAGGCTCACCCAAGCATCCTGGGTAGCGTGATGGTGCCGTACTACGGCACAGATACCTCCATCACCCAGGTAGCCAACATCACCGTAAAAGATTCGCGTACCCTGCAGGTTGTGGCCTTTGAGCGCAACATGCTCGGCGCTGTCGACAAAGCCATCCAGAGCGCTGGCTTGAACCTCAACCCGACCAACCTGGGTGAGTTGCTGCTGATCTCCATGCCGGCCCTGACCGAGGAAACCCGTAAGGGCTTCACCAAGCAGGCGCGCAGTGCAGCTGAAGATGCGCGGGTTGCAGTACGTAATATCCGCCGTGATGCGCTGGGTGACCTGAAGAAACTGGTCAAGGACAAAGAAATCAGCGAAGACGAAGAGCGTCGCGCCGTCGCCGATATCGACAAGCTGACCAAAGATGCCGAGGCCCAGATCACCAAGGCCACGGAAGAGAAAGAAAAGGACCTGATGGCCGTATAAGGGATCAGGACGCCTTCATGGAAAAGACCAAGCAGACTGTGCCCTCTGTGGTGCCGCGCCATGTCGCGATCATCATGGATGGGAATAATCGCTGGGCGAAGAAACGCTTTATGCCGGGTGTTGCCGGGCATAAAGCGGGTGTCGATGCAGTGCGCGCCGTGATTGAGGTGTGTGCCGAGGCCAAGGTCGAAGTGTTGACCTTGTTTGCCTTCTCCAGTGAGAACTGGCAACGGCCGGCCGAAGAAGTCAGCGCCTTGATGGACCTGTTCTTCAAGGCTTTGCGTCGTGAGGCCAAGCGCCTCAACGACAACAACATCAGCCTGCGTATCATCGGTGACCGCTCGCGGTTTCACCCGGAGTTGCAGGCGGCCATGCGCGAAGCTGAAGCCATCACCGCCGGCAGCAACCGTTTTGTACTGCAGATCGCGGCCAACTATGGCGGCCAGTGGGATATCGCCCAGGCCGCGCAGCGCCTTGCCCGCGAAGTACAGGCCGGGCACCTGCGGCCCGACGACATCACGCCCGAATTGTTGCAAACCTGCCTGGTGACCGGCGACCTGCCGTTACCGGACCTGTGCATCCGCACCGGTGGCGAGCACCGCATCAGCAATTTCCTGCTGTGGCAGCTGGCCTACACCGAGCTGTACTTCTCCGACCTGTTCTGGCCGGACTTCAAACACGATGCCATGCGTAATGCACTGGCCGATTTCGCTTCCCGTCAGCGCCGCTTCGGTAAAACGAGCGAGCAGATCGAAGCTGGAGCCCGGGTTTAAATGCTTAAACAACGAATCATCACCGCACTGATCCTGCTGCCGATTGCCTTGTGTGGGTTTTTCCTGCTCGACGGTTCCGGCTTCGCGCTGTTTATTGGCGTGGTCGTGACCCTGGGGGCCTGGGAATGGGCGCGCCTGGCGGGCTTTAATGCGCAATTGCCACGTGTGGTCTACGCCGCTGTCGTGGCGCTGTTGCTGTTTCTGATGCATACCCTGTCGAGCATCGTGGTGCCTTGGGTGTTGGGCGCTGCGGTGCTGTGGTGGGCGCTCGCGACCTTCCTGGTGCTGACGTTTCCGCGCACCAGCGGCCATTGGTCCAGTGTTGCCAGCAAGCTGGTGATTGGCTTGCTGATTCTGCTGCCGGCCTGGCAAGGCCTGGTGGAAATCAAGAATGCACCGATGGGCAACTGGCTGATCATGGCGGTGATGGTGTTGGTGTGGGGCGCCGATATTGGCGCCTACTTCTCTGGCCGCGCCTTCGGCAAGCGCAAGCTGGCTCCGGCTGTCAGCCCCGGCAAGAGCTGGGAAGGCGTCTACGGCGGCTTGGCGTTGACCTTGCTGATCACGCTGGTAGTGGGTGTTGTGCGCGACTGGTCGGTGAAGGAAATACTCCTGGCCCTGCTGGGCACGGCAGTCGTGGTGTTCATCTCGGTGGTGGGCGACCTGACTGAAAGCATGTTCAAGCGCCAGGCCGGGATCAAGGACAGCAGCAACCTGTTGCCGGGTCATGGCGGCGTGCTGGACCGTATCGACAGCCTTACCGCTGCCATCCCGATCTTTGCCGTGCTGTTGTGGATGACGGCTTCGTGAGCCGCTTGCAACAGGTGACCGTGCTGGGTGCAACCGGCTCGGTGGGGCTGAGCACCCTGGATGTGATCGCTCGTCATCCTGACCGTTATCAGGTGTTTGCGTTGACCGGATTCACCCGTTTGAGCGAACTGCTGGCCCTGTGCGTGCGCCACACGCCGCGCTTTGCCGTAGTGCCTGAAGTGCCGGCAGCACGTGGCTTGCAGCAACAGTTGCAGGCTGCCGGACTGGCTACGCAGGTGTTGGTAGGTGAGGAAGGTTTGTGCCAGGTGTCGGCCGATGCCGAAGTGGACACTGTGGTGGCGGCTATTGTCGGCGCAGCGGGTTTGCGCCCGACGCTGGCAGCGGTGGATGCTGGCAAGAAGATCCTGTTGGCCAATAAAGAAGCGCTGGTCATGTCCGGCACGCTTTTTATGCAGGCGGTCCGCAAGAGCGGCGCAGTATTGCTGCCCCTCGACAGCGAACACAATGCAATTTTCCAGTGCATGCCAGGCGATTTTGCCCGTGGCTTGAGCCAGGTGGGTGTACGGCGGATTCTTCTTACGGCATCCGGTGGCCCATTCCGGCAAACTCCTTTGGCTGACCTTGAGCATGTGTCGCCTGACCAGGCCTGTGCGCACCCGAACTGGTCCATGGGGCGTAAAATTTCCGTGGACTCGGCGAGCATGATGAACAAAGGCCTGGAGTTGATTGAGGCGTGCTGGCTGTTCGATGCGCGGCCTGATCAGGTCGAGGTGGTGATCCACCCGCAAAGTGTGATTCATTCCCTGGTCGACTACGTGGACGGTTCGGTGTTGGCGCAACTGGGTAACCCGGACATGCGCACGCCGATCGCCAATGCCCTGGCCTGGCCGGAGCGAATTGACTCGGGTGTCGCGCCGTTGGACCTGTTCGCCGTCGCACGCCTGGACTTCGAAGCGCCGGACGAGCAACGCTTCCCGTGCCTGCGTTTGGCGCGGCAAGCGGCAGAGGCGGGCAATAGCGCGCCGGCGATGCTCAATGCGGCTAATGAGGTGGCTGTGGCGGCGTTTCTTGATGGGCGTATTCGCTTCCCGCAGATCCCGAGTCTCATCGAGGAAGTTTTGAGCCTTGAGCCCGTTGTGGCAGTGGATGATTTAAGTGCAGTGTTCGAGGCCGATGCAAAGGCCCGCACGCTGGCCGAGCAATGGTTGAACCGCAACGCGCGTTAGTCTGTGGGCAGGTTTGAGCCTTCAGGCACTGGATTGGAATGCGGAGAAATTAGATGAGTGCGCTCTACATGATTGTCGGCACCCTGGTTGCTCTGGGTGTGCTGGTTACCTTCCACGAATTCGGCCACTTTTGGGTGGCGCGTCGTTGCGGCGTCAAGGTACTGCGCTTTTCCGTCGGTTTCGGCATGCCGTTGCTGCGTTGGCACGATCGTCGTGGCACCGAATTCGTGATTGCGGCCATTCCACTGGGCGGCTACGTCAAGATGCTCGACGAGCGTGAAGGCGAAGTGCCGGCCGATCAGTTGGACCAGTCCTTCAATCGCAAGACCGTTCGTCAGCGTATCGCGATTGTGGCTGCCGGTCCGATCGCCAACTTCCTCTTGGCGATCGTGTTCTTCTGGGTCTTGGCCATGATGGGCAGCCAGCAGGTGCGCCCGGTCATCGGCGCAGTCGAAGCGGACAGCATGGCGGCCAAGGCCGGCCTGGTCGCCGGGCAGGAAATTGTTTCCATTGATGGCGAGCCGACCACAGGGTGGGGCGCGGTCAATTTACAGCTGGTACGCCGCATGGGTGAAAGCGGCGCCATTAATGTGGTGGTGCGCGAACAGGATTCCACCGCCGAGACGCCTCGCACTCTGGCCCTGGATCACTGGCTCAAGGGCGCAGATGAGCCTGACCCGATCAAGTCGCTGGGGATTCGGCCTTGGCGCCCGGCCTTGCCGCCGGTGCTGGCCGAGCTGGACCCGAAAGGCCCGGCGCAAGCCGCAGGTCTGAAAACCGGCGACCGCCTGTTGGCCCTTGATGGCCAGGCGCTGGGCGACTGGCAGCAAGTGGTCGACCTGGTGCGTGTACGTCCTGATACCAAAATTGTGCTGAAAGTTGAGCGCGATGGTGCTCAAATCGACGTCCCTGTGACCCTGGCGGTACGTGGGGAAGCCAAGGCCGCCGGGGGTTACCTGGGTGCCGGGGTGAAAGGTGTCGACTGGCCACCTTCGATGGTGCGGGAGGTCAGCTTCGGGCCGTTGGCGGCAATTGGCGAGGGTGCAAAACGCACTTGGACCATGAGTGTGCTCACCCTCGAATCGCTCAAGAAAATGTTGTTCGGCGAGCTCTCGGTAAAAAACTTGAGTGGACCGATAACCATTGCTAAAGTGGCGGGCGCTTCTGCCCAGTCGGGTGTCGCGGATTTCCTGAATTTCCTGGCTTATCTGAGTATTAGCCTTGGAGTTCTGAATTTGTTGCCCATTCCAGTATTGGATGGGGGGCATCTGTTGTTTTATCTGGTCGAGTGGGTGCGTGGTCGCCCCTTGTCGGATCGGGTGCAGGGTTGGGGGATACAGATCGGTATCAGTTTGGTGGTCGGAGTGATGTTGTTAGCTCTGGTCAACGATCTGGGACGACTGTAACGCTTCGCTGAATTGCGAATCTGCCGCATTTTGCGGCAGTTTGTTTATTGCCAGTTGGAATAAGAAAGGACTTCATGAAACGTCTGCTGCTAACTGCGGTTCTCACCGTATTGATGATCGCCGAAGTTCACGCCGAGTCCTTCACTATCTCCGATATTCGTGTCAACGGCCTCCAGCGGGTTTCCGCTGGTAGCGTCTTTGGTGCCTTGCCGTTGAACGTCGGGGAACAGGCGGATGATCGTCGCCTGGTGGAATCCACTCGTGCGCTGTTCAAAACCGGGTTCTTTCAAGATATCCAACTGGGTCGCGAAGGTAACGTCCTGGTCATCACCGTCGTTGAGCGACCTTCCGTCGCCAGTATCGAGATCGAGGGTAACAAGGCGATCTCCACTGAAGACTTGATGAAGGGTCTCAAGCAATCCGGCCTGGCCGAAGGCGAGATCTTCCAGCGCGCCACCCTTGAGGGTGTGCGTAACGAACTGCAACGTCAGTACGTTGCCCAGGGTCGCTACTCCGCGTCCGTGGAAACCGAAGTGATCCCGCAGCCTCGTAACCGTGTTGGCCTCAAGGTCAAGATCAACGAAGGCACTGTGGCGGCCATCCAGCACATCAACGTGGTGGGTAACACCAAGTTTGCTGATGATGACCTGATCGACCTGTTCGAACTCAAGACCACCAACTGGCTGTCGTTCTTTAAGAACGATGACAAGTACGCCCGTGAAAAACTCTCCGGTGACCTGGAACGTCTGCGTTCCTACTACCTGGACCGTGGCTATATCAACATGGATATCGCTTCGACCCAGGTGTCCATCACCCCGGACAAGAAACACGTCTACATCACCGTCAACGTCAACGAAGGTGAGAAATACACCGTGCGTGACGTCAAGCTCAGCGGTGACCTGAAAGTCCCTGAGGACCAGGTGAAGTCGCTGTTGCTGGTGCAGAAAGACCAGGTGTTCTCGCGCAAGCTGATGACCACCACGTCTGAACTGATCACCCGTCGCCTGGGTAACGAAGGCTATACCTTCGCCAACGTCAACGGCGTGCCGACCCCGCACGACGAAGACCACACCGTGGACATCACCTTCGTTGTCGACCCGGGCAAGCGTGCCTACGTAAACCGCATCAACTTCCGTGGCAACACCAAGTCTGCGGACGAAGTGCTGCGCCGTGAGATGCGTCAGATGGAAGGTGGCTGGGCGTCGACTTACCTGATCGACCAGTCCAAGACCCGTCTTGAGCGCCTGGGCTTCTTTAAGGAAGTCAACGTTGAAACCCCAGCCGTACCGGGTGTGGACGACCAGGTTGACGTGAACTACGCCGTAGAAGAACAAGCGTCGGGCTCGATCACTGCCAGCGTCGGTTTTGCACAGAGTGCCGGCCTGATCCTCGGTGGTTCGATCACCCAGAACAACTTCCTCGGTACCGGTAACAAGGTTTCCATCGGCCTGACCCGAAGCGAATACCAGAGCCGCTATAACTTCGGTTATGTCGACCCCTACTGGACTGCTGACGGTGTAAGCCTGGGCTACAACGCTTTCTACCGCACAACCGACTACAAAGACCTCGACGTTGACGTTGCAAGCTATGCGATCGACAGCCTCGGCGCCGGTGTCAATATCGGTTACCCGATCAGCGAGACCTCGCGTCTGACCTTCGGCTTCACCGCGCAACAGGACAAGATCAAGACCGGTGTGTACACCACCGACGAAATCTTCAACTTCGTGCGCAAAGAGGGCGACCAGTTCCTGAACTTCAAGGCGTCGGCCGGTTGGTCGGAATCGACCCTGAACAAAGGTGTGCTGGCAACCCGTGGCCACTCCCAGAGCCTGACCCTGGAAGCCACTACGCCAGGCAGCGACCTGTCGTTCTTCAAGCTCGATTACCGTGGCCAGTTGTTCCAGCCGCTGAGCGATAACTACACCATGCGCCTGCACACTGAGCTGGGTTATGGCGACGGTTATGGTTCGACCAACGGTCTGCCGTTCTATGAGAACTACTATGCAGGTGGTTTCAACTCGGTTCGCGGCTTCAAGGACAGCACCTTGGGTCCACGTGGTACGCCAAGCCGTGGTCAAGCAGTAACCGGTAACCAGGGCACCAGCGTTGACTCGAACAATGACGCACTGCCGTTCGGTGGTAACATTTTGATCCAAGGTGGTGCGGAGATTCTGTTCCCGCTGCCGTTCGTCAAGGATCAGCGTTCGCTGCGTACTTCGGTCTTCTGGGACGTGGGTAACGTGTTCGACTCCAAGTGCGAACAGATCACCAACCCGAGTGGCGTGAAGTCCCAGACTGAGTGCAACGACGTCAGCCTGAGCAACCTCGCCAGCTCCGTAGGTGTTGGCGTGACGTGGGTGACCGCGCTTGGCCCGTTGAGCTTTGCTCTGGCCATGCCGATCAAGAAACCGGATAACGCTGAAACCCAGATTTTCCAATTCTCCCTCGGCCAGACGTTCTAAGCGTCTGACCCAAGATAACGACAACGGATTCTGTAGGAGTACATCGTGCGTAAGTTGACTCAATTGGTTCTGCTGGCCACCGTGCTGGTAACCACCCCGGCCTTCGCCGAAATGAAAATCGCCGTCCTGAACTATCAGATGGCCCTGCTGGAATCCGACGCGGCCAAGCGTTACGCCGTGGATGCCGAGAAGAAGTTCGGTCCGCAACTGACCAAGCTCAAGACCCTGGAAAGCAGTGCCAAGGGTATCCAGGATCGTCTGGTAGCCGGTGGCGACAAAATGCAGCAAGGCGAACGTGAGCGCCTGGAGCTTGAATTCAAGCAAAAGGCCCGCGACTACCAGTTCCAGTCCAAGGAGCTGAACGAAGCCAAAGCCGTTGCTGACCGTGAAATGCTCAAGCAGCTCAAGCCTAAGCTCGACAGCGCTGTGGAAGAAGTCATCAAGAAAGGTGCCTTTGACCTGGTGTTCGAGCGCGGTGCTGTGATTGACGTCAAGCCTCAATACGACATCACCCGTCAGGTGATCGAGCGCATGAACCAGCTGAAGTAAGCCATGACCGCGACTATCAAGCTCGGCGAGTTGGCCGAGTTCCTGGGGGCCACCTTGCGTGGCTCCAAGGAGAAAGAAATCACTGGGCTAGCCACCTTGCAGGAGGCTGGCCCAGCTCAGTTGAGCTTCCTCGCAAATCCCCAATACCGTAAATACCTGGTCGACAGCCAAGCCGCAGCCGTGTTGCTGAAGGCCGCTGACGCCGAAGGGTTTACCGGGGATGCGCTGGTGGTTGCCGACCCTTACCTGGCATATGCCCGGGCGTCGCACCTGTTCGACCCCAAACCCAAGGCGGCGGCTGGTATTCACCCGTCAGCCGTGATCGCCGATGATGCCCAGGTTGACCCTGCGGCCAGCATTGGCGCGTTTGCCGTGATCGAGAGTGGTGCGCGCATTGCCGCCGGTGTCACGGTGGGGGCTCATTGCTTTATCGGTGCGCGCTGCGAAATCGGCGCCGATGGTTGGCTGGCGCCTCGCGTTACCCTTTACCACGACGTGCGTATTGGTAAGCGGGTAGTCATTCAGTCCGGTGCCGTGATCGGTGGCGAAGGGTTTGGTTTTGCCAACGCCAAAGGTATCTGGCACAAAATTGCCCAGGTCGGCGGCGTATTGATCGGCGATGACGTGGAAATCGGTGTCAACACCGCTGTGGATCGCGGGGCCTTGGCCGATACGGTGCTCGGTAACGGCGTGAAGCTCGACAACCAGATCCAGATCGCCCACAACGTGCAGATTGGCGATCACACCGCCATGGCGGCGTGCGTGGGCATCTCCGGCAGTACCAAGATCGGCAAGCATTGCATGCTCGCCGGTGGCGTAGGGCTGGTGGGGCATATCGAGGTTTGCGACAACGTCTTCATCACCGGCATGACCATGGTGACCCACTCGATTACCGAGCCGGGTTCCTACTCTTCCGGTACGGCCATGCAGCCGGCGGCTGAATGGCGCAAAAGTGCGGCACGTTTGCGCAAGATCGACGACATGGCCCGACGCCTCAAGCAGGTCGAAAAGCGTGTCGAGGACGTGACCCCTGGCGGTAATGCTTCATCAGAAGGCTGATACCATTTCCATATCAAGTGTGCACAGCCGCTAGACTGCCTCCTTGATTTGCTAGCGGGGCGTGCGTTTAGTACGCCCGCCCCCAATCTTTATTACAGGCTTCCCCCCGAAATGATGGACATCAACGAGATTCGCGAATACCTGCCTCACCGTTACCCGTTCCTGCTGGTGGACCGTGTAGTGGACCTCAATGTCGAGGAAAAGCGCATTCGTGCCTACAAGAATGTCAGCATCAACGAACCGTTCTTCAATGGTCACTTCCCCGCGCATCCCATCATGCCGGGTGTGCTGATCATCGAAGCGATGGCCCAGGCTGCCGGTATCCTTGGTTTCAAAATGCTCGACCTCAAACCTGCCGATGGCACGCTTTACTATTTCGTGGGCTCCGACAAACTGCGCTTTCGCAACCCGGTCACCCCGGGTGACCAGTTGATCCTGGAAGCCAGGTTCATCAGCTGCAAGCGCCAGATCTGGAAGTTCGAATGCCAGGCGTCGGTGGATGGCAAGCCGGTGTGCTCCGCTGAGATCATCTGCGCGGAACGCAAACTATGAGTTTGATTGACCCTCGCGCAATCATCGATCCGTCGGCCGTTCTGGCCGCCGACGTTGAGGTCGGCCCTTGGTCGATCGTCGGCGCAGGTGTTGAAATCGGCGAGGGGACTGTCATCGGGCCACACGTGATCCTCAAAGGTCCGACCCGCATTGGCAAACAGAATCGCATCTACCAGTTTTCCTCGGTAGGCGAAGACACCCCGGACATGAAGTACAAGGGTGAAGAAACACGCCTGGTAATCGGTGATCACAACATTATCCGTGAAGGTGTGACCATTCACCGTGGCACTGTGCAGGACCGTGCCGAAACCACGCTGGGTGATCACAATCTGATCATGGCCTATGCGCATATCGGCCATGACAGTGTGATCGGCAACCATTGTATTCTGGTCAACAACACCGCGCTGGCCGGCCATGTGCACGTTGATGACTGGGCGATCCTGTCCGGCTTCACCCTGGTCCACCAGTATTGCCATATCGGCGCCCACAGCTTTTCCGGCATGGGCACCGCGATCGGCAAGGATGTTCCGGCATTTGTCACGGTGTTCGGCAACCCTGCCGAAGCCCGTAGCATGAACTTCGAAGGCATGCGCCGCCGTGGTTTCAGCGAAGACGCGATTCACGCCCTGCGCCGCGCCTACAAGACGGTTTACCGTCAGGGGCTGACGGTTGAGCAGGCCCTGACTGAACTGGCCGAGCCGGCAGCGTTGTTCCCGGAAGTTGCGGTATTCCGCGACTCTATCCAGGCATCGACGCGCGGCATCACCCGCTGATCATGGCTAATCTGCGTATTGCGCTGGTGGCCGGTGAGGCTTCCGGCGATATTCTGGGCGCTGGCCTGATGCGCGCGCTCAAGGCGCAGCATCCTGCGGTGGAGTTTATCGGCGTGGGCGGCCCGCTCATGCAGGCCGAAGGCCTGACCTCCTACTTTCCCATGGAGCGCCTGTCGGTCATGGGGCTGGTGGAAGTGCTGGGCCGACTGCGTGAGCTGCTGGCGCGCCGCAAGCTGCTGATTCAAACCCTTATCGAAGAAAAGCCCGACGTCTTTATTGGCATCGATGCGCCGGACTTCACCCTCAATATCGAACTCAAGTTGCGTCAGGCCGGAATCAAGACCGTGCATTACGTCAGCCCGTCCGTATGGGCGTGGCGGCAGAAGCGCGTGCTGAAGATCCGCGAAGGCTGCGACTTGATGCTGACCTTGTTGCCGTTCGAAGCCAGGTTCTACGAAGAGAAGGGCGTGCCGGTGCGGTTTGTCGGGCATACCTTGGCCGACACCATTCCGTTGCAAGCCGACCGCGCCGCCGCGCGCGCTGAGTTGGGCTTGCCCGACGGCCCGCTGGTGGCATTGATGCCGGGCAGTCGTGGCGGTGAAGTCGGGCGTCTGGCCAGTGTGTTTTTCGAGGCTGCCGAACGCCTGCAAACCTTGAAACCAGGCGTGCGTTTCGTGTTGCCTTGCGCCAGCCCGCAACGGCGTGCGCAAATCGAGACGTTGCTCGAAGGCCGCACTCTGCCGTTGACCTTGCTCGACGGCCAGTCACACCTCGCTCTTGCTGCCTGTGATGCGGTGCTGATCGCCTCGGGCACCGCGACCCTGGAGGCGCTGCTGTACAAACGCCCAATGGTCGTGGCTTATCGCCTGGCACCGCTGACGTTCTGGATTCTCAAGCGCATGGTCAAGAGCCCTTACATCTCTTTGCCTAACCTGCTGGCCCAGCGCCTGCTGGTGCCTGAGTTGTTGCAGGACGATGCGACGCCTGACGCCCTGGCGCAAACCTTACTACCCTTGATCGATGGCGGCGAAGAGCAGACCCGTGGTTTTGACGACATCCACCGCACCCTGCGCCGTGATGCATCGAACCAGGCAGCCGATGCCGTATTAACCCTGATCGGGCAAAAACAGGACGCTTTATGACCACGCAAATGGGCCTGGATTTCAGTCTGGTCGCACACGCCGATGCACTGGTCGCCGGTGTTGACGAAGTAGGGCGCGGCCCGTTGTGTGGCGCGGTGGTGACTGCGGCGGTGATCCTCGACCCAAACCGCCCGATCCTCGGCCTCAATGACTCGAAAAAACTCACCGAAGCGCGCCGTGAAAAGCTTTACGACGAGATCTGCGAGAAAGCCCTGAGCTGGCACATCGCTCGGGCTGAAGTCGAAGAGATCGATGAGCTGAACATTCTTCACGCCACCATGCTGGCCATGCAGCGCGCCGTCGAAGGGCTGCACATCACCCCGAAAATGGCGATGATCGACGGCAACCGCTGCCCCAAACTGGCGATGCCTTCAGAAGCCGTGGTCAAGGGTGACAGCAAGGTTCCGGCGATTGCCGCCGCCTCGATCCTGGCCAAAGTCAGCCGCGACCGCGAAATGGCCGCGTTCGAATTGATCTATCCGGGTTATGGCATCGGTGGTCATAAAGGCTACCCGACGCCCGTTCATCTGGAAGCCTTGGCTCGCCTGGGCCCAACCCCGATCCACCGTCGCTCGTTTGCCCCGGTCCGCCAGGCTTACGAGGCACGCGAGAGCCTCAGCGAGGTTTAGTCGCGAGGCTGATGTTTTGCTCAAGGCCCGGTACAATCCCGGGCCTTGTTGTTTCTAAGTTTTTAGACAGGATCACTATGCCGGCTTCATTCGTTCACCTGCGCCTGCACACTGAATACTCCCTGGTCGACGGCCTGGTACGGATCAAACCGCTGGTCAAAACCCTGGTGGGCATGAACATGCCTGCGGTGGCGGTTACCGATCAGAACAACATGTGTTCCCTGGTCAAGTTCTACAAGAACGCCATGGGCGCTGGCATCAAGCCAATTTGCGGCGCCGACCTGTGGCTGTCGAACAAAGACCCGGATAACCCCCTGAGCCGCATCAGCCTGCTGGCGATGAATGGCGTGGGTTATCGCAACCTCACCGAATTGATCTCCCGCGGGTTTATCGACGGCCAGCGCAACGGCTCGATCATCATCGAGCGTGAGTGGGTGGCTGAGGCGAGCGAGGGCGTGATCATGCTCTCGGCCGCCAAAGAAGGTGAGATCGGTATCGCGCTGCTGGGCGGCAACCCGCAGGAAGCCGAAGTGTTGGCCCGCGAGTGGATGGACGTGTTTCCCGACCGCTTCTACCTGGAAGTCCAGCGCACCAACCGGCCCAACGATGAAGAGCACCTGCACGCCGCCGTGGCCCTGGCCGACAAGCTGGGCGCGCCGTTGGTTGCGACCAACGATGTGCGCTTTATCAAGAAAGAAGATTTCGAGGCCCACGAAACCCGCGTGTGCATCGGCGAAGGCCGGGCCCTGGATGACCCGCGCCGCTCCAAGAACTACAGCGAAGAGCAGTACCTAAAAAGCGCCGATGAAATGGCCGAGTTGTTCAGCGACTTGCCTGAGGCGCTGGAAAACTCGGTCGAAATCGCCAAGCGCTGCAATATCGAAGTGAAGCTGGGCAAGCACTTTTTGCCCAACTTCCCGATTCCCGATGGCATGACCATCGATGAGTATTTCCGCAAGGTGTCGTTCGACGGCCTGGAAGAGCGTTTGAGTGTTCTGCTGCCCAAGGACACCACCGAAGACTATGACGCCAAGCGCCAGGTCTACGTCGACCGGCTGAATTTCGAGCTGGATATCATTATCCAGATGGGGTTCCCCGGTTACTTCCTGATCGTAATGGACTTTATCCAGTGGGCCAAGAGCAACGGCGTGCCGGTAGGCCCGGGCCGTGGTTCGGGTGCCGGTTCGCTGGTGGCCTATGTGCAGAAGATCACCGACCTTGACCCGTTGGAATACGACCTTCTGTTCGAACGGTTCCTGAACCCGGAACGGGTTTCCATGCCCGACTTCGACGTCGACTTCTGCATGGACGGTCGCGACCGTGTGATCGAGTACGTGGCCGAAAAATACGGCCGCAACGCCGTGAGCCAGATCATCACCTTCGGTTCCATGGCGGCCAAGGCCGTAATCCGTGACGTGGCGCGGGTACAGGGCAAGTCCTACGGCCTGGCGGATCGCTTGTCGAAGATGATCCCGTTTGAAGTCGGCATGACCCTTGAGAAGGCTTATGAGCAGGAAGAAATCCTGCGCGACTTCATCAAGGTCGATGAAGAAGCCGCCGAAATCTGGGACATGGCGCGCAAACTCGAAGGGGTGGTGCGTAACGTCGGTAAGCACGCCGGTGGTGTGGTGATTGCGCCGACCAAACTCACTGACTTTTCGCCGATTTATTGCGACGAAGAAGGCGATGGCCTGGTAACCCAGTTCGACAAGGATGACGTGGAGGCGGCCGGCCTGGTGAAGTTCGACTTCCTCGGCCTGCGAACCCTGACGATCATCGACTGGGCGCTCAAGACCATCAACCGCGAGCGCGCCAAGGTCGACGAAGAGCCGCTGGATATCGCGTTTATCCCGCTGGACGACAAACCTACCTACCAGTTGCTGCAAAAAGCCGAAACCACGGCGGTGTTCCAGCTTGAGTCGCGCGGCATGAAAGAGCTGATCAAAAAGCTCAAGCCCGACTGCCTGGAAGACTTGATCGCACTGGTGGCGCTGTTCCGTCCAGGCCCGCTGCAATCGGGCATGGTGGATGACTTTATCAACCGTAAGCACGGGCGCGCCGAGCTGGCGTACCCGCACTCCGATTACCAGTATGAAGGCCTCAAACCGGTACTGGCACCGACCTACGGCATCATCCTGTATCAAGAACAGGTGATGCAGATTGCCCAGGTGATGGCCGGTTACACCCTGGGTGGCGCGGACATGCTGCGTCGCGCCATGGGTAAGAAAAAGCCCGAAGAAATGGCCAAGCAGCGCGGCGGTTTCATTGAGGGTTGCGCCACCAACAATATCGACGCCGACCTGGCCGGTAACATTTTCGACCTGGTAGAGAAGTTCGCCGGTTACGGCTTCAACAAATCCCACTCCGCCGCCTACGGCCTGGTGTCGTACCAGACCGCCTGGCTGAAAGCCCACTACCCGGCGCCGTTCATGGCTGCGGTACTTTCGGCGGATATGCACAACACCGACAAGGTCGTGACCTTGATCGAGGAAGTGCGCACCATGAAACTGCGCCTCGACGCGCCGGACGTGAACGCCTCGGAGTTCAAGTTCACGGTGAACGACGAAGGCCGCATCATCTATGGCCTGGGCGCCATCAAGGGCGTGGGCGAGGGCCCGGTCGAAGCCATCACCGAAGCGCGTCAGCATGGGCCGTTCGAGGATCTGTTCGACTTCTGCGCACGGGTTGACCTCAAGCGCATCAACAAGCGCACTCTCGATGGCTTGATCCGCAGTGGCGCGCTTGATCGTCTCGGCCCGTATTTCCATGATGAGCCGAAGGCTTACCAGGCGAATATCGACCGCAACCGTGCGGTACTGCTCACCGCGATGGAAGAAGCGATCAAGGCCGCCGAACAGACCGCCCGCACCCACGACAGTGGCCACGCCGACCTGTTTGGCGGGTTGTTTGTCGAGGAAGATGCCGACGTTTATGCCAACCATCGCAAGGCCAAGGAGCTGACCCTCAAGGAGCGTCTCAAAGGTGAGAAAGACACCTTGGGCCTGTACCTGACCGGTCACCCGATTGACGAGTACGAAGGCGAAATACGCCGTTTCGCTCGTCAGCGCATCATCGACCTGAAACCGGCGCGCGATACCCAGACCGTCGCCGGCATGATCATCGCCCTGCGGGTGATGAAAAATAAGAAGGGCGACAAGATGGGCTTTATCACCCTTGACGACCGTTCGGGCCGCATCGAGGCGTCGCTGTTTGCCGATGCGTTCCACTCCGCGCAGTCGCTGCTGCAGACCGACGCCATGGTGGTGGTGGAAGGCGAGGTCAGCAACGATGACTTCTCCGGCGGCCTGCGCCTGCGGATCAAGCGGGTGATGAGCATGGAAGATGCGCGCACCAACCTGGCCGAAAGCCTGCGCTTGAAGGTCAAGACCGAAGCCCTTAAAGGCGATCAGCTACGCTGGTTGGGTGATTTGCTTAAACGCCACCGTGGCGCATGCCCGGTGACGATGGAGTACACCGGCAATGACGCCAAGGCGATGTTGCAGTTTGGTGAGACGTGGCGAATTGATCCCGCTGATGGCTTGATTCAAGCTTTGCGTGACCAGTTCGGGCGAGACAACGTCTTCCTCCAATACCGCTGACGGTCAGATAACTCTGATCTCGGCTGAACATTTAATCTCGACCTAAACGCGCCTCTCCCTTAAGGTAGGGCGCGAATAGACAACCGGCTGGCCAGGCACTCCCTGGCCGTCGACCCAAGACGGACGCTTATGAACCCGAATTTTCTTGATTTCGAACAGCCGATCGCTGACCTGCAAGCCAAGATTGAAGAACTGCGCCTGGTCGGCAATGACAATTCGCTGAATATCGGCGATGAGATCGCTCGCCTGCAAGACAAGAGCAGCTCGCTCACCGAAGACATCTTCGGCAAGCTGACCAGCTGGCAGATCGCGCGCCTGGCCCGCCACCCGCGCCGTCCGTACACCCTGGACTACATTCAGCACATCTTTACCGAGTTCGACGAGTTGCATGGCGATCGCCACTTCTCTGACGACGCCGCCATCGTGGGCGGTATTGCTCGCCTGGACGACCAGCCAGTGATGGTGATCGGTCACCAGAAAGGCCGTGAAGTGCGTGAAAAGGTGCGCCGTAACTTCGGCATGCCGCGCCCCGAAGGCTACCGCAAGGCGTGCCGCCTGATGGAAATGGCCGAGCGCTTCAAAATGCCGATCCTGACCTTCATCGACACCCCGGGTGCCTACCCGGGTATCGATGCTGAAGAGCGCAACCAGAGCGAAGCGATCGCTTGGAACCTGCGCGTCATGTCCCGCCTGAAAACCCCGATCATCGCCACCGTGATCGGTGAAGGTGGTTCCGGCGGTGCGCTGGCCATCGGCGTCTGCGACCAGCTGAACATGCTGCAATATTCCACCTACGCGGTGATTTCGCCGGAAGGTTGCGCCTCGATCCTGTGGAAAACCGCCGAAAAAGCGCCGGATGCTGCCGAAGCCATGGGCATCACCGCTGATCGCCTCAAAGGCCTGGGCATCGTGGATAAGGTTATCGCCGAGCCATTGGGCGGCGCCCACCGCGACCCGGCTGCCGCGGCTGCGACTATCCGCGCTGAGCTGGGTTCGCAACTGGCGATGCTCAAGAAGCTGGACAACGAAGCGCTGCTCAAACGCCGTTATGAGCGCCTGATGAGCTACGGCCTTTGATCAAGCACTGATCTGACAGGCAAGGCCTTCTAGTGTGGGAGCGAGCAAGCCCGCTCCCACATTTGCTTTGTGTATGCTTGGCTGCCGTATTCCAGTTCTGCGCCGGTATTTGTGATGAGCCCTAGCTTACCCGCCAAACTCCGGCAAAACCTTGCCCCTTGGCGCAACGCCCCCGCCTGGCATATCGCCTTTTCTGGCGGCCTTGATTCCACCGTCCTGCTGCACCTCCTGGCCTCTCTGGCAAACACCGAAACCCTGCCGCGCCTCAGTGCAATCCATGTCCATCATGGCCTGCAAGCCGCCGCCGATGCCTGGCCCAGTCATTGCCAAACCGTCTGTGACGAACTGAACGTGCCTTTACGGGTGGTGCATGTGCACGTTCAGTCGGGTGCCAGCCTTGAGCGTGCAGCCCGTGATGCGCGCTACCGGGCGTTTATCGAGGTGACCGGGGCAGGGCAGGTGATGCTCACCGGCCAGCATCGTGACGACCAGGCCGAAACCCTGCTGTTTCGCCTGTTGCGGGGAGCGGGTGTGCGAGGCTTGGCGGCCATGCCTGTGCATCGACCATTGGCGGGAGGGCACTTGGTGCGGCCGTTGCTGGATGTCTCGCGCGCTGAGCTGCAAGCCTATGCGCACCAGCATCACTTGCAATGGATCGAAGATCCTTCCAACGCCGATTCCCGATTTTCGCGCAATTACCTGCGCAATCGTGTCTTTCCGCTGCTGACCGAGCGCTGGCCCCAAGCTGCCGCCAGCCTGGCCCGCACTGCCGAGCACTTGAGCGAAGCCCAGGGTTTGCTCGACGAATTGGCGGTCATTGACCTGCGCGCCGCCGACCAGCCTTCGCCGTTTCCCTGGCTGGCCTTGCCGTCATTGGCCCTGGCTCCCTTGCGCGGGCTTTCCGACGCCCGCCAGCGCAACGCCGTGCGCCACTGGCTGACGCCGCTGACGCGGTTGCCCGACAGCGACCACTGGGCCGGTTGGTATGCCTTGCGGGATGCCAAGGGTGATGCGCAACCGCTGTGGCGCCTGGCCGATGGTCAGTTGCACCGTAGCGGTGAGCGCGTGTGGTGGCTGCCTTCCACCTACTCAGAGTTTTCCGACACGCCGGTGAGGTGGTCCGATCCGCAAAACCCACTAGAGTTACCCGGTAATGGTCAGCTTGAGTTTATCGGAGAGGCGCCCGCAGGCCCGTTGGTGATTCGTTATCGCCAAGGCGGCGAAATCATCGATGTGCCAGGTCGAGGCCGGCGGGACCTGAAGCGCCTGCTGAATGAAAGTGGCTTGCCAGGCTTCATGCGTGGCAGATTGCCGCTGCTCTATCAGGGCGAGCAATTGCTGGCTGTCCCAACCCTTGCGGGGCTATGGACCCGCCCGACTGGCAAGTGGCAATTACATTGGATGCCACAGACGTGCGATCAAGGTTTGAGCTGATAGAGGCTTTCCGGTAGACTACGCTCCCTTCTTGATACAACTTCTGTGGATTCAGCTGAATCGCAGCAGTTGCCGATTACCAAGCAGTCTTTGCTGGGCGATTCCAAAAAATGTGTAGCGATCAACGTACCGGTGTTTCATTGCTGGTCTGTCACCACGCGGCGGTTTTTTTGAAAGGTGCACTGTGATTAATGCAGGTGATCGGGGGCTTCGGCCTTCCTTCGCTTTCCCCGGCGGCTCGGACCGCTTTAACGCAGACTTCTAGGGTTTTTCATGACGCGCTACATATTCGTCACGGGCGGTGTTGTTTCTTCATTGGGGAAAGGCATTGCCTCCGCTTCATTGGCGGCCATCCTGGAGGCGCGGGGACTTAAGGTCACCATGCTCAAGCTGGACCCGTACATCAACGTTGACCCGGGCACCATGAGCCCGTTCCAGCACGGTGAAGTGTTCGTCACCCACGACGGCGCCGAAACCGACCTGGACCTGGGCCACTACGAGCGGTTCATCCGCACGACCATGACCCAGAACAACAACTTCACCACCGGCCGTGTCTACGAGCACGTGCTGCGCAAAGAGCGTCGTGGTGACTACCTGGGTGCAACCATCCAGGTGATCCCGCACATCACCGACGAAATCAAGCGCCGCATCATCAAGGGTGCAGGCGATGCCGACGTGGCAATGGTCGAAATTGGTGGCACCGTAGGTGACATCGAATCCCAACCGTTCCTCGAAGCCATTCGTCAGCTGCGTTTCGAAATCGGCGCCAAGCGCGCGATGCTGATGCACCTTACCCTGGTGCCGTACATCGCCACTGCCGGTGAGACCAAAACCAAGCCGACCCAGCATTCCGTCAAGGAACTGCGTTCCATCGGCCTGCAGCCGGACGTACTGATCTGCCGCTCCGATCACCCGATCGACATCTCCTCGCGTCGCAAGATCGCGCAATTCACCAACGTTGAAGAACGTGCGGTGATTGGCCTGGAAGATGCCGACACCATCTACAAGATCCCGGGCATCCTGCATGCGCAAGGCCTGGATGATTTTGTGGTCGAGCGCTTCGGCCTGCAGTGCGGCAGCGCCGATCTCTCCGAATGGGAAGCGGTAGTCGACGCCAAGCTCAACCCCGAGCACGAAGTCACCATCGCCATGGTCGGCAAGTACATGGAACTGCTGGACGCGTACAAGTCGCTGATTGAAGCGATGAGCCACGCCGGTATCAGCAACCGTACCAAGGTCAACCTGCGCTACATCGACTCCGAAGACATCGAGAACCAGGGCACCGCGCTGCTTGAAGGTGTTGACGCGATCCTCGTACCCGGCGGTTTCGGCCTGCGTGGCGTGGAAGGCAAGATCACCGCCGTTCAATACGCCCGTGAAAACAAAGTGCCGTACCTGGGTATCTGCCTGGGCATGCAAGTGGCCGTTATCGAGTTCGCCCGTAACGTGCTGGGCTGGAAAGACGCCAACTCCACCGAGTTCGATCACACCAGCGGCCACCCGGTCGTAGGCCTGATCACCGAGTGGGAAGACGCCACCGGCGCCGTTGAAACCCGTACCGAAACCTCCGACCTGGGCGGCACCATGCGCCTTGGCGCACAGGACTGCCTGCTGGAGCCGGGTTCGCTGGTTCACGACTGCTACGGCAAGGACGTGATCGTTGAGCGTCACCGTCACCGCTACGAAGTGAACAACAACCTGCTGCCGCAGATCAAAGAAGCTGGCCTTAAAATCTCCGGTCGCTCCGGTGATGGCAAGCTGGTTGAAGTGGTCGAGGCGCCGGATCATCCTTGGTTCGTGGCCTGCCAGTTCCACCCTGAGTTCACCTCGACCCCGCGCGACGGTCACCCGTTGTTCAGCGGTTTCGTTAAAGCAGCACTGACGCAACATCAGAAGAAGGCGTAAACCTGATGGCCCAGAAGATCATTCGCGTAGGCGACATCGAGATTGCCAACGACAAGCCCATGGTGCTGTTCGGCGGCATGAACGTGCTGGAAAGCCGCGACATGGCGATGCAGGTCTGTGAAGAGTACGTAAAAGTGACCGAGAAACTCGGTATCCCTTACGTGTTCAAGGCCAGCTTCGACAAGGCCAACCGCTCGTCCGTGACCTCCTATCGTGGCCCAGGCCTTGAAGAAGGCATGCGGATCTTCCAGGACATCAAGCAAGCCTTCGGCGTGCCGATCATCACCGACGTCCACGAGCCTGAACAGGCTGCCGTGGTCGCCGAGGTGTGCGACATCATCCAGTTGCCGGCCTTTCTGTCGCGCCAGACCGATCTGGTCGTGGCGATGGCCAAGACCGGCGCTGTGATCAATATCAAGAAAGCCCAGTTCCTCGCACCCCAGGAAATGAAACACATCCTGAGCAAGTGCGTGGAAGCAGGTAACGACCAGTTGATCCTCTGCGAGCGTGGTTCGAGCTTCGGCTACAACAACCTCGTGGTGGACATGCTCGGTTTCGGCATCATGAAACAGTTCGAATACCCGGTGTTCTTCGACGTAACCCACGCGCTGCAAATGCCCGGTGGTCGCGCCGATTCCGCTGGCGGGCGACGTGCCCAGGTGCTGGACCTGGCCAAGGCGGGCATCAGCCAGTCGCTGGCGGGCCTGTTCCTGGAAGCCCACCCGGACCCGGACAACGCCAAGTGCGACGGCCCATGCGCCCTGCGCCTGGATAAACTGGAGCCGTTCCTGGCCCAGTTGAAGCAGTTGGACGAACTGGTCAAGAGTTTTCCGACGGTAGAGACCGCGTAAGCGTCGTTTCTCCGGTAGACTTTCCCTCGTTTTACGCTCAGGCCTGCGGGCCTGAGCCTTGTCGCCTGCAAGCCTGCCCTGTTGTTCCACCCTTGCGGTCGGTCAAAAGATTTCCTACAGCTGCGTCGTTTTCGTCAACTTTGGAGTGTTTACAACAATGGCAAAAATCGTCGACATCAAAGGTCGTGAAGTTCTCGACTCCCGTGGCAACCCCACCGTCGAAGCCGACGTGCTTCTCGATAACGGCATCATCGGCAGCGCCTGCGCGCCGTCCGGTGCGTCTACCGGTTCGCGCGAAGCGCTGGAACTGCGTGATGGCGACAAGAGCCGTTACCTGGGCAAAGGTGTACTCAAAGCTGTAGCCAACATCAACGGCCCGATCCGTGACCTGTTGCTGGGCAAAGACCCGCTGGACCAGAAAGCCCTGGACCACGCGATGATCAAGCTCGACGGCACAGAAAACAAAGGCAGCCTGGGCGCCAACGCGATCCTCGCCGTGTCCCTGGCCGCGGCCAAGGCGGCTGCGCAGGACCAGGACCTGCCACTGTACGCGCACATCGCCAACCTGAACGGCACCCCGGGTGTTTACTCGATGCCGGTTCCGATGATGAACATCATCAACGGTGGCGAGCACGCCGATAACAACGTCGACATCCAGGAATTCATGGTGCAGCCGGTTGGCGCCAAGACCTTCTCCGAAGGCCTGCGCATGGGCACCGAGATTTTCCATCACCTCAAGGCTGTGCTGAAGGCCCGTGGCCTGAGCACTGCGGTGGGTGACGAAGGTGGTTTTGCACCGAACCTGGCGTCCAACGAAGATGCACTCAAAGTCATCTCCGAAGCTGTGGCCAACGCTGGCTACAAGCTGGGCACCGACGTGACCCTGGCCCTGGACTGCGCTGCCAGTGAGTTCTACGAGGACGGTAAATACAACCTGTCCGGCGAAGGCCACGTGTTCACCTCCGAAGGTTTTGCTGACTACCTCAAAGGTTTGACCGAGCGCTATCCGATCATCTCGATCGAAGACGGCCTGGACGAGTCCGACTGGGACGGCTGGAAAGTCCTCACCGACAAGATCGGCGAAAAAATCCAACTGGTAGGCGACGACTTGTTCGTCACCAACACCAAGATCCTGAAAGAAGGCATCGACAAAAAGATCGCCAACTCGATCCTGATCAAGTTCAACCAGATCGGCACCCTGACCGAAACCCTGGAAGCCATCCAGATGGCCAAGGCTGCGGGCTACACTGCCGTGATCTCGCACCGCTCCGGCGAAACCGAAGATTCGACCATTGCCGACCTGGCTGTGGGCACCTCGGCGGGCCAGATCAAAACCGGTTCGCTGTGCCGTTCCGACCGCGTTTCCAAGTACAACCAATTGCTGCGTATCGAAGAGCAACTGGCGGGTAAAGCCAAGTACAACGGTCGCAGCGAGTTTCGCGGTTGATCGCTACTTGATGTAAGGCATGGTAAAAAGTCGACAGGTAGCGTCGGAAAAATCACGACAGTGTGTATTTCGGCGCTAATCTGATGGCTATCAAGCACAAGCCTGGTTATTCCAGGCTTCGTGCTATCAGTTGCTGTAAAAAGTTTTGCATGGCTGTCTTTTTTTACTGGATACCCGGATTTCGATGCGCAGTCCCAATTGGTTGTTCCTCGTCTTGCTCTTGTTGCTGGCTGGCCTGCAGTACCGTCTATGGGTCGGTAATGGCAGCTTTGCGCAGGTGAAAGAGCTGACCCAGCAAATTGCCGACCAGCACGCCGAAAACGAAATCCTGCTGGAGCGCAACCGCGTTCTCGATGCCGAAGTGCTTGAGCTGAAAAAAGGCACCGAGACCGTTGAAGAGCGGGCTCGCCATGAGTTGGGCATGGTCAAAGAGGGCGAAACCCTCTACCAGTTGGCCCAATGAGTCAGTCTGTACCGGCCTTCTGGGCCGTAATTCCTGCTGCGGGCGTGGGTGCCCGTATGGCCGCGGACCGTCCCAAGCAGTATCTGCAACTGGGCGGGCGCACTATTCTGGAACACAGCCTTGGCTGTTTTCTTGACCATCCAGGCCTCAAGGGGCTGGTGGTCAGTCTTGCTGTCGATGATCCCTACTGGCCAAACCTGCCGTGTGCCAACGACCCACGCATCGTGCGTGCGGACGGTGGCGACGAGCGCTCGGGTTCGGTGCTCAATGCGCTGCTGCAACTCAATGCCCTGGGCGCCAGTGATGATGACTGGGTGCTGGTACACGATGCGGCGCGGCCAAATCTGAGCCGGGATGACCTCGACAAGCTCCTGGCCGAACTGGCTGATGACCCTGTCGGCGGCCTGCTGGCAGTGCCGGCTCGCGACACCCTCAAGCGTGCCGACAAGCATGGCCGCGTGGTGGAAACCGTTGATCGCAGCCTGATCTGGCAGGCTTACACGCCGCAGATGTTCCGCCTGGGCGCCTTGCACCGTGCCTTGGCTGACAGCCTGGTAGCTGATGCGGTGATCACCGACGAAGCTTCGGCCATGGAATGGTCTGGCCAGGCGCCGCGACTGGTCGAAGGGCGTGCGGACAACATCAAGGTCACCCGCCCCGAAGACCTCGAGTGGCTGCGTCAGCGCCGGGCTTATCAAGCGTCTTGATTCTCAGCCTTTGACTTGCTGCAACCCGGGTAGAGTTTTCAACTCATTCACCAAGACCTCAATGCTGTCGAACCGCTTTTCATCAAGGGGCCAGCCGGTAACCTGGATGAAGTACCGACCGTCCTGACAGTTGATCCTTGAACTTCGCAGTTCCCCGCGTCGCGAACGATAGTCAATGTGGGCAGCCTCGGAAACCAGTCCCTCGGTGAGCATGAATTGGCCCGGCCGTATCAGCAGTGCCTTGGCCGACTTCACGACTCGACTGTGCGAAGGGCCGGGCTGTGATTCCATTGAGTGCTGCAGCACGGCAGGATCAACACGCAAGACCAGGTTGGCTTTGACCGTGCCTTCCCCCTTGTTGAGGCCGAGGCTGGAAGTGCGCCCTGGATCGACTTCGATGCCCAAGGGCTGGGCGCCCGTTCTATCTTCTATCCGCAGGCCGATGCTGCCGGTGAGTTCGGCCAACCCAGGGATGTCCCTGAAGGTATTGGTATGGGTATCGCCCACCAGTGCGACCCACTTACCTGGTTGGCGCTTGGAGGTCTGGATCCACTGAATCACCTCGGTGGCGTAATAGTTCATCATCCGTTGGCGCAAGGTTCCCGCATTGTCGCGCATATCGCGAAGTACGTAGCTTGCAGTGCAGTCGATCGGCTGGATCTTGATCCCCGCGTCTCGGGCTTTGATCACGATGTTTCTGAATGAGTAATAGTGGCTTCGGAGCAGTGGATAGATCCCGTTCAGATAGCTTGTCAGCTCCTCGGTCATGGGGGCGCTCTTCGAGCGGTAAAAAGCCTTCAACATTGGAGCATGCACGTCTGTCAGCAAATGTTCGAAGTAGATGCGTTTGACACCTTGGCTTGCGAGTGTCTGCATGTTGTCGATCAGAAAGGCTTTGCTCGATTCGGCGCTGTGGCTTTCGCCGACCACGATTCCGTCACTGGCGCGCAGCAATTTCTCGATAATGCTCTGCTGTGATTCGTTCAAGCTCAAGCGGGGGAGTACCGGCTGCAGGGGCGAGTAGGGCAGGCGGTTAAAGAAGATCGCCGAGTCCTGGTTTAATTGGTTCCTTTTCTCAAAGAACAGTTTCCGGGCGTTGCTGATCGATTGTGCATCCATTCCGAAGGGTTCGAAGTCTTCCGCAAATGATCGGGTGTCGGTGAGCATCTGCACGAGGATCTCGCGCACGGGCGCTGGCATCTGGTAGGCGCTGAAGAAACTCAACTGCTGGCTTCCGCCGAACAGTTTGTAAACCCGTTGCCAGGCATTGCGAAATGCCCCACCTCCGGCCAACCCGGCGCGTCGCCATTGCTGGTCGGAGCTCTGAATAGCGTAGAGCCCGGTGGATTGGATCTTCTCGGGGGCTTCTGGATTATTTACGAATAGCTCAAAAAAACCCCAGCCATTCGGGCTTTTGTAGGTCAGGAAGGTCTCGCCCTGAATGTTGACGGTCTGCAAACCGCTGGGGGATGTTGCGGCGACCAGGGGGCGAGTCTCGGTTTGGGCGGAGGTGGGGGCCTGAGTGATGACCTTGACGCTGATCTGACCCTCCTCTGCCCGCGTAGCCTGACCAAGCTCAGGGCGTAACGCCTCAAGACTGCTCGCGCCTTTGCTGATGCCGTGGATAACCACCGGGACCGCGTTCAGGGCGCCGAACACCATGCGCTCAACGGCGAGGGGTTTGTCTTTGAGCACGTCATCGGCGCCGATAGCCATTCCCGTCAAGCCCGATGTCACGAAACAAAACTCCGCCAGCAACGCCGTGCCCATGGTCAACGCCACGGGGATCGCCAGCAGGCAGGCTTTATCCAAGGCGTCGAGGGTGTCGGCCTTGAACGTGTCCAACGGCGAGACAATGGTTTTGGCTGCCAATTTTGCAATCCGAGTGCGGATCTGTCGCGCGATAAACGCAAATGGGTTGCTTCTGAGCGCCGGATACATTGGGTTGTTTATGTATTGCTCGGGGTCCCAGTAACCGTTGTGCAACAAGCTATTGAAAAAACCGGGTGGGCTGGAAGATTGCGGGTACATCGCCATGCCGATCAATGCTTCCTCGACACCACTGTAGATCAGGCCGGAGTCAATCGAGTCGGGTTCAAAGTGGTTGGTCAGGGCTTTGCGCTGGGTCGGGTCCTTGGCCACTTTCACCAGTGCATTGCGCATGTCCGTTGGGTTGTTGAAACCATGGATGGGGGAGGAGTTGCCCGGGATGTACAGCAGGGTGATCTGGCTCTGATTGTCGGTAATCGTAAGAATGTCGGTGGCGTCGAACTGATGAATGCGCAGCACGCGCACGGACAGGTTTTTATCCGGTGAATAGGGCGTCTGAAAATCTTCGAGGGTCAGATTGCTGGCATCCTTGTCGACGCCGATACCTGCCGCCCGTGCGGCGAGTTGCCGTTCTGCTGCGGTGAGCGTGAATTCTTCGTACTGATTGAGGTAAGCCTTGGTGTAGGCGATGCGCATCAGGGTGGTGTAATTGTCCCGATGTTCGCTCCAGAACAGGGTGATGGCCTTGTCATAGGTTTGTTCGAAGTTGCTTGAATCAATGACCTTTCTCAAAACAGCAGGCGCGATCTCCAGTTGGGTGGTCGGGTCGTAGACCTGAGGTTCACTTTGCCGGTAAAGCGCCTCATACCGTCTGGGCGGGATCCAGCTGGAAGTGATGAACTCTTCGTTGAACATTTGCGGTATGCGGTTATCCATCAGGCGCGGTAGTTCATCAACGATATTGAAGTACGGCGCAATGGTGGAAAAACCGGTGGTGTTGACCATCCCGCCAGGGGCATGGGGCGCATTGCAGATCATGGCCTCGGTCAGGCTCATGGATTGGATGATCACTGCGGTGTAGGGCGAATCGGGATTGTCGAGGTTGTATTCCAGAGTGGTCAGGAGAGTAGTATCCGGGTCCAGTTTTTCCTGGGTGAATGGTTGCAGATGCTCGTAAAGCAATTGGGCGGCGATAGCGCTGGGCACCGGAAAGTCGGCCAGGACCTTTCGGACAAAATGATTGATATGCTGGAGTTGCTGGGCGTTGGACGTCATGGGCTTGCCTGGTTTTTCAATGAAAGCGGCTATTAACCGATATCCAGGCAATGCATCGACGGTAGCTGTTTATGCTCGATAGACCGGATTGTCACCCAAGCCTTCTTTGAGAAAGTCCACCAGCTTTCTGACCTTCGGCGACAAATGCCGCTGCTGCGGATACAACGCCCACACCGCCGTATTCGGTGGCTGATGCGCCTCCAGCAACGACACCAACGCGCTACTGTGCAAATGCTCCAGCACGTAATAATCCGGCAGTTGGCACAACCCAACCCCTTGCAGCGCCGCATCCAGTACCGCCTGCCCACTGTTGCAGCGCCAGTTTCCCTGCACCCGCTGGGAAAACTCCCGCCCATCCTGAGCCAGTTGCCAGATATCCGAGCTGCCGATCAGGCAGTTATGCCGACTCAATTCCGACAAACTATGTGGCCGACCATAGCGTGCCAAGTAGGACGGCGACGCGCACAGGTACATACGCCGAGGGGCCAGGCGGCTGGCGACCATGCGCGAGTCTTGCAAGCGCCCCAGGCGAATGGCCAGGTCCAGGCCCTCATGCACCAGGTCCAACTGGCGATTGCTCAATTCGATATCCACACGCAGTTGCGGATACAGCCCCATGAACCGCGTAACCAACGGCACGATAAAGCGCTCGCCGTACGCCACCGCGCAGGTCATGCGCAACATGCCCTTGGGCTCGCTGGTGAGGTCGCCCACCGCGCGCAACGCTTCTTCACGACCATCTTGTAAACGCTGGCAATGTTGCAGGAAGGTCTGACCGGCTTCGGTGAGGGTCACCTTGCGCGTACTGCGATACAGCAAGCGCGTTTGCAGCCGTTCTTCCAGGCGCGCCACCTGCCGGCTGATATGCGATGAAGACACTCCCAGCCGCTCGGCCGCTGCGGTGAATTGGCTGCATTCGGCCACAGCGACGAACTCATCGATGCCTTCCCAGCGGTTTTCCAGCATATTGATTATCCCTGCGTAGCAATAATGTTTTGCTTTTGCCCGGATTATTCATCAATAAGCCATGTATTACACTCTCCGCCTCAGTTTTTAATTCCCAGGAGAAACCCGGATGATCAAGTCCCGCGCCGCCGTAGCCTTCGAAGCGAAAAAGCCCCTTGAGATCGTTGAAGTGGATGTCGCCATGCCCAAGGCTGGCGAGGTGCTGTTGCGTGTAGTTGCGTCCGGTGTGTGCCATACCGACGCCTACACCTTGTCGGGCGCCGACCCGGAAGGCATCTTCCCGTCGATCCTGGGCCACGAGGGCGGTGCGGTGGTTGAGGCGATCGGCGAGGGCGTGACCTCGGTGGCCGTCGGCGATCACGTTATCCCGCTGTACACCCCGGAATGCGGCAAGTGCAAATTCTGCCTGTCGGGCAAGACCAACCTGTGCCAGGCCATTCGATCCACCCAGGGCAAAGGCCTGATGCCCGACGGCACTACGCGTTTCTCCTACAAAGGCCAGCCGATTTTCCACTACATGGGCACCTCGACCTTCTCCGAGTACACCGTTTTGCCGGAAATCTCCGTGGCCAAGATTCCTAAAGAAGCGCCGCTGGAGAAAGTCTGCCTGCTGGGCTGCGGTGTCACCACCGGCATCGGTGCAGTGATCAACACCGCCAAGGTCAAGCCGGGCGACACCGTGGCCATCTTCGGCCTTGGCGGCATCGGCCTGTCGGCGGTGATCGGCGCGGTGAAAGCCAAGGCCGGCCGCATCATTGCGATTGACATCAACCCAGCCAAGTTCGAAATCGCCAGGCAACTGGGCGCCACCGACTGCATTAACCCGAAAGACTATGACCGCCCGATCCAGGACGTGATCGTCGACTTGACCGACGGCGGCGTGGACTTCTCCTTCGAGTGCATTGGCAACGTACAACTGATGCGCGCCGCGCTTGAGTGCTGCCACAAAGGCTGGGGTGAGTCGGTGATCATCGGTGTGGCCGGTGCTGGCCAGGAAATCGCCACACGTCCATTCCAACTGGTCACCGGCCGCGTCTGGCGCGGTTCGGCGTTCGGCGGCGTGCGCGGCCGTACCGAATTGCCGAGCTACGTGGAAATGGCTCAGACCGGCGAAATCCCGCTGGACACCTTCATCACCCACACCATGGGCCTGGAAGACATCAACAAAGCGTTTGACCTGATGCATGAAGGCAAGAGCATTCGTACCGTCATCCACTTTTGAGGTCGGCCATGAATCTGGAAAACCTGTCGTGCCAGAAGAGCTTCGGCGGCTGGCATAAACGCTACAAGCACCATTCTGATGTGCTCGGTTGCGACATGACGTTCGCCGTCTACCTTCCGCCTCAGGCGGAGCAGGGCGGCAAGCTGCCAGTGCTGTACTGGCTGTCGGGGCTGACCTGCACCGATGAGAACTTCATGCAAAAAGCCGGCGCCCAGCGCATGGCCGCCGAGCTTGGGTTGATCATCGTCGCACCCGACACCAGCCCGCGTGGGCCGGGTGTGCCGGGCGACCCGGACAACGCCTGGGATTTTGGTCTGGGCGCTGGCTTCTACCTGAATGCCACGCAGGAACCCTGGGCCAAGCACTATCGGATGCACGACTATGTCGTGCAGGAATTGCCTGCGTTGGTTGAAGCGCATTTTCCGGCTTCGGACAAGCGCGGCATCAGTGGCCACTCCATGGGCGGTCACGGTGCCCTGGTGTGTGCCTTGCGCAACTCAGGGCGTTACCAATCGGTGTCGGCGTTTTCGCCGATCAACAACCCGATGGATTGCCCATGGGGTCAGAAAGCCTTCTCCCGCTACCTGGGCGAAGAACGCTCCAAGTGGCGCGAGTGGGATGCCTGCGTGCTGATCAGCGAAGCCTCGGAAAAACTGCCGTTGCTGGTGGACCAGGGCGATCGCGACGATTTCCTTGCCGTGCAGCTTAAGCCGGAGGCGTTGCAGCAAGCGGCCAAGGCCGCCAACCACCCGTTGGAACTGCGCCTGCAGCCGGGCTATGACCACAGCTACTTCTTTATCGCCAGCTTCATCGAAGACCATTTGCGACATCATGGTCGCGCTTTGCTCGGTTAATGTGAGGCAAAAGTAGGTAGAATCACGCCCTGAATTAAATCGGGGCGTTTTTTTATGCGTATTGGCCACGGCTATGATGTGCACCGTTTCGCTGAAGGCGATTTCATCACCTTGGGCGGCGTGCGCATTGCACACCACCATGGGTTGCTGGCTCATTCCGACGGCGACGTTGTGCTGCATGCCTTGAGCGATGCCTTGCTCGGCGCCGCCGCGTTGGGCGATATCGGCAAGCATTTTCCGGACACCGACCCGACCTTCAAGGGCGCGGACAGCCGTGTCTTGCTGCGCCACGTGGTCGGCCTGATCCACGCCAAGGGCTGGAAGGTCGGCAACGTCGACAACACCATCGTGGCCCAGGCGCCGAAAATGGCGCCCCACATCGAATCGATGCGCGCGCTGATTGCCGCCGACCTGCAAATTGAATTGGATCAAGTCAACGTGAAAGCCACCACCACCGAAAAGCTCGGGTTTACCGGCCGGGAAGAGGGCATTGCGGTGCACTCCGTCGCCTTGTTGCTGCGCGCATGAATGATCTGCAATTGCTGGGCCCGCGTGCCTATGGCGAGGCCTTGGGCAGCGCGGTTTTGAAAGCGACGGCTGAAGATTTCCAGGTCGACGAAGTGCTGGACATCCCGCTCAGCGGTGACGGTGAGCACCTGTGGCTGTGGGTCGAAAAGCGCGGCCTGAATACCGAAGAGGCCGCACGCCGTATCGCCAAGGCTGCCGGCGTGCCGTTGCGCACCGTCAGCTACGCCGGGCTCAAGGACCGTCAGGCGTTGACCCGTCAGTGGTTCAGCGTGCAACTGCCAGGCAAGGCCGACCCGGACATGAGCGGTGCCGAAAACGACACCCTCAAGATCCTCAAAATGGGCCGCCACAAGCGCAAACTGCAACGCGGCGCGCATTCGGCCAATGGCTTTACCCTGCGCCTGACCCAATTGGCGGGTGATACCGCCGCCATCGACGCGCGCTTGCAATTGATCGCCCAGCACGGTATCCCGAACTACTTCGGTACCCAGCGTTTCGGGCATAACGGCGGCAACGTCGTGGATGCCCGCGATTGGGCGGCGCGCAAGGCGTTGCCGGAGCAGCGCAATGTGCGTTCGCGGCTGCTGTCGACCGCGCGCAGCTTTCTGTTTAACAAAGTGTTGGCGGCGCGGGTCGCGGATGGATCCTGGCAACGTGCCCAGGTCGGTGACCTGCTGGCGTTTACCGACAGCCGCAGTTTTTTTCCCGCAGGTGAGGCTGAATGCAGCGACCCGCGCCTGGCGATTCTGGACCTGCACCCCACCGGCCCGCAGTGGGGCGAGGGCGATTCGCCGGCCGGCGGCGCGACCCACACGCTTGAGCAAAGCATTGCCGCCAGCGAGCCGGAGCTGCGTGATTGGCTGGTGAGAGCCGGCATGAGCCAGGAACGTCGCATTCTGCGACTGCCCATTGGCGGGTTGACGTGGCATTATCCCGGTCCTGACATTCTGCAATTGGAATTCGTCCTGCCGGCCGGATGCTTCGCCACTGTCTTGGTGCGCGAGCTTGTTGATCTGGTGCCGGTGGGGCCGACGGACAACCCATGCGTATTCTGATATCAAACGATGACGGTGCCACCGCACCCGGTCTTGCTGCGCTTTATGCTGCGCTGCAGGATTACGCCGAGTGCGTGGTGGTTGCCCCGGACCAGGACAAGAGCGGCGCCAGCAGTTCGCTGACGCTCGACCGTCCGCTGCACCCGCAGGTTCTGGCCAATGGCTTTATCAGTGTGAACGGTACCCCCACCGACTGCGTGCACCTGGCAATCAACAGCTTGTTGGACCAAGAGCCGGATCTGGTGGTATCGGGCATCAACCTGGGCGCCAACCTGGGCGATGACGTGCTGTATTCCGGCACGGTGGCGGCGGCCCTTGAAGGGCGCTTCCTGGGACGCACCTCGTTCGCTTTTTCGTTTGCCTCACGGCAACTGGATAACCTGGCGACGGCGGCGTATTTCGCCCGCAAGCTGGTGGAGGCCCATGGCTCGCTGGACTTGCCTGCGCGTACGGTGCTCAACGTCAATATTCCCAATTTGCCCCTCGACCATATCCGCGGCATCCAGCTGACCCGCCTGGGCCATCGCTCCCGTGCAGCAGCGCCGTTGAAGGTGGTCGACCCGCGTGGCAAGGAAGGTTACTGGATTGCTGCCGCCGGTGATGCCGAAGACGGCGGCCCCGGCACCGACTTTCATGCGGTGATGCAAGGTTATGTTTCGATTACCCCGTTGCAGCTCGATCGCACCTTCAGTGATGCCTTCAGTAGTCTGGATGGCTGGCTTGAGGGGCTGCGTTAATGGCGCGTGAACAAGACGACCTGTTGCGTCGTGGTATCGGGATGACCTCCCAGCGTACCCGCGAGCGTTTGATCCAGCGTCTGTATGAAGAAGGCCTGTCCAACGCCCAAGTGCTGGAAGTCATCCGGCGCACGCCTCGGCATCTGTTCGTGGATGAGGCGCTGGCGCATCGCGCCTACGAAGACACTGCGTTGCCGATCGGCCATAACCAGACCATCTCGCAGCCATATATGGTTGCGCGCATGAGTGAGCTGCTGCTGGCGGCGGGGCCGTTGGACAAGGTGCTGGAGATCGGCACCGGTTCGGGGTACCAGACCGCCGTACTCTCGCAGCTGGTGGAGCGGGTGTTCTCGGTGGAGCGCATCAAGGTCCTGCAGGACCGCGCCAAGGAACGCCTGGTGGAGCTTAACCTGCGCAACGTAGTGTTCCGCTGGGGCGATGGTTGGGAAGGCTGGCCGGCGCTGGCGCCGTATAACGGCATCATCGTCACGGCGGTCGCCACCGATGTGCCCCAGGCGTTACTCGATCAGCTCGCCCCTGGCGGGCGCCTGGTCATCCCGGTGGGTTCTGGTGAAGTGCAACAATTGATGCTCATTATCCGTGAGGACGAAGGTTTTTCCCGGCATGTACTGGGTGCCGTGCGCTTCGTTCCGCTGCTCAATGGCCCGCTGGCCTGATCATTTCTTCGCAAACAGTGAATTCTGTTGGTGGGGATGGGTCTTACGGCGGGGCTTGTTGAGTCAACATGATTGGAAGCCGGGTTTAAACGCGATGAATTTTTCGTTTCAGTCGTGTGCCGGTAAAAAGCCAATGCCCAGTTATACTTGCGACATATTTCAAGCCTGATACAGGCATTCATGTTCGGCCAGCACAAAGGGAGCGGCGGGTGAGTCTCACAGGTCTTGCGCAGCGTATGAGTAAAACAAGTTTTCAGCGACTGGTGCTTGGCCTTGTCTTGAGTTCCTTATTGGTGGGTTGCTCAAGCTCTCCGTCCAGTGGCGCTCGGGTTGTCGACCGAAACGGTGCCAGCAGCGTGCCGCAAAAACCGACGGTCACCACCGGGCAATATGTGGTGCGAAAGGGGGACACGATGTTCTCGATCGCCTTCCGTTACGGTTGGGATTACAAGGCGCTCGCAGCTCGTAACAATATTCCTGTGCCTTATACGATACATCCGGGGCAAACCATCCGTTTCGATGGGCGTACCGGTTCAGCGCCTACGGCAGTTGTGACAAAGTCCGGATCTTCGGCCTCGTCTTCAAGCAAAACCACGATCATTACACGGCCCGCAGGCACCGCTGCGCCTACAGTTGCGAGCAAACCGGCAGCCACGCCGTTGCCACCTGCCGGGCCGGCACCGACCGGTTGGGGATGGCCTTCAAACGGGGTGCTGATTGGAAAATTCTCTTCAAACGGTAGTTTGAATAAAGGCATTGATATCGCCGGAGATTTGGGACAGCCTGTTTTAGCTGCGTCTGATGGGACAGTGGTTTACGCCGGGAGTGGTTTACGGGGCTACGGCGAGCTGGTCATCATCAAACACAGCGATACCTACGTCAGTGCCTACGGTCATAACCGCAGGCTGTTGGTTCGGGAGGGGCAGCAGGTCAAAGTCGGACAGACAATTGCCGAAATGGGGTCAACTGGTACAGACCGGGTGAAACTGCACTTTGAGATTCGCCGCCAAGGGAAACCTGTAGATCCGCTGCAATTCCTACCCCGTCGTTGATGTGTTGCACAGCCTGTTCCCTCACGTAGAAGGAACAGGCTCCAGCGTTGCCAAGGATAAAGGCGTCGCTTGAGCTTGAGGTCGAACTCACCAAAGGACTATAACAATGGCTCTCAGTAAAGAAGCGCCGGAGTTTGACATCGACGATGAGGTTCTCCTTGAAATGGAGATACTCACCGAAAAGGAATCGATGTCGAATGATGAAGGGTCTCCAACTCCTTCAGTTCGCACCAAATCCAAGAACTCCACCGCGTTGAAGCAACACAAGTACATTGACTACACGCGGGCGCTCGACGCCACGCAGCTGTATCTCAATGAAATCGGCTTTTCCCCTTTGCTGACTCCCGAAGAAGAAGTCCATTTTGCGCGCTTGTCGCAAAAGGGCGATCCGGCTGGGCGCAAGCGCATGATTGAAAGCAACCTGCGGCTGGTGGTGAAAATCGCCCGACGCTACGTCAATCGTGGCCTGTCGCTGTTGGACTTGATCGAGGAGGGCAACCTGGGCTTGATCCGGGCAGTGGAGAAGTTCGACCCTGAGCGGGGCTTCCGCTTCTCTACCTATGCTACCTGGTGGATTCGCCAGACCATCGAACGGGCGATCATGAATCAGACCCGCACGATCCGGTTGCCGATCCATGTGGTCAAGGAGCTCAACGTCTACCTGCGGGCAGCGCGTGAGCTGACACAAAAACTCGATCATGAACCCTCGCCTGAAGAAATCGCCAACCTGCTGGAAAAGCCAGTGGGAGAGGTTAAGCGCATGCTCGGCTTGAATGAGCGCGTATCTTCGGTCGATGTCTCGCTGGGTCCGGACTCGGATAAAACCCTGCTGGACACCCTGACGGATGATCGCCCGACAGATCCTTGTGAGCTGTTGCAGGACGATGATCTTTCCCAAAGCATTGACCAGTGGTTGTCGGAACTTACGGACAAGCAGCGTGAGGTGGTGATTCGCCGCTTCGGCCTGCGCGGCCATGAGAGCAGCACCCTGGAGGATGTAGGCCTGGAGATCGGCCTGACCCGTGAGCGGGTGCGGCAGATCCAGGTAGAGGGCCTCAAGCGCTTGCGTGAGATCCTCGAGAAGAATGGCTTGTCGAGTGAGTCGTTGTTCCAGTAACGACGCAGGAAAGACGCAGGACAAAATGTGGGAGCTGGCTCCCACATTTTTTTGTGCCTGGTATTACCTGGGTGCCGGGGCTAAATCCCAGGCATAAAAAAACCCCGCTTTTAAGGGCGGGGTTTTTTCGACTAAGTCAGTACAAGTTAGATAACTTGAACTTCTTCAGCTTGCATGCCTTTCTGACCGCGGGTAGCGATGAAAGAAACCTGTTGGCCTTCTTTCAGGCTTTTGAAGCCGTCGGATTGGATAGCTTTGAAGTGAACGAACAGGTCGTCACCGGATTGTGGAGTGATGAAGCCGAAGCCTTTTTCATCGTTGAACCACTTAACGGTACCAGTTTGGCGATTAGACATGGTGTATCTCCTTGGACAAAGTTAACTGCGACTCAGGAAAAGCCCTGGCCGAGACTGAGTGCAAAGAGCAGGAAAAATTCTTGGAGATGGTTGGATCGAAATTCAACATATCGTGTAGAGATTCTCAGTGACACAAGCAGCACAGTGGCGCCACCTTAACCCTTTTTCCGGGACGTGCCAATGGTATTTCCGAAGGTTTCTCTATTTTCGTGACTGGCGGTGGTATTTAAAGTCGCCGGGCACTGCAAGGACGGTCCCGGCCCCGCTGGCTGCCGCTTATGGCAGGCAGCACATTCATCAACAAATCCCCCGCGCCCTTTGAACCCCAGAGCCGGCCCCGGTAAGATGCCCAACAGAATTTTTCCACCTCGCTATTCAGGACACCCGCCATGAGCATCAAATCGGACAAGTGGATTCGCCGCATGGCGCAAGAACACGGCATGATCGAACCCTTCGTTGAGCGCCAGATCCGTGGCGAAGGCGCGGCGCCCGTGATTTCCTACGGTGTTTCCAGCTACGGCTACGACGTGCGCTGCGCCGATGAATTCAAGGTGTTCACCAACATCAACTCGGCGATCGTCGATCCGAAAAACTTCGACGAAAAGAGCTTCGTCGACATTAAAAGCGACGTGTGCATTATTCCGCCAAACTCCTTTGCGCTGGCGCGCACCGTGGAATTCTTCCGTATTCCCCGTGACGTGCTGACCATCTGCCTGGGTAAAAGCACCTACGCGCGCTGCGGTATCATCGTTAACGTGACGCCACTTGAGCCGGAGTGGGAAGGCCACGTGACCCTGGAGTTCTCCAACACCACCACCTTGCCGGCCAAGATCTACGCCAACGAAGGCGTGGCGCAGATGCTGTTCCTGCAGTCCGATGAAGCCTGTGAAGTGTCCTATAAAGATCGCGCCGGCAAGTATCAGGGCCAGCGCGGTGTCACTCTCCCACGCGCTTGATCGAAAGGTCTTACACGTAAAGGGAATTAGTCTGCGTGAAGTGACTCTATTGGGTGTACTGCCTCGGCGCGTGCAAAACGCGCCGAGCCACGCTTGAGGAGTACTTTATGAAGATCGACCCGCGAATCAGCGCCGAACTCGCCCGGCTTGAACCCAACCAGATTGGTGTTTTGGCCTGGTCCCTGATGGCCGACCCAGCGTATGCGGGCGGCATCCCCGGTCAACCTGACGAAGATTGGCCACAGCAGCCCACCGAGCCCGGTGAGCCAGTGCTTCCCGATGAGCCGCCTCCCGCGCCTGTCGCCTGACTTATCAAAAGGCATGGCTGGCGCTTCAGCGCACCGGCCATACGTCTTGATCGCCGATCACAAATACTCGCCGATCGTCGCTTTTATCTACGGAGTAACCGCCGGTAAAAGCCCCAAACGCCGGCAGTAAGCTGATCCTCGAGCCGATCTGAAAGCACGGCAGCCTTAAACTCTGCCGACCTTTGCCGCGCAACCGGTACACCGGGTGCACATGCCCGGCCAGCACATGATGGCTGGGGTGGGCATCCGGCTCATGCTGCAGCGCGAACGGCCCCATCAACAGCGGCTCGGCCACCACTGCAATCCTCAAGTCAGTAGGCGGGTCGCCTGCGCGTTTATCGTGATTGCCGCGAATCAAGGTCAGGTTCAGTTCGTGATTGCGCTTGCGCCAGGCCCTCAAGGCGCTCAGGGTGCCGCTGGCGTGCGAGCCAGGGCCGTGCAGGAAGTCGCCCAGAAAGATCACCTGTGCGCACGGCAGGGCCGATAACAGGCGGTCCAGGCGCTGCAGGTTTTCGCTGGTAGTGCCCTGCGGCACCGGCTGCCCGAGGCTGCGATATGCCGAGGCCTTGCCAAAGTGCGCATCGGCGATCAACAGGCACTGACGGGCGGGCCAGTAAATCGCCTTTTCGGCCAGCAACCACAACGCCTCACCCTCAAGCGTCAGCAAATAATGCATCAGCGTTTCCCGTTATCCGCGACTTTTTCCAGGTCCTTGACCATGCGTGCAATGCGCTCGGACAGCTTCTCCGAACTCATGCTCTCGCGCATTCGCTCAACCAGCAGTGGAAACGCCAGCGGCGTCGGCCGTTCGATCACATGCAGGTCCAGTTTCAGCGCCGACAGATGACGCAATGTCTCTTCGAGCCGACGAATATCCAACTCATCACGCAGGACTTCTTCCCCGGCCTGGGTCAGTAAAAGGTTCTCTGGGTCATATTGCTTGAACACCTCAAAGAACAAGCCGCTGGAAGCCTGCACTTGCCGCGTGCTTTTCGGCGCGCCAGGGTAACCGGCAAATACCAGCCCGGCGATGCGTGCGATTTCGCGAAAGCGCCGCAGAGCCAGCTCACCGGCATTAAGGCTGGCCGCCACGTCCAGCAGTAAGTTGGTCGGACTCAGCAGCGCAACATTCAACACAACCGGCCAGTCCACCGGCGTAGCGCTCAACAGTTCCAGCCCGTAATCATTCACCGCAATCGAAAAGGTCACCGGCTGGCCTTGGCTGACCCGCCAGGCCAGCAAGCTCGCCAGCCCCAGATGCACCTGGCGCCCGGCGAACGGGTACAGAAACAGGTGCCAGCCTTCCCGCGACTTCAGGGTTTCAGCCAGCAAATGCGCGCGTGTCGGCAGGCCAGACCAACGCAACTGAGTTTGCAGCAGCGGTTGCACCGCGCGCATCTCGGGGCCGTCGAAGTGCCCGTGCGCCGCTGCGTCAAAACGCTCGACTACCGCCTGCGCCAATTCATTGGAAAGCGGCATGCGCCCGCCATTCCAGCGCGGCACGGCGGCCTTTTTCGCGGTGCTGCGGCGTACATACGCCGTCATGTTCTCCACCCGCACCAACTCCAGCAAACGGCCTGCAAACAAAAAACCGTCACCAGGCTTGAGCCGGGCGATAAAGCCTTCCTCGACACTGCCCAGATTCCTGCCGCCGCCGCCCTTGCTCCAGAATTTCAGCTGGATACTCGCATCGCTGACGATAGTGCCCACGCTCATGCGATGGCGCCGCGCCAGGCGCGCATCCGGCACGCGCCACACGCCATGCTCATCAGGCTCCACACGGCGGTAATCCGGATAGGCCGTTAACGACAGTCCACCATGGCGCACAAACCCCAACGCCCAGGCCCAATCGGCGTCAGTAAGGTCACGATAAGCCCAGGCACCACGCACCTCCGTCAACAGCGCGTCCGGGGTAAAACCACCGCCCAGGGCCATGCTCACCAGGTGCTGTACGAGCACATCCAAAGGCTTGTAGGGCGATTCGCGAGCTTCGATGCGCCGCTGCGCTATCGCGTCCTGGGCGGCGGCGGCTTCCACTAATTCCAGGCTATGGGTCGGCACCAACGTCACCCGTGATGGCCTGCCTGGCGCATGGCCAGAGCGCCCGGCGCGTTGCATCAGGCGCGCCACGCCTTTGGCCGAGCCGATTTGCAGCACGCGCTCCACCGGCAGGAAGTCCACACCCAGGTCCAGGCTTGAGGTACACACCACGGCCTTGAGCTGGCCGTCTTTCAGGGCCCGCTCCACCCAATCGCGTGTTTCACGCGACAGCGAGCCATGGTGCAGGGCAATCACGCCGGCCCAGTCCGGGCGCGCTTCCAGCAACGCCTGGTACCAGATCTCCGACTGTGCCCGCGTGTTGGTAAACACCAGGCAACTGCTGCTGGCGTCCACCTCGGCCACCACCTGCGGCAACATCTTCAAACCGATATGCCCGGCCCAGGGAAATCGCTCGGTGGTCGGCGGCAACAAGGTGTCGACCTTCAGTTCTTTTGCCGTTTGCCCCTGCACATTGATCCCACCGCCTTGTGGGACCAGAACCTCAAGGGCGTGAGACTGATTGCCCAAGGTCGCGGAAATCCCCCACACCATCAAGTCAGGATGCCAACGCCGCAAGCGCGCCAACGCCAGTTGCAGTTGCACGCCACGTTTGTTGCCGATCAGTTCATGCCATTCGTCCACGATCACCATGCGCACGTGCGCCAGGCTGGTCTCACTGTCGGCACGCGCGAGCATCAGCGTCAGGCTTTCCGGGGTGGTCACCAGCGCGGTGGGCTGACGCCGGGTCTGGCGCGCGCGTTCGCTGCTGCTGGTGTCGCCGGTACGCAGGCCGACGCTCCAGGGAATCTGCAGCGCCTCAAGCGGTGCTTGCAGGGCGCGCGCTGTGTCGGCGGCCAAGGCTCGCATTGGTGTGATCCACAACACCGTCAGTGGCTCAGCGGGCGCTTTGCGTTTACCGGTGGCAGGCGGGCGAGTGACGGCGAAGCGGTTGAGGGCGGCAAACCACAGCGCATAGGTTTTACCCGCGCCGGTGCTGGCGTGCAGCAGGCCGGATTGGCCGTCTTTAACCGCCGTCCACACGGCTTTTTGAAAGGCGAACGGCTTCCAGCCTTTGGCGGCAAACCATTTTTTGGCGAAGTCGAGGGGTTTTGCCATTCGGCGGCTGACGCTCTGGAGGCTCTATGTCAGAGACCCTCCAGGCGTCGCAAAGGTTTACTTCAAGTTACCGCTCAGAAATTGCTGCAGGCGCTCGCTCTTCGGATTGCCCAACACCTCCTCGGGCGTGCCTTGCTCTTCCACCAAACCTTTGTGCAGGAACAGCACCTGGTTCGAGACTTTGCGCGCAAAGCTCATCTCGTGGGTGACCATGATCATGGTGCGGCCTTCCTCGGCCAGGCCCTGGATCACTTTCAACACTTCGCCCACCAGTTCCGGGTCGAGGGCCGAGGTGGGTTCGTCAAACAGCATCACCTCCGGCTCCATGGCCAGTGCGCGGGCGATGGCCACCCGTTGCTGTTGACCACCGGAAAGGAACGCCGGGTATTGATCGGCCACACGCGCCGGCAACCCGACCTTATCCAGGTAGCGACGGGCACGGTCTTCGGCGTCCTTCTTGCTGCAGCCCAGCACCCGGCGCGGCGCCATGGTGATGTTTTCCAGCACGCTCATATGGCTCCACAGGTTGAAATGCTGGAACACCATCGCCAGCCGCGTACGCAGGCGTTGCAATTCCGCATCGTCGGCCACGCGCATGCCGTAGCGGTCACTGACCATGCGGATCTGCTGACCATCGAGGGTCATGGCGCCGTCGTCGGGGGTTTCCAGAAAGTTGATGCAGCGCAAAAAGGTACTTTTGCCCGAGCCACTGGCGCCGATCAGGCTGATCACGTCACCGGTCTTGGCCTTGAGCGAAACACCTTTGAGCACTTCATTGTCGCCATAGCTTTTATGCAGGCCTTCAACGGTCAATTTGTACATGGGGCGTGCATCCTCAAGGCGAAAGTAGGTAGCCGCTGCGGTAGGCTTGCGTGCCTGCAACATGGCTGATCACCATGCCGGCAGTGGCCATGCGCCGCAGCGAACGGGCGTAAAGCAGACCGGCATGTTTGCAGTGCACAGGCGTTACGCGGTCAGTAATGGGGTCGATGATGTCGGCGATCAGTTGCCCGGCTTCCAGGTATTCACCGGGCAGGGCGCGGAACACCAGCAAGCCGCCGACGGGCGTGGCCACCGGTTCCACGCCCGCCAGCGGCGTGGCCGGGTAGGGCAGTTCAGGCAGGGGCGGCGCGTCACCGGTAATGGCACCGAAGTGAGTGAGGTAATCGATGATCGCCTGGCAATCCAGCGCCGCCAGGCCGTGGTTGACGTCGCCCTGGCCGCGCAGTTCGACGGTCACCGAAAAACTGCCCATCGGTATCGGGAAGCGCTCACCGAAACGCTGCTGCAACTGCCACCACACCAGGGTGAAGCATTCGTCGAACGACTGGCCGCCGGAGTCGGTCGCCAGCAAGTTGGCTTCCGAGCCGATATAGCGCGCCAGCGGCTCCACCTGCGGCCAGGCCTCGGGCGTGGTGTACAGGTGCGCCACGGCTTCGAAGTCGCAATGCAGGTCCAGTACCATGTCGGCATCGCAGGCCAGGCGTTGCAGCACCAGGCGCTGGGATTGCAGCTGGGTAGCAGGCGTTTGCGCCGCAAGGGCCAGGCTCAGGGCGTCGCGAATAAGCTCGACGTTGTGCGTGGGATCATCCCCCAGCAGGTCTTCGACCTGATCGCCGACTGCCTCACTGAGATCGACAAACAGGCGGTTGAAGTTCTGCCCGCTTTCCAGCTCGTAACGGCCCAGCGGAATGTCCATCAACACCTGCTCAAGCCCCACCGGATTGGCGATGGGCACCAGCACGATCTCACTGCGCAGGCGCCCGGCCGCTGCCAGCTCTGCCAGGCGCAGCTTCAGGTGCCAGGCCACCAGCATGCCCGGCAGTTCGTCGGCATGCAGTGATGACTGGATGTAAACCTTGCCCTCAGCCTGTTCCGGGCCGAAGTGGAAACTGTGAACCTGCCGCGCCGTGCCGGGCACCGGCGCGATCAGATCATGTACCTGATGACGCATGATGACTCCTTAGTGGCTCGGCCCGAGAAAGGCCAGCCAACGGCGCTCCGCCAGACGAAACAGCCCGACCAGCGCAAAGGTCACGGTCAGGTAGATCAGCGCGGCGATGCCGAATGATTGAAAGGTCATGTAGGTGGCTGAGTTGGCGTCCCGCGCTACCTTGAGAATGTCCGGCACCGTCGCGGTAAACGCCACCGTGGTCGAATGCAGCATCAGGATTACTTCGTTGCTGTAGTAGGGCAGCGAGCGGCGTAGGGCCGAGGGCATGATCACGTAGGCATACAGCTTCCAACCACTGAGGCCGTAAGCCTTGGCCGCTTCGACTTCGCCGTGGGCCATGCTGCGGATCGCACCGGCGAAAATTTCCGTGGTGTACGCACAAGTGTTGAGTGCGAAAGCCAGAATGGTGCAGTTCATCGCATCGCGAAAGAATGCATCCAGCACCGGCTGCGCCCTTACGGCGGCAATGCTGTAGATGCCGGTGTAGCAAATCAGCAGTTGGATATACAGCGGCGTGCCACGAAACAGGTAGGTGTAGAACTGCACCGGCCAGCGTATGGAGCGTTTGCGCGAAACGCGGGCGATGGACAGCGGGATCGAGACCAGAAAGCCGATCACCAGCGCCGCGCTGAGCAGCCACATGGTCATCGCCAGCCCGGTGATGTGCTGGCCGTCGCTATAAAGGAAAGGCCGCCAGTATTGCTGGATAAGTTCGATCATCGCACGGCCTCCCGGGACCCAGCGGAGTAGCGGCGCTCAAGCCAGCGCAGGACAACGTTGGACGCGCTGGTGATCAGCAGGTAGATCAACGCGGCGAGCACCAGGAAATAGAACAGTTGATAGGTGCTCTTGCCCGCATCCTGGGCGGCCTTCACCAGGTCTGCCAGGCCGATGATCGACACCAGCGCCGTGGCCTTGAGCATTACGCACCAGTTGTTGTTAATGCCCGGCAAGGCAAAGCGCATCATCTGCGGGAAGGTCACGAAGCGGAACCGCTGCCCGCGCGTGAGCCCGTAGGCGGTCGCCGCTTCGAGCTGGCCACGCGGTACGGCGAGGATCGCGCCGCGAAACGTCTCGGTGAAGTAGGCACCATAGATGAAGCCCAGGGTGATGACCCCGGCGCTGAATGGGTCGATTTCGATGTAGTCCCATTCCATAAAGTCGGTAAAACCGGTCAGCCAGATCTGCAGGCTGTAGAAAATCAGCAGCATCAGCACCAGGTCGGGCACGCCGCGAATCAAGGTGGTGTAGAGCTGGGCAGGGATGCGAATCAGGCTGACGCTGGACAGTTTGGCGCTGGCGCCGAGCAGGCCCAGCAGGACACTGACGGCCAGGGAGGCGACCGACAGTTTCACGGTCATCCACGTACCTTGCAGCAACAGCGGGCCGAACCCCTTCAAGCTGAAGGCACCCAGCCCCAGGGTTTGCAAAAGATCTTCAAACATGAATTCAGGACCTAATGGCGATAAAAAAGCGCCCACCGCAAACCGGTGGGCGCCGGGGTGTTATTTACCGCTGTAGAGGTTCAGGTCGCCGAAGTGTTTCTTCTGGATAGTGGCGTAGGTGCCATCATCGTGTAACGCTTTGATACCTTTATCGAGCAAGGCCTTGAGGTCTTTGTTACCTTTTTTGATACCGACCGCAGTTTTCGATGGCAGCAGTGGGTCGTCGATGGCCTTGCTGACTTCGTAGTCAGCGCCGGCCGGGGACTTCAAAAAGCCCAGTTCGGCTTGCAGCATGTCCTGCACGGAAGCGTCCAGGCGACCCGAGGTCAGGTCGGCATACACCTGGTCCTGGTTGGCGTAGGCCTTGGTGGTCACACCGGCTTTGTCCAGCACGGCCTTGGCGTAGGCTTCCTGGATGGTGCCTTGCTCGTAGCCAACCGATTTGCCCTTGAGGGACTCAGGCGTGGAGTAGTTCGCGCCCTTTTTGAACACCAGGGAGGTCGGGCCGGAGAACAGCTCATTGGAGAAATCGATCGCCTTTTCACGGGCTTCAGTCACGGTCATCGAGGAAATCACGCCGTCGAACTTGTTGGCGTTCAGGCCTGGAATCATGCCGTCGAAGTCGCTTTCAACCCACTTGCACTTCACTTTCAGCTCGGCACAGATCGCATTGCCCAGATCGATATCGAAGCCTACCAGGCTGCCGTCGGCGGCCTTGGACTCGAATGGCGCGTAGGAAGGATCGACACCAAAACGCAACTCCTTGTATTCCTTGGCCAGCGCGGTACCAGCAGCCATGCACAGAGCCAGTGCAGAAAGGGTCAGCAATGCTTTTTTCATTATGTAATCCCTAAAAACCAAGATAAGCGCTTGTGGCGCGATTAGGACTGTTACTGAGCGGTGTCAGACGGATCACAAGTAGCAATTTCTGCACCATAGTTCCGAATGATTGTTTTAAAAGGTGGGATAAGGGAGATGTGAGTGTAGGAGATGCCCGAAAATGGGCATGGAAAAATCAGTGCACCATTCTGAAACAAATGGAAATCAAAATGTGGGAGGGGGATTTATGTCAGGTCAACAAATCCTGCAAGGTCCCGAGGTTGTCGGCTTCTTCCACTGCCTTATCCTGCCGCCACCGCAACATCCTGGGAAACCGCACCGCAATCCCGCTCTTATGGCGTTTGGACAAGGCAATCCCCTCAAACCCCAGCTCAAACACCATGCTCGGCGTTACGCTGCTGACCGGGCCGAATTTTTCCACCGTGGTCTTGCGCACAATGGCGTCGACCTTGCGCATTTCTTCGTCCGTCAGCCCTGAATAAGCCTTGGCGAAGGGCACCAGCGTGCGCTCAGTGCCGGGCGGGCCGTCCCACACTGCGAAGGTGTAATCGCTATACAAACTGGCGCGCCGGCCATGGCCGCGCTGGGCGTAGATCAACACCGCATCAACGCTGAACGGGTCGACCTTCCATTTCCACCAGACGCCCATGTCCTTGGTGCGGCCCACGCCGTACAAGCCGTCGCGGGCTTTTAGCATCATGCCTTCCACGCCCAGGCGGCGAGAATCTTCGCGTTGCTCAGCCAGGTCCTTCCAGCTCGCGCCTGTCAGCAACGGTGACGGCAACAGCACGGGCTGGTTGCACTGCGCAATCACCTGCTCAAGCTGGGCGCGGCGCTCGGCCTGGGTGTGATTGCGCCAGTCGTCGCCCTGATATTCCAGCAAGTCGTAGGCGAGGACAGCCACCGGCGCATCGTCGAGGATTTTTTTGCTCAAGGTTTTACGGCCAATGCGCTGTTGCAGCAGCGCGAAGGGTTGCACCGCGTCTTTCCACACCACGATTTCGCCATCGATCACCGTGCCATCCGGCAGGCCACTGACCAAGTTGTGCAGTTCGGGGAAGCGCTCGGTGACCAGCTCTTCACCGCGCGACCAGACCCACAGGCGCCCCTCGCGCTTGACCAGCTGCGCGCGAATGCCATCCCACTTCCATTCCACCTGCCAGTCGGTGGGCGCGCCGAGCAGGGTGTCGAACTGCTCCACCGGTTGCGCCAGCCCATGGGCCAGAAAAAACGGATACGGCTGCCCGCCGCGTTGCGCATGCTCGTCAGACGATTCGGCGGCGATCAGCTTGAGGTAGCCTTCGGCCGTAGGGCGATTGGAAAGGTCGGTGTAGCCCACCAACCGTTGTGCCACACGTTTGCTGTCCAGCTCGGCCATGGCGGCGAGGGCGCGGGTAACCAGCAGTTTGGACACGCCGACGCGAAAACTGCCGGTGATCAGTTTGATGCACACCATCAGGCTCGGCTGATCGAGCTGCGCCCACAACGCGGGCAGGCGTTCGGCCAATTCCAGCGGCGGCAAGCCACGCAGCGGCAGCAACTTGTCTTCCAGCCACACCGCCAACCCGTCCTCCGAGGTGTAGGAGGATTCGGGCAACAACAGTGAAATGGTCTCGGCCAGGTCGCCGACCGACTGGTAACTTTCTTCGAATAACCAAGCTTCAATGCCTGACGCTTCGGTGGCCATATCGCGCAGTAAACGGCTTGGCACCAATTGCCGAGGCCGGCCGCCGGAGAGGAAGTACACCGCCCAGGCCGCATCTTCGGGTGGAGCCTGGCGGAAGTAGGCTTGCAGCGCCGCCAGCTTGGCGTTGCTGGAGGTGGTGGCGTCGAGGTTGGCGTACAGCTCGGCGAAGGCTTTCATGCCGTGGCCTCTTCTTCGTCATCGCCGTATTCGGTGGTGAACCCCTGGGCGTCCAGGCCCTTTTCGCGCAGATGACGCACCAAAACGCCGACAGAACCATGGGTGACCATCACCCGTTCGGCGCCGGTCTGTTCGATGGCCCATAGCAATCCGGGCCAATCGGCGTGGTCCGAGAGCACAAAGCCCCGGTCCACACCGCGCCGCCGGCGCGTGCCACGCAGGCGCATCCAGCCGCTGGCGAAGGCGTCGCTGTAGTCGCCGAAGCGCTTGATCCAACTGCTGCCACCGGCGGACGGCGGCGCAATGATCAGTGCCTGGCGTAGCAATGGGTCAGTCTTTTTGAAGTCACCGGCATACAGGGTTTCGGGGATATAGATGCCGGCCTCGCGGTACACGCGGTTCAGCGGCTCCACCGCGCCATGGCTGAGGATCGGGCCGATGCTGGCGTCGATGCCATGCAGGATGCGCTGGGCTTTGCCAAAGGAGTAACAGAACAACACGCTGGCCTTGCCGACCGCGATATTGGCCTGCCACCAGTCATTGATCCCGGCAAAAATCTGCGCCTGGGGTTGCCAGCGGTAAATCGGCAGGCCGAAGGTGGATTCAGTAATAAAGGTGTGGCAACGCACCGGCTCAAAGGGCGCACAGGTGCCGTCGGGTTCGACTTTATAGTCGCCGGAGGCTACCCAGACTTCGCCTTGGTATTCCAGGCGCACCTGGGCGGAGCCGAGCACATGCCCGGCGGGGTGAAAACTCAGGGTGACACCGTGATGGTTGATTTTTTCGCCGTAGGCCAGGGTTTGCAGATTGATGTCCTGGCCCAATCGCGAACGCAGGATGCCTTCGCCGGGAGCAGCGGCCAGGTAATGCTGGTTGCCAGTTCGGGCGTGGTCGCCGTGAGCGTGGGTGATGACGGCGCGGTCCACCGGGCGCCAAGGGTCGATGTAGAAATCTCCCGCAGTGCAATAGAGGCCTTCGGGGCGGGCGATGACAAGGTCCATGGGTGTGCCGGGGGCGATGGGCTTATCAGGTATGAGGGGAGTGAGACTTGAGAAGTTCTATCTAAATGCAGGCGATCAAATGTGGGAGCTGGCTTGCCTGCGATGGCGGTGCATCAGCCACTTGATCAGTGACTGATACGGCCTCATCGCAGGCAAGCCAGCTCCCACATTTTGATCCGGTTCGTTCAGCGGGAACCGGGTTACTTGCCGGGTGTGAGGGTCAAGCGGGTTTTCCCATACACCTTGTCAAAGTTCTGCGGCTGCATCGGGAAGCTCAGGTATTGCGCCTTGAGCGACGCATCGATGCCGTTCGCATAATTCGGGCTGGCCGGGTTGCCGGATTGGCCGATGCCACCCTGACCCATCATCGGTTCGACTTGGCTGAAGTCGACGATCATGCGCAGCGCCGGCACTTGGGTGGTGACAAAATCCTGCCCCCAGCTGTACGGCGCCGGGTTCAGGGTGTTGTGGTCGCCGCCACTGGCAAACGGGCCGCGGATCACCTGGCCATTTGTATTTTTCCAGGTGGTGGTGTGCAGTTTGCCCCACTGCCAGGCTTTGTGATCGCCACCCAATTGGCTGTCGCCAGCGGTGATGGCGGCGGCAAGGCTGCGGGCGAGGATTGCCGGTTTGTCTTCTTTTTGCGCGGTACGCACGTCGTCCCAGAAGGGGCTGTCTTCACGGCCCAGCAGGTGGTCGGCGTTGGCGGAATAGGACAGGTTGGCGTTGCTGACAAAGGCTTTCCAGCTGGCGCTGTTTTCGGGGCCGAGTTCGTCGAGGAAGATCTGCCTGGTGCTTTCCTGCAGGAACAGCTCATAGATCGCCGCATCGGCGGAGGTCGGTGTCAGGCGTCCATCAAACGCCATCAAGCGACTGAGCGCCTCGCGGGCCTTCACGGCTTCGGCTGCCGGCAGCGCATCGATTGCCTGTTTCAGTGGCTGGGCCATGCCCGGCGCCTGGAACATGGTCTTGAGCTTGGCGGCAAACGTGGTGGTCTGGTCGTACTGCATGGCGATCATGCTGCGGCTGTCATGCTTGCCGGCGTTGGCCAGTTGCGCCAGGCGCTCGCTGCGCTCCGGGGCGTCCCAGGAGTTGGACAACTGCATGCCATAACCGCGTGGCGCGGTGCGCTGGTTGGCCGTGCCGATCCAGCCTTGGGCCGGGTCTTGATCGTAAGGGTGCAGCATCGCGTCGGCGTAGCCGTCCCAGTCAAAGCGCGCGTCCCAGCCCGGCGAGGGCAGCAGGCCCTGGCCTTCGCGGCGGTTGGGGAAGCGGCCAGTGACTTGCCAGCCAATGCTGCTCGCGTCGGCAAACATCATGTTGAGGGCGATGGCGCGGATTTCCCGGGTCGCGTCCGAGGCCTTGCCGGCGCTTTGGGCACGGGACAGGTCGAAGAATGCGTCCAGGCTCTTGTCGTCCTTGAGGTCGGCGGTTTGCAGGGCCAGGCCGAACCCGGTGGTGAGCGCCTGGCTGCTGTTGAGCAGGGCGCCGTGGCGGGTTTCGTACACCACTTCGCGAATCGGCTGCTGGCCCTTGGCGAAGTAGGTTTCGTTGCGCACGACGGCCGGTAGCCATTTGCCGTTGTTCTCGTAGTACAACGCGCTGCCTTGGCGTTTGACCTTCTCCAGGAACAAGTCCTGGGTGTCGCCTTTTACCGCGCTCATGCTCCACGCCACTTTGCCGTTGAAGCCGGACAGCAGGGTCGGCAAACCGGCAATCGAGACGCCGACCGCCTGGTATTTCGGGGCGCGGATCTGCACGTAGCTCCACGGCGACGGCGCTTGTGGCTGGGCTGCCAGGTCGCTGGCCAGCAGGCTTTTGCCACTGCGGCTGCGTTGCGGGCCGATGGCCCAGTTGTTGGAGGTGGTGACGGCCAGTGCGTTAAGGCTGTTCAACTGCTGGCCGACGCTTTCAAGCCCGGCAAGGCCGCTGATTTGGCCGAGGTTCACGCCCTTGAGCTTGTCGGCTTCGTCCATCGGGATCGGCTCGTCCGGCGCACTCGGCGTGAGCCAGGCGAGCTTGTCGGCCCCGACTTTCTGCGCCAGCACCAGCGACGAGAGTTCTTCCTGCAGGTTGCTCGACTCGCTGAAATTCAGCAGGCAGAACAACAGTGCCGAATCTTCCGGCTTCCAGTACTCGGGCTTGTAGCCGGTCTGGGCCAGGTCCGGCGGCAGCTTGTCGCGGTAGCGAAACAGGTAGGCGTTGACGCCACGGGCATACACTTCAAAGAAGCGCTTGAGGCGCGGCGACGAAGCGTTATACAGCTCGCCGGCGCTTTTTTTCAGATTGACCGCGCGCATGAAACGGTCAACATCCAACACTTCAGGCCCGGACATTTCCGCCAGGCGGCCTTGAGCTAGCAGGCGCAAAGTGACCATCTGCGTGATGCGGTCGCTGGCGTGTACATAACCGAGGCTGAACAGCGCGTCATGGAAGGTGTTGCTTTCGATCAACGGCATGCCCTGGGCATTGCGGCGCACCGACACATTCTGTGCCAGGCCTTTGATCGGTTGCACACCGGCCACCGGCGGCACGGTGTCCTGGGTGCTCTGGAGCTGGCAACCGGCCAGGCTTAAAGTACTGGCCACTGCCGCGGCAACGCCGAACCGGGGGATAAAGTGTGAGAGGGCTGGCGAGGCCATGGCAAAGCTCCTGCGGGGGGTAGCGTCATTAAAGGCGCTACGTTAGTGAGCGCGGCGAAACGACGCAAGCAGGAGTTTGAGTCTTGCGCAAATCAAATGTGGGAGCGGGCTTGCTCGCGAATGCGGTGTGTCAGTCAATGAAGGTCTGACTGAACCACCGCATTCGCGAGCAAGCCCGCTCCCACATTTTGACCGAGCAAGACTTTGAATCAGGATTTTGGCGGATTCACTTTCTGCACCAGTTCATACGCCCGAACCGTCGCTGGCCGTTCCTTGATGCTGTTGAACCAACGCTGCACGTGCGGGAAATCCTCCAGACGCTGGCTCTGCCACTTGTGGGAAACAATCCACGGGTAGATCGCCATGTCGGCGATGCTGTAGTCCTCGCCCGCCACGAACGCGCGATCCGCCAGGCGTCGGTCCAGCACGCCGTACAAGCGCGCGGTTTCGTCCACGTAGCGCTTGATCGCGTAAGGAATCTTTTCCGGTGCGAACTGGCTGAAGTGATGATTCTGACCCGCCATCGGCCCCAGCCCGCCCATTTGCCAGAACAGCCATTGCAGCGCTTCCTGGCGGCCGCGCAGGTCTTTTGGAATGAATTGGCCGGTTTTCTCCGCGAGGTACAGCAAGATCGCGCCGGATTCGAACAGCGAAATCGGCGCGCCGCCGTCGGTCGGGTTGTGATCGACGATGGCCGGGATGCGGTTGTTGGGAGCGATCTTCAGGAAGTCCGGCTTGAACTGCTCGCCCTGGCCGATGTTGATCGGGTGCACCTTGTAGGGCAGGCCGGCTTCTTCCAGGAACAGCGATACTTTGTGACCGTTGGGGGTAGTCCAGTAATACAGGTCGATCATGAAGCTCTCCAAATGAGCGAATGCCTGTCTCTATAGGTGATGATCGAAAGGTAATAATTCAATCAAATATTTACGTCTAACCTTAGAAGCACATCACACCGCCCCATCGACCAGCACCTGCAATGACTGCTGCGAGCACCGCTCAATGCGCACCTGTACGCCATAGACCTGCGCAAACAACGCTGGGGCGAGCACCTCATCCGCCACGCCGCTGGCGTACAACCGGCCCTGACGCAGCACGGCAATATGGTCGGCGAAGCGTGCAGCCAGGTTGATGTCGTGCAGCACCACCACGGCGATCAAGTTGTGTTCGCGCACCAGCGCACGCACGCAGTCCATGACTTTCAATTGGTAGTTGAGGTCGAGCGCGCTGGTGGGTTCGTCGAGCAGCATCACTTGCGGGCGCCGCGCAATCAGCTGGGCGAGGCTGACCAATTGGCGCTGGCCACCGGACAACGTGCTCAGCAGTTGATCAGCCAAATGCGCGATGCCGATACGCTGCAACGCTTCGAAGGCTTCGCGCAGGCAGGCCTCGCTGGACAATGGAATGCCCTCCACATTGGCCACGCGCAGTGCGGCGATCACGCTTTCCATGACGCTGAGGCTCAGGCCCGGCGGCAGGTTTTGCGGCATGTAAGTCACGCGGCGCGCACGCTCGGCCACCGACATGGCTAACAGGTCGAGGTCACCCAGCCTGACCACGCCTTGCATCTTTTCCAGCCCGGCAATGGCCCGCAGCAGCGTGGATTTACCCGCGCCATTAGGGCCGATCAAGGCGGTGAGGCTGCCGTGGGGCAGGGTCGGCAAGCTCAGCTCATGCACAATCTGCCGACGCCCGTAGCTGACCGTGGCGTTGTGTACCGATAACCCCGCACTCATAACTGCCTCCCGCGCTTGAACACCAACACCACAAAAATCGGTACGCCCACCAAGGCGGTGACGATGCCCACCGGCACAATCACGCCGGGCATGATCAGTTTGCTGGCAATCGACGACAGCGCCAGCAGCAAGGCGCCGGTCAACGCACTGGCGGGCAGCAGGAAACGCTGGTCTTCACCCACCAGAATCCGCGCGATATGCGGCCCCACCAGCCCGATAAAACCGATGGTGCCTACAAACGCCACGGCGGTGGCTGACAGCAGGCTGATACGCAGCAACGAGAAAAATCGCAGGCGCTTCACGTCCACGCCAAAGCTTTGTGCGCGGTCTTCGCCCATACGCAGCAGGGTCAGGCGCGGCGCGGCGGCGAAGGAAAACGGCAGCACCACGGCGACAACAAAGGCGAGGATGCCGAGCTTGTCCCAGTTGGCGCGGGTCACGCTGCCCAAGGTCCAGAACACCAACTGTTGCAACACGTCTTCGGTGGCCACCAGTTGCAGCAAGGCCACCACGGCGTTGCAACTGAACACCAGCGCGATGCCGAACAACACCAAACTTTCCACCCCGGCACCGCGCAGGCGTGACATGGCTTGCAGCAAAAACACCGAGGCGGCGGCAAAGATAAACGCCGAAATCGAAATCGCGGTGTTGGCCGACACCCACAGTGTGGTCACCGGAAACACGATGACCAACGAAGCGCCCAGCGCAGCCGCCGACGACACGCCCAACGTAAACGGGCTGGCCAGCGGGTTATTCAGGATCGCCTGCATCTCGGCCCCCGCCAGCGACAGCGCGCAACCCACCAGCACCGCCATCAGCGCGTAGGGCAGGCGCACGTTCCAGATGATCACCTGGTCGGTGGCACTCAGGTGCGACGGATGCAGGATGCCGTCGAGCAACGCCAGCAGGCCCATGCCCGACGGGCCGCTGGCCAGGTCGACTAAAATGGCGCAGACCAATGCGATGCCGAGCAGCGCCAGCAGCCAGGCACGCCGGGCCAGCAAGCGGCGATAGCCGTGAGTGGCGCTGGCAAGGTCGAGGGTTTGAGTGGTCATGGGGGCTCACACAATGTTGAAAACAACAAAAATCCACATGTGGGAGCTGGCTTGCCTGCGATAGCGGAATATCAGTCACCCTTTTATTGACTGACACACCGCTATCGCAGGCAAGCCAGCTCCCACACTGACTGCATTCCTGCAGGGTGATTGGGGTTACTTGGCCTTGGCGTCAATCCAGTAAGCACCCTGCAACGGCATCCCCAGAAACTGCTGGTTGATCTGTTCCATAGTCGCTTGCGGGTCGAGCTTGGCGAACAGTTCCGGGTGCACCCACTTGGCCAATACTTCTATCGCCAGCAAGTTGTATGGCGAGTTGTAAAAGTCATGCCACAGGCCGTGGGCATTGCCTGCGCGGATGGCACGCAGGTTGGCGAACTCCGGCCGCGCCAGCACACGATCTAACGCCTTGCGGGCTTCATCTGTGCTCACGCCAGCGCCGAGAATCAGCCCCGGTGTGTGATTGCCGGTGGCCACGTACACATCCGGGTCGGCTTTAAGTGCGTATTCGACACTGATATCCCCCAGCGCACCCGGCACCACGTCGGCGGCGATATTGCGCCCGCCGACCAGCTTGATCACTTCACCCATACCGCTTTTGCCGGTGGTGTGCCCCGGCGCCTGCCAGGCACCGGCCAGCAATTCGAGGAACACACTCGGGCGCGGGCCGGCAGGCAAGGTGGCGACGGCGTCGGTGATGGCCTTGATGTGCTGGTCATAGAAACCCAGAAACGCCTTGGCCTGGGCTTCGCGGCCCAAGGCCTGGCCCAGCGCGTTCATGCTGGTGTGGGTGCCTTGCACCGGGTTGATGCGAAAGTCGACGAACAACACCGGGATGCCGGCCTTGGCCAGCACGTCTGCCACCGCGCTGTGTTCGGTCGGGCCGTGGCCCGAAATGCTGAACACCGCCAGATCCGGTTTCAGCGAGAGAATTTCCTCGGCACTGACACTCTGCTCCGACGCTTGCCCGATCAATGGGATGTCTTTGACCGTCGGAAACTTCGCCACATAGGCGTTGTAAGTGTGCTGGTCCAGCAGCTTCAAATCGTTCTGCCAGCCGACGATGCGCTGGAACGGCGCGTCCTTGTCGAGCAAGGCAAACGCCGAAATCAAGCGGCCTTCGCCCAGTACCACACGTTTGACGTCGTCTTTGACCTCGACCTTGCGGCCCAGCACGTCGGTGACTTCATGGGCGGTGGCCGTTTCGGCGTGGCCGAGGACCAGCGCGGCGCACAACACGCCGAGCTTGAGCACGTTACGGGGTTTGAACATGGAAAGGACTCCGGGTGAGGGGCAATCAGAATTCATAATCGACACTGGCGGTGAGCGTGCGACCGGCACCTGGGATGCCGTAGAGCTGGAAGCCGTCAAGGGACGCGCCGACCTGGCTGTAATAGAACGTGTTAAACACGTTGTTGAGGTTGAGGTTGACCGTGGTGTCCTTGTTCACCTTGTATTGCGCCGCCAGGTTGCTCAGCCAGTAACCGGGGGCTTTTTCGTGGTCGCGGGTGTAGATCGCATACACACCGGACGGGCCGTTGGCGTAGCTGCTGTTGTTGTTCAAGCCGCCGACATATTTGTTGTCGCTGTAGCGGCGACGGCCCACGTATTGCTCGCCGTAGCTGAGGCTCAGGGCGTCGGTGACGGCGTAGGTGGTCCACAGGTTGGCGGTCAGGTCGGGGACGTTCTTGGCTTCGGCACCCTTGTTGATGCCTTTGGTCTGCGTGCTTTTGAGCGCCGAAAAACCGGTGTAGGCGGTCCAGCGTGGGGTGATGTTGCCTTGCAGGCCGAGTTCGATGCCGTCCACACGCTTGGCGGGCAGGGCGCGCACCGGCGCGGATTCGCCGTCCTGGTATTCCCAGGCGTTGTCCAGTTCGGTGCGGAAGATCGCCGCCGTGACATTGAGCCTGTCGTGGGCAATGTCCCACTTGGTGCCGATCTCGTAGGTTTTCGACTTGGCCGGGCTGTAGTTGCGGGTGGTGGACGCGCCGTAGATCTGGTTGTTGGTGGACGCGCCCAGCGCCGACGGTTGCGCCGCCTCGCTGTAGGACACGTAGATGCTGCCGTTCGGCAATGGCTTGTACACCGCGCCGACGCGACCGCTCACCGCACCGTCGGTGCTGCTGATGTCGGCCTGGCCGCGCTGGCGGGTTTGCGCGCGCCAGTTGTCGTAGCGCAGCGAGCCAAGCACTTGCCATCGCTCGTTGAGGGTGACGGTGTCGCCCGCGTAGACACCGGCGTTGTCGATCACCGAGCGCGGGTCGCCTTCGCCTTTGGTCACGTAGGTGCTGGCGAAGCTGTGGCTGGGGTCGTTCATGTTGAAGAGCATGTCGCCGGCCGGCACTTCGGCGTTGCGTTTCAGGCCGCCATACGTCTCGTGATAGAACTCCAGGCCGCTGACCACGGCGTGCTGCAGGCTGCCGGTGTTGAACGTGAAGCTGAAGTCGGTCTGGTTATCCAGGATGGTGTAGCGCTTGGACAAGCCAAAGTCGCTGCCTCGCAGGATGCCGTAGCCGGTGTTGCTGTTGTTCACGTAGTCGGTGTAGGCATTCACCGTGCTGCCGGGCACTTGGCTGATTGGCCCTACGCCGGTGTAGCCCAAGGTCGCACAGCGGGCGCCGGTGCAGGTTTTTTTGCCGCTGGCGTCGGCGGCGAAGAAGCGTGCCGGCGACAGCACGGCGAAGTTGTCGCTGCGTTCCCAGCGGGTCTGGTTGCGCAGGTGGGCCTCGTTCCAGTCAAAGTCATGCTCGAAGCGGGCGGTCAGCGAGGTAGTTTCGTTCTCCTGCGTATAAAGGCTGGAGTCGCCGTACCAGTCGGAGCGTTTGACGCCGGGCATGCGGTGGCCGTCGGTGCCGCGCTGGATCGGCACGCCGCCGTCCGGGGTGTTGGTGTCTTTCTGGTAGAAGGTGTCGACGAAAAAGCGCGTATCGGTGCCCAGGCCGAAGCCGAACGAGGTGGCGACGCCCCAGCGGTCGTAGTCCACGTCGTCGCGGTCGGCCACTTGGTTGTCGTGCTTCATCAGGTTGATGCGCACGGCGGTGGTGTCGGTCAGCTGTTTATTGAGGTCGGCGGTGAGGCGACGGTAGCTGTCGGTGCCGATCCCGGCGGACACCTTGTTGGCATCGCCCAGGTGTGCCTCTTTACTCACCAGGTTGACGCTGCCGCCCACGGCGGAAACGCCCGACTCGATCGAACCGGTGCCCTTGAACACTTCGGCCTGTTGCAGGTTGAAGGTGTCGGTGCGCGTGGACATGCCGGCGTCGCGCACGCCGTCGACGGTCAGACTCTGCTCGGAGGAAAACCCGCGAATCGAAAACAGATCGCCCCAGCCCAGGTTGCCTTCGCCAGACATGAAGGTGATGCCGGGCACGTTGCGCAACACCTCCTGCAAGGTCTGCGCGTTCTGCTCCTTGAGCACCTGCTGCGGCACGATGGTCACGCTTTGCGGGGCGTCGAGCAGCGGCTGGCTGATTTTGGCCGAGGTCACGCGGTCGACTTTGAAGGTGGAGGTGGCTTCCTGGCCGTCGACCTTGATTTGCGGCAGGCTCACCACCGAATCATTGGCTGTGGCGGTCGGCGCATCGGCCCAGGCGGTCGGCGCAACACTGCCGGCAGCGAGGAAACCGAACATCGGTGCCAGGGTGGTGTGCAGCGTGTGGCGTTGGGGCGTGGGCAATGACATAGGTGATGATCCGAGTCTAAATTACAATTACTCTCATTTAGGTTCGGTAGTCTAAAGAGCGATTCCGCCTGCCATGCCCTGGCTTTGTATCGCTGATGCGTGATTATGGTTTCCCACAACATTCCATTACATTTGCGTGTATCGCTGGATGAACTTTCGGCTATCTCCTGCGTTTTGAGTTTTCGGATTGACTGCCCATGGCCAAGCTTGACCACCTGCTGATCGTTGATGATGACCCGCAAATCCGTCAGTTGCTCTGCGACTACTTGAGCGACGCCGGTTTTCAGGTGTCCACTGCCGCCGACGGTAAGGAAATGCGCCGCCGCCTGGCGCTGAATGTGATTGACCTGATCGTGCTCGACCTGATGCTGCCCGGCGAAGACGGCTTGAGCCTGTGCCGCGAACTGCGCGTCAGCTCCAACACGCCGGTGGTGATGCTCACCGCCAAAGGTTCGTTGATCGACCGCATCGTCGGCCTGGAAATCGGCGCCGACGACTACCTGCCCAAGCCGTTCGACCCGCGTGAATTGCTGGTGCGGATCAAGGTGGTGCTGCGCCGGGTGCAGAGCTTTCCAGACCGCGCACGGTTGGACGAGGCGCCGAGTATTCGTTTTGCCGGCTGGCAGCTCGACACACGGGCGCGGCAATTGCTCACGCCCGAGGGCGTGGTGGTGAGCCTGGGCAACTCGGATTACCGCGTGCTGCGCCTGCTGTTGCAACACCCCAACAGGCCCTTGAGTCGCGACTTTTTGCTCAACCATGTGTTCGACAAGGACAGCACGCCGTTCGACCGTTCCATCGACGTGTGCGTCAGCCGCCTGCGCTCGCAGCTGCCGGCAGGGCTGATCAAAACCGTGCGCAACGAGGGTTACATGCTGACTGCCGATGACGTGGTGCTGGAGTCGTGAGACTGCTGCCACGTTCGCTGTTCGGGCGGCTGGTGCTGATTCTGGTCAGCGGCATGCTCGCGGCCCAGGCGCTGACCAGCAGCATCTGGTACGACCGTCGGCATGGGCAAGTGCTGGAAATTCCTGCACGGCTGATCGCCACGCGCCTGGCAGATGTGGTGCGCCTGGTGCACAACGACCCGCAGCAGGCCGACCAGTTGATCAAACTGCTCAACACCCCGCACTTTCAACTGACCTTGAGCGATCAGGCTAGCCACACCCCCAGTACGCTGACCGACAGCGACCGGCCCACCGAGCGGCTGATCAAGCAGGTGCTGACGGAGAAAACCGGTTATGCCCAGACCCTGAGGTTGCTGCGCCTGTCTCTGGTTGATGGCGAAGGGCAAAGCGCCGGGCTCTCGACCCTGCTCAGTTCCAAGCCGGTAGTCGGGCAGTTCCTGATCAACCTGCGCCTGCCCGATGGGCGCTGGTTACAGGTGGACGCCAGTGAAGAGCAGGGCTGGACCAGCACGTCGCCGCTGGACTTGCTGTTCGACTACGTGATGCGCATCTATTTGCTGCGCGTGCTGGTGCTGGTGATTATCGCGCTGGTGGCGGTGCGCCTGGCTATTCGCCCGCTCAACGCCTTGGCCAGGGCCGCCGAAGCCTTGGGCCGGGATATCCAGCGCCCTCCGTTAGCGTTGGACGGCCCCACCGAAGTGCGCCGCGCCGCCCAGGCGTTTAATGCGATGCAGCAACGGCTGATAGCCAATATTGCCGAGCGCACGCGCTTTCTGGCGGCGATTTCCCACGACCTGCGCTCGCCGATCACACGCTTGCGCCTGCGCACCGAGATGCTCGAAGACACGCGCACCAAGGAGCGTTTTCGCAGCGACCTGGAAGAAATGGAACACATGGTCTCCAGCACTCTGGATTTTGTCAGCAGCGGCGAAATCAACGAGACGCGGCAGAACATCGACATCAACGCCTTGCTGCAAAGCCTGCAGGCCGACCTGGAAGACGTGGGCGAAAGCGTGACCATTGTCGGTCGCGCCAGGCAACCGTTGCCGGGGTACGCGCGCAGCCTCAAGCGCTGTGTGCAGAACCTGCTGGAAAACGCGGTGCGTTATGGCCGAGACGTGGTGGTGCGGGTTGAGGATCAGGCGGACAGTTTGAAAATCGTCATCAGTGACCGTGGCCCGGGGATTCCCCAGGAACAACTGGAGCAGGTGATGGAGCCGTTTTACCGGGTCGAAGGCTCACGCAACGCCGACACGGGCGGGTATGGGTTGGGGCTGAGCATTGCGCACACCATTGCGCGGGCGCATGAGGGGCGGTTGAGTTTGAGTAATCGGGAAGGCGGGGGGTTGGAAGTGGTGTTGCAGTTTCAACGCAAATCCTGAGCTGCAATACGATCCAATGTGGGAGCTGGCTTGCCTGCGATGGCGGTGGGTCAGCTGATGCAGGTTAATCTGTCAGACCGCCATCGCAGGCAAGCCAGCTCCCACACTGACTGCATTCAGGGCATCAGGCCCCGTGGCACTTCTTGAATTTCTTCTCACTGCCGCACGGGCACGGATCGTTGCGACCCACGTCCTTCAACGCGTTGCGCACCGGCTCCTGGTGAGCGTGGCCGCAGTTCGGGCCGTGGACATGGCCGTGGTCGTGATCATGGCCGTGATCATGGTGATCGTGATCGTGGTTGCAGTCAGGACCATGGACATGGGGTTGCTGAGTCATCGATGTCGCTCCGGAATAAAATCGCCGGGGATTATCTCGCCATTGTGAGCGACCTGCACGTCATTACCGATGAATAATCCGGTTTTCAGCTCACCTTCGAGGCGATAGGGCACGGGTTTGGTCGGGTTTTTGAGCATTTGCACCACATCGCGGATCTTCGGCCAGAGGTTGGTGCGCACCTTCACCCGAAAAAACCCATGGCTGCGCGGCGGTATGGTCAGCCATTCGTTGGACTCGCCTTCGGTGAGCACAAAACCGCCCAGGCTGACCTTGTAGATCAGGCCGCGCACCGTGAGGTCGGCGTCGTCGCGGTTATCCACGCGAAACCACAGTTTGAACTTCTGCTCCAGCAGCTTGGCCCGCACCACCTCGACTTTCACCAGGGCGATGTGGGGTGTAGGTGCATCGTCTTCGAACCACGACGCGCAACCGCTGAGGCTCAGGGTCAACGCCAGCATCAAGCTGTACATCCGAAGCATGGCGTTTTCCCTGTGAGGTGATTAGAGGTAGCTGGAACAGCACTTCTTGAATTTTTGGCCGCTGCCGCACAAACATACATCATTGCGCCCGGCCTTCACCTCAACCGTCGGGTCGATGAAGTACCAGCGCCCGTCATTCTGTACGAAAGAAGACTGCTCACGGTGGCTGTGTTCGCCGGTGCTGTCATGCCAGCGTGCGGTAAAGGTCACGAATGCGTGTTCCGGCTGGCCGCCGAACACTTCCGAACTCTCCACCTCCAGGCCCAGCCAAGTGCTCTGCGCGCTCCAGGCGCTGATCGCGTTGCGGTCCAGGCCGGCTTGCTGCGCCGGCAAGGTGGTGGCCACCAGATAGTCCACCAGGCCCAGCACATAGGCGCTGTAGCGCGAGCGCATCAGCGCGGTGGCGCAGGGCGCGGGGTGGCCGGCGTGATAGTGGCCGCAGCAGGCATCCAGCAGGTTGCCGCTGCCGCAGGGGCAAATGGATGTACTCATCGGGTTACCACCAATACTTTCCAAAGTTTTCCGGGTTGGCCCAGAAACGGGCGTTGAGCCAGTCGGGCACCTGTTTATAGTCAAGCAGATCATAGGTAAACAGCGTCAGCACCTGCTCATCACGCTGGAAACGCTCGCCGGCTTGCAGCGCGAGGGAGAAGAAGTCGGTGTCCTTCCAGTCGCAGGCGTTCAGGTCCGCCAGCACTGCAATGCGGCTGCTATTAAGGTTGCGAATACCGCCGAGCAGGGTCAGGCCTTGCGGTTTTGACAGGTGCTCCAGGCAGTCGACCACCAGCGCCAGGTCAAAACGCTGCGCCGCCAGTTCCGGCGGCAACGGCCCGGGCGGGGCGACGGCGACGACGGTGTCAGGATGCTCGGCTTGAAACGCCTCCAGCGCCGGGAACTGGCTGGCGCCCAACAGCAACAGGCGTTTGGGCCGGTGCAAATCGAGCAAAGCCGCCAGGGCTTGCTGGGGTGTACGGGAAGAAATACCAGCGGTCATCACAGATCCTCACATCAGAACCCTAGAGACTAGCGCGGCTGAGCGTGCGGGCCTAGAGCGGGCGGCGGCGAAAAGTCCTGAAAATGCGGCGATCCTCAATGAAACCGGGGGTGTGGCGTACTGGCGCAGATGAAAAGAGCGGTCTTTACTCCACCTGTCGGCCCCCGCCGATACCCTCAGGAGAAATCACATGAGCATCATGCGGACAGCTCTACCCTTGGTTCTGCTAACCGGAGTATTGACAGGTTGCGCAGGGTTGCAAAAAACCGATTGGCCCACCTGTGCAGCAGTCGGTGGTGTGACGGGCGCTGCCATTGGCGCTACTGAAAGTTCAGCCTACGCCGGCGCAGGCGCGTTGTTGATCGGCGGCATGGCTGGCGCCTATTGCTGGGTGCATGGTGATGGCGACGAAGATGGTGACGGTGTGCCGGACAGCCGCGACAAGTGCCCGGGCACGCCAAAAGGCGTGCAGGTCGATGCCAACGGTTGCCCACCCGCACCGCCGGCCGCAGTGGTTGAGGAAGTGGTGGTGGTCAAGGAAGAAACCATCGTGATTCGGGATGTGCACTTCCAGTTCGATTCGGCCAAGTTGACGGCCGCGGACAAAATCAAGCTCGACATCATTGCTACTCGCCTGAAAAAAGAAGCCCCAGGCGCGCAGCTGCGGGTCAGCGGGCATACCGACCGCGTCGGTAAAGATGCCTACAACCAGAAGCTCTCGGAAAAACGCGCCCACTCGGTCACGGATTACCTGGTGAGCTCCGGTGTGCCTCGCAGCAACTTTGTTTCGGTGACCGGTGCCGGCGAAAGCCACCCAGTGGCCGACAACAAAACCGCTGAAGGGCGTGCGTTGAACCGTCGCGTGGAAATCCAGATCAACCGCTGAAAGCCCTTGCCCCTGCGGGCACCGCAGGGGCATTGCCGGCGACCCTTTGCAAGTTTTTTCATCCTTCACTGGCAAATCGCCCGCAGAAGTCGGTACTGTGCGCCCAAAGAATAATAGGCAGGGGCATGCGGTATGAAGGTGTTTTGGGGGCTGGGGAAGTTTCTGACGTTGCTGTTCTGGGTGGTGGTGCTGGTCAACCTGTTCCGGCCGCTGACCAATCCGTTTCACCTGTTGGTCAGCCTGGCCGGCAGTCTGTTGTTGCTTACCCACCTGCTTGAATTGCTGTTGTTCAACAGCAGCCTGAAACACCGTGCCCACCCTTGGCGTGACCGCTTGCAGATTCTGCTGGTGGGGATGTTCCATGTGCGGGGCCTGTCGGTGCCTGCAACGGTTAATGAAACGAACAAGGAGGCCAATCATGCATAAGGTTTTTCTGTTGGCCCTGTTGGTCAGCCCCATTGCTCTGGCGCAGAGCGTCAGTGTCGAAACCAACTCGCTGATGCGCCTGCCCAGCAGCACCAGCGTGTTGCAACTGGAGCGCCTGGATGTGGCGGACTACGGCACATTGCTGGTACCGGCGACCATCAGCCAAGTGACCGTGGATGAGCTGCACCTGGGCCGCGAGGCGCGCATCACCATCGCCCCCGGCAATACCGCGCTGCAATTACAGGTGCGTAATGCGCAACTGGAGCATGGCAGCCAGATCACGTCGCGCGGTGCTCCCGGTACCCACGAAAGGCCGGCCAAGGCCGGGCGTGACCTGGTGCTGCGCATTAACGCGCTGACCGCCGATGAGCTCTCGGTGGACGCCCGTGGCGGCGCCGGTGCCCAAGGTTATGCCGGCCTGGATGGCGCCAACGGCGTGGACCCGGGTTGCACCTGGGGTTCCGCCGGGCGTGGTGCCAATGGCGATAATGGCGGCGACGGCCTGCCGGGCGCGTCGGGGGCGACTGTGCGGGTCGAGCTGCCACAGAGCTTCCCGGCTGAGCAGATCAAGGTCTGGGTCGACGGCGGGCCGGGTGGCTTGGCCGGTACGGCGGGCAAGCCGGGCAAAGGCGGGCAGTCCAAGGGCTGCCTGGTGTACCGCGCCGATGGCGGCGATAAAGGCCGGCCAGGGCTGGAAGGCCAGCCGGGGCCGGCTGGGCCTGCGGGTGCTGTGACTATTCAGCGGTTGTGAGTCGCTTGAACTGACGCTATCGCGGGCAAGCCCGGCTCCCACATTTGGAATGCGTTCCAACCTGTGGGAGCGGGCTTGCCCGCGATGAGGCCCTGAAAGACAACCTCAGAACATCGGCCGCGCCGAAGCAATCGCCACCACCACCAACCCCACGATCAAATTGATCCCCACCAGTTTGCGGATCTGCCCCAGCGCAGCCGCGCCCGCCGGCCAATCCTCAGCCGCCACCGCCGTGCGCAGTTCCGGGAACTTCAGTGCCTGGATGCGGATAAACAGCGCCGTCATCACCAGGTACAAACCCATCATCACCTGCACATAGCGCGGCGCGGTCTCAAAACCACTGAAGCGCAGGTGCAACAGGCCGATGCCGCTGATCGGCAAAATCAGCACCGCGACCCAGACCCACACAAAAAAACGTTGAAACACATTTGCCCACAGCTTGAGCCGGGCAGGGCCCTCAAGTGCCGCCATGGCGGCGGGGCGCAGGATCATCCAGGCGAAAAACATACCGCCGACCCAAATCAGGGCGGCCAATACATGCAGGGTGTAAGCGAGGCTAAACGCGGTCATTGTGGTACTCCGTTCTGCGCGGGATTAATTAGCGGGGTATGATAGCGGCCGATCCGAACCACTGAAAATTTATCCAGCGTTTTTTGCGCCCGACTATCCATGATCAGCACTGAACTCAAAACCACGATCCAGGGCGCCTATTCGCGTTTTCTCGAAGCCAAGAGCTTGAAACCGCGCTACGGCCAACGCCTGATGATCGCCGAAGTGGCCAAGGTCCTCGGGGATATCGACACCGACGACGAAGGTCGGCGCAGTGGCGACCCTGCGATCGTGGCCGTAGAGGCCGGCACCGGCACCGGCAAGACCGTGGCCTACAGCCTGGCCGCGATCCCGACCGCCAAGGCCGCCGGCAAGCGCCTGGTGATCGCCACCGCCACCGTCGCCCTGCAGGAACAGATTGTCTACAAAGACCTGCCCGACCTGATGCGCAACAGCGGCCTGAACTTCACCTTCGCCCTGGCCAAGGGGCGTGGGCGCTACATGTGCCTGTCCAAGCTCGACGTATTGTTGCAGGAAGGCCACGCGCAAACCGCCACTGCCTCCTTGTTCGAAGAAGAAGGCTTCAAGATCGAGGTGGATGAAGTCAGCCAGAAGCTGTTTACCAGCATGATCGAGAAGCTGGCCGGCAATAAGTGGGACGGCGACCGCGACAGCTGGCCCACTGCCCTGGAAGATTCGGACTGGGCACGCCTGACCACCGACCACAGCCAGTGCACCAACCGCCATTGCCCCAATTTCGGCCAGTGCGCCTTTTACAAGGCCCGCGAAGGCATGGGCAAGGTCGACGTGATCGTCACCAACCACGACATGGTACTGGCCGACCTGGCCCTGGGCGGCGGCGCGGTATTGCCCGACCCGCGCGATACCCTCTACGTATTCGACGAAGGCCACCACCTGCCGGACAAGGCCATCGGCCACTTCGCCCACTACACGCGCCTGCGTTCCACGGCCGATTGGCTGGAAACCACCGCCAAGAACCTCACCAAGCTCCTGGCCCAGCACCCGTTGCCCGGCGACTTGGGCAAGCTGATCGAACAGGTGCCGGAGCTGGCGCGGGAGATCAAGACCCAGCAGCAGTTCATGTTCAGTGCCTGTGAGCAGGTCGCCGACTTCAAGCCCGGTGAAGACGTGGAGGGCCGTGAGCGGCCGCGCCATCGGTTTGTTGGCGGGCTGATCCCCGAACATATGCGTGAAATGGGCATTGAGCTTAAGAAGGGCTTTTCGCGCCTGACCGACCTGTTTACGCGTCTCACCGACTTGCTCAAGGAAGGCATGGACGGCGAGGTCAATATCGGCATCGCCAGCAACCAGGCCGAGGAATGGTACCCACTGTTCGGCAGCCTGTTGTCGCGCTCCCAGGGCAACTGGGAGCTGTGGACCGCCTTCACCGTCGAAGACCCGGAAGACAACCCGCCGATGGCGCGTTGGCTCACCCTGTCCGAAAGCGGTGCGCTGTTTGATATCGAGGTTAACGCCAGCCCCATCCTGGCCGCCGAAATGCTGCGCCGTAACCTGTGGAACGTGGCCTATGGCTGCCTGGTGACCTCGGCCACGCTGACGGCCCTGGGCACTTTCGACCGTTTCCGCATGCGCGCCGGGCTGCCGAAAAAAGCCGTGACGGCCGTGGTGCCGAGCCCGTTCCACCACGCCGATGCCGGTGTGCTGCGGGTGCCGGACCTCAAGGCCGACCCACGGGATGCGCCAGCACACACCGCTGCGATCATCCGCGACCTGCCCGAATTGGTCGAAGGCTCGCGCGGCACACTGGTGCTGTTCTCGTCGCGCAAACAGATGCAGGACGTGTTCGACGGCCTTGACCGCGACTGGCGCAAGCAGGTGTTTATCCAGGGCAACCTGTCCAAGCAGGAAACCCTCAACAAGCACAAGGCGCGGGTCGATGGCGGTGATTCCAGCGTGCTGTTCGGCCTGGCCAGTTTTGCCGAAGGCGTGGACTTGCCCGGCGCCTATTGCGAGCACGTGGTGATTGCCAAGATCCCGTTCTCGGTGCCGGATGATCCGGTCGAGGCGGCCTTGGCTGAGTGGATCGAAGCACGGGGCGGTAACCCGTTCATGGAAATCTCGGTGCCGGATGCGTCCTTGAAGCTGGTCCAGGCCTGCGGTCGCTTGCTGCGCACCGAGGAAGACCGCGGCACCATCACCTTGCTCGACCGCCGCTTGGTCACGCAGCGCTATGGCAAAGCTATCCTCAATGCTTTGCCGCCGTTCAGGCGCGAAATTTCATAAGCCACCGTGGGCGAACTCGCCCACTTTGTGGTCTATCTCACTGCCAACGCTTTATGTCATCAGGCCAGTTATCGGCCGATTGGGAGAACCTTGTTCGTATGATTCGCACGCTGCCCGCTCTTTTTGCCTTGTTGTTCGCTGCGCCCTTGATGGCCGCGCCTGCCGGGCAACAAACGCTGTTCAATTTCGTCCGGCCTGCCGATGTGGTCAAGGTGGCGACTCAGGACGCCAGCCTGCCGCAATACAACGCCGAACAAACCCCCGAAGGCGAGGTGCTGCGCCGCATCACCTTCAACCCGGCGGCCGAGCCGAGCCTGGTGCTCAGCCCGCAGACTGGCGTGTGGGACTGGTCGCAGTCCGGCGCCATGAGCCTGCGTATCCAAAGCGCCATGGATTGGGCGTTGACCTTGTATGTCAAAGTGCAGAGCACTGACGGTAAGACCCTGGTCAGCCGCATCGACCTGCCGGCCGGCCCGGCCCAGACCCTGTTGATCCCGTTGCAAGCCAACTCGCCGCTGAGCCAGGGCATGAAGGCCGGCCCGCCGATGCCGATCACCGTGGACGGGCAGCGTGTATTGCTGGCCGCCAGCGCCGGCGAGATCGACCGCAGCCAGGTGGCCTCGGTCACCCTGTCGATGCTCAAGCCCAACGCCGCCCAAAGCATTTTGCTTGAGCGTTTTGGCGTGCAGGACAGCGAGCCGGTAATGAAGGCAGCCTACAGCGAACTGGTGGACGCCTACGGCCAGTCCACCCGTGCCCGTTGGCCGGAAAAGGTCAGCACGGACGAACAACTCAAAGCCGCAGCGGCCAAGGAGCAGCAGCAGCTCAAGGGCTGGCTGGCGGAGCGCGACAAGTCTGCCCTGGACCCATACGGTGGCTGGAACAAAGGCCCGGCGTTCGACGCCAGTGGCTTTTTCCGCACCGAGAAGCGCGATGGCCGCTGGTACCTGGTGACGCCGCAAGGCCATCCGTTTTATTCGCTGGGCGTTAACACGGTGGCGCCGGACAACAACCAGACCTACGTGGCCGGCCGCGAGTGGATGTTCGCCGCGTTGCCCAAGGCCGGTGAACTGTTCGACAAGTATTACGGCCGTGGCGATAACCGAGGCGGCAACGGTGCCGATCAGGGCCGAGGTTTCAATGTAGGGCGTTGGTACGATTTCTACGGCGCCAACCTGCAGCGGACCTACGGCGGCGAAGGTTTTGACCAGAAGCGCTGGGTCAGCCACACCCTCGACCGCCTGCAAGCCTGGGGCTTCAACACCGTGGGCAACTGGAGCGATGAGGGTTTGGCCCGCGCGGACCGCGTGCCCTACACCTTGCCGCTGTCGATTGTCGGTGACTACGCCAGCATCAGCACCGGCACCGACTGGTGGGGCGGCATGCCCGACCCGTTCGACCCGCGCTTTGCCATGGCCACAGAACGCGCCGTGGCGATCGCCGCCCGCGATCACCGTGATGACCCGTGGCTGATCGGCTACTTTGCTGACAACGAACTGGCCTGGGCCGGCCCCGGCGATGATCCAAAATCCCGTTACGCCCTGGCCTACGGCACGCTGCGCATGACCACCGACGTACCGGCCAAGCGCGCGTTCCTCAAACAACTGCGCGACAAGTACCGTAACGAAGAAGGTCTGTCGAAAGCCTGGGGCATCCACCTGGCGGGTTGGGAGCTGATGGAAGACCCAGGCTTTGAGCCGCCGATGCCGAGCCCTGAGCACCCGGAAATCGAAGCCGACTTCAAGTATTTCCAGAAGACCTTCGCTGACGCCTACTTCAAGACCATCTCCGATTCGTTGAAATGGCACGCGCCCAACCAGCTGCTGCTGGGTGGTCGGTACGCCGTCAGCACGCCGGAGGCCGTGGCGTCCTGCGCCCAGTATTGCGACGTGCTGAGCTTCAATATGTACACCCTCAAGCCGCAGGAGGGTTATGACTTTGCTGCCTTGCGCGCGCTGGACAAACCGGTGCTGATCACCGAATTCAACTTCGGCTCGGCCGACCGTGGCCCGTTCTGGGGCGGCGTGACGCAGTTGGCTCGTGAAGAAGACCGTGGCGCGGCGTACAGCAACTTCCTCAAGCAGGCTATGGCTGAGCCATCGATTGTTGGCGTGCATTGGTTCCAGTACCTGGACCAGCCGGTCACCGGGCGCCTGTTGGATGGCGAGAATGGCCACTTCGGGCTGGTGGGTATCACCGACGTGCCGTTCCAGGGCTTTGTCGATAGCGTGCGTAAAAGCAACCTGGCGGCGGTCGACCAACTGGGCAAGGAGGCCGAAAAAGCCAAGGCGGCGAGCAAGGTTCGCGAGAACGAGGGCGGCAAGTCCGGGCAAGAAGGCAAAGGCGCAGGGCAGGGCGCCGGGCATGCGGGTGGACACGCTGGAAATGGCCATTGATTCATCATTGACGGGTTCACAAAACCTGCAATGACTGGAACAATGTCGGCCACTTCTTACGGTGTTTTCCAAGGCGGCTTAGGTGCAGATTCAGGGTCATTACGAGCTCCAGTTCGAAGCGGTACGTGAAGCCTTTGCCGCGTTGTTCGATGACCCGCAGGAGCGTGGTGCCGGGCTGTGTATCCAGATCGGCGGCGAAACCGTTGTCGACCTGTGGGCCGGTACCGCCGATAAGGACGGTGCCGAGGCCTGGCACAGCGACACCATCGTCAATCTGTTCTCCTGCACCAAGACCTTCACCGCCGTCACGGCCCTGCAGCTGGTTGCCGAAGGCAAGCTGAAACTGGATGCGCCGGTTGCCGACTACTGGCCCGAGTTTGCCGCGGCGGGTAAAGAAACCATCACGCTGCGCCAGTTGCTCTGCCATCAGGCCGGGCTGCCGGCGATTCGCCAGATGCTGCCGACCGAAGCCCTGTATGACTGGCCGTTAATGGTCGACACCCTGGCGGCCGAAGCTCCGTGGTGGACACCGGGCGAAGGGCACGGCTACGAGGCCATCACTTATGGCTGGCTGGTCGGCGAGTTGCTGCGCCGCGCCGACGGGCGCGGGCCGGGCGAGTCGATTGTGGCGCGGGTCGCGCGGCCCTTGGGCCTGGACTTCCATGTCGGTTTGGCGGACGAAGAGTTTTATCGGGTTGCGCATATAGCGCGCAGCAAAGGCAATATGGGCGATGAAGCCGCGCAACGGTTACTTCAAGTAATGATGCGCGAACCTAATGCCATGACCACACGTGCATTTGCCAACCCACCGTCTATTCTGACCAGCACTAATAAGCCTGAATGGCGGCGGATGCAGCAGCCAGCGGCAAATGGTCACGGTAATGCGCGCAGCCTGGCGGGTTTTTATAGCGGTTTGTTGGGCGGTAGTTTGCTCGAGAGCGACATGCTCGAACAATTGACCCGCGAACACAGTATCGGGCCAGACAAAACCTTATTGACCCAAACCCGTTTTGGTTTGGGTTGCATGCTGGATCAACCGCAACTGCCCAACGCCACCTTCGGCCTTGGCCCGCGTGCGTTTGGGCATCCTGGCGCCGGGGGGGCGGTGGGGTTTGCCGACCCGGAGCATGATGTAGCATTTGGTTTCGTGACTAATACACTGGGGCCTTACGTACTTATGGACCCGCGTGCACAGAAGTTGGTCGGAATATTGGCCGACTGTCTGTAAAGAGCTTGCTGTTTCACATTTTTTTGTTACAAAGGCAACTATAAGAAGGCGCTGAACGAAATTTTGTAACTTCAATGTTCTGTAAGCGTCTGTTTAACGGGTCATCAAGACCCTCCGGTTTTTCTCATTTTGTGGATATCCCATGTTATCGAACAAGTCCTTGGCACTGGCGCTGTGCCTCACTATTACTGGTTGCGCGCAAACTCCACAAAATGATGCCGAAGGTGGGCATTGGTGGTCATTTGGATCTGACAAGGCTGCTACCAAGGACGCAGTGACCCAAACCGACGCCAAGCCGGATGCCACACCTGCCGCTGGCGCCAAGCCTGCCGCGCCGGTTGCGGCCGCAGCTGCTGCTCCAGCACCTGCCCCGGTAGCCAAGGCTGACACAGGTTCCAGCTGGTGGCCGTTCTCCTCCAAGAGCGCCGACGAAAAGGCGGCGGATGCCAAGGCCGACCTGAAAGCCGACCTCAAGGCCGCAACTCCAGCTGCCACCCCGGACGCCGCGCCTGCTGTAGCCAAGACCGACACCGAAACCAAATGGTGGTGGCCGTTCGAAAGCAAGCCAAAACCACTGGCCAAGGTCGATGTGACCAACGTGCAGATGCCTGACCCGAAAATCACCCAGGCCTGGCTGGACGACTATGAGCCGCGTCTGCGCGCCGCCATCAAGGACAGCAACCTGCAACTGGAACGTCGTGACAACGTGCTGGTTGTGATTGCCCCGGTGGACGGCTCCTACAACCCGAAACGCCCGGCAATGCTGCTGCCTGTCACTCTCGGCCCGTTCACACGTGTCGCCAAAGCTGTTGAAGCTGACCCCAAGACTGCGGTCCTGGTCCTGGGTCATGTTGATGCCACAGGTACAGCCCCGGCCAGCCAGGCGTTGACCAAGGAGCGTGCGCAATCCATCGCCTCTATCTTCAGCCTCAGCGGCTTGAAGCAGGATCGCTTGATGCTGCGTGGCATGGGCGACCTTATGCCGCGTGCCGCCAACGACAGCAATCAGGGGCGTGCGCTGAACCGTCGCATGGAAATCATGTTCACTCAGCGTACAACTATGCTGGCGCTGCTGAGCAAGTACAACTCGGGCAAAACACCGGTCGCCGACATGGTCGCGGTGCAAACTGCGCCGGCCCCAGTACCGGCCCCGGCCGCGAAAAAAGCCGCCCCGGCGAAAAAGGCCCCGGCCAAGAAAGCCGCCGCCAAGCCCGCTGCGAAAAAAGCCGCTGCCAAGCCGGCCGCGAAGAAAGCTGCACCGAAGGCCGACGCGCCCGCGGCAAACGACCAGGCGAAAAACTGATCCGTTGAAACACAAGGATAAAACCGCATGACCCAGGCACTGGCCGATATGCGCCGTGACTACACACGGGACGGTTTGAGCGAGGCCCAGGCCCCAAGCGAGCCGTTTGCGTTGTTCCACCAGTGGTTCGGCGACGCGGTGAAAACCGAGCAGCCACCGGTGGAGGCCAATGCCATGACCTTGGCCACGGTCGACCAGGACGGTCGCCCGCACTGTCGCATCCTGTTGCTCAAGGGCTTGGATGCACAGGGTTTTACCTTTTTTACCAACTATCAGAGTGCCAAGGGTGAACAACTCGCGGCACGGCCTTTCGCGGCCATGACCTTTTTCTGGCCGACCCTGGAGCGCCAGGTGCGCATCGAAGGGCGGGTGGTCAAGGTCACGCCTGAAGAGTCGGATGCCTATTATCAGGTCCGGCCGCTGGGTAGCCGTCTTGGAGCCTGGGCTTCGCCGCAAAGCCAGGTTATCCGGGACCGTGAAGAGCTGCAGGATTTGCTCAAGGCCACCGAACAGCGCTTCAGCGATACCCAACCCGACTGCCCTGAGCACTGGGGTGGCTATCGTTTGCTGCCCGAGCGCATCGAGTTCTGGCAAGGCCGCGCCAGTCGTCTGCATGACCGCCTGAACTATCGCCTGCAAGCAGGTGAATGGACGCGCGAGCGCCTGGCGCCCTGAGCTTCACCTTTCGTCATTCCATCTGAATGTTGATCATCACGCCGAAGTCTCTACACAGAGGCTTCGGCGTTTTTGTTTGCGTGACTACACTGAAGAGCGCTTCCAGGTGATTTTGGGACCAGAGTCAGAGCTACCGTTCGTCGAGTTTTCTGGTGCTGGCAGTCTGTACTAAGGCTGAATGAAAGCAATTTTCTCGCGTGCTTGCCGTGACAGGCGCCAAGCAGCGGCGTCTAATGAATACCTGTCCTTTGGAGTTGATGCTATGCGTAAGTCCGTTTTACTAGTTGCCTGCTTTACCACCCTGTCGTTGCTGTTGGGTGGCTGCGCCTCGAGTCTGACCGGCGACTCGTACTCCCGTGACGAGGCGCGTCGTGTACAGACCGTGCGCATGGGCACCATTGAATCCCTGCGTCCGGTAAAAATCGAAGGCACCAAGACCCCAATCGGCGGTGTTGCCGGTGCAGTGGTCGGCGGCGTTGGTGGCAGCGCGATCGGCGGTGGCCGTGGCAGTATCGTCACTGGCGTAATCGGGGCTGTTGCGGGTGGCCTGCTGGGCTCCGCTGCAGAAGAAGGCTTGACCCGTACCCAGGGTGTTGAAGTGACCGTTCGCGAAGACGACGGCAGCATGCGCGCCTACGTGCAGGCCGTCGACCCTAACGAAATCTTCCGCATTGGCGACCGCGTGCGCATCATGACGGTTAACGGCACCAGCCGTGTAACGCGCTAAGCGCTGGTTGTAGAAACGCAAAACCCCAACCGGGTGACTGGTTGGGGTTTTTTGTTGCCTGCGGAATTTTGAAAAATCGCAGGCAATAAAAAACCGCCTTAGTAGGGCGGTTTTTATTGCAAACCCGGTTTACGGCTGGGGTTGCGTTCTCACGAGGAGCACTGACGTGTTGGCGATACTACTGCCGCTTTGGAACTTTATGCAAGGACAACCGACAGGAATTTTCAAAGATTTACTCGCCAATTCTGTGAATTTAGAACAGTAAAAAACAGCAACAACTTGCTGGGCGATAAGTCGTTGCTTGTCACACCTTGGCATGGGGGCTGAGCTAGTATCGCCCTCGTTCTGCACTCGTCGTGAAGCAGGTTGGCTGGGTTAGCGCGCGAATTTTGGACCGACTGCCACGGGCTAGTAATCCGTGCCGGAGTCATGCACGAGGACCATAAACCCAGCCCGCCTCACAGGAGCACTGACGTGCATCCAAAGGCCCACGTGTTCCGGTAAGTGAGCTGGAGGTAAGGCCCAACTTAATGGAGGGCCGAGTATGTCTAAGTTTGCACGACGTACGTGGAACCTCGTAGTGAATGCTGTGCGTGTTTATCACGTATGGGTATTTCTACGGGACAGCTTCGATGACCTGTAAGGTCTGAGAAGTGGGGCCGCCTCGGCTGAAACCGAGGCGGCCTTTTGGTTCTCACGCAATCACTTCACACCTGAAAGTGCTTCACCATCGTGTTCAACTCATGCGCCAGGCTGGCAAGCGATTGCGAAGCGGCGGTGGTCTGAGTCGAGCCTTCAGCGGACTGAATCGACAGCTGCTGAATGTTCAGCAAGTTGCGATCCACCGCCCGGGCGACATCAGCTTGCTCGGCCGCCGCCGTGGTGATCACCAGGTTGCGGTTGTTGATCTCGTCATTGGCGGCAAGAATATCCGCCAGCGCTTGCTGCGCCAGTTCGGCCAGGCCAATGGTTTGCCGGGTCATGGTGCTGCTGTCGAGCATGGTGTTGACGGTGCTGGCGGTGTTGGTCTGGATGCTGCCAATCATCTGTTCGATTTCTTGGGTCGACTGCGCGGTGCGATGGGCGAGGGCGCGTACTTCGTCGGCGACCACGGCAAAACCGCGGCCGGCATCACCGGCGCGAGCCGCTTCGATGGCTGCGTTCAATGCCAGCAAATTGGTCTGCTCGGCAATGGTGCGGATAACGTCGAGCACTTTGCCGATACCTTTGGCCTGCTCGGCCAAGCCGCCTACCTGGTCAGAGCTGACTTGCACGCCACGGGTCAGGGCCTGGATCGAGGTGAGCGCCTCGAGCATGCGCTGTTGGCCTTTCAAGGCGATGCTGCGCGACTCCTGGGACAGGTCGGAGGTGGTGGCGGCATTGCGGGCGACCTCTTCAATGGCGGTGGTCATCTCGGTGACGGCGGTGGCGGCCTGCTCGATCTCGCCATGTTGCTGTTGCAGGTCGCGGCTGCCTTCGGCGGTGACCGCGTTCAGTTCCTCGGCCGCGGCTGCCAGTTGGCTCGACGAGCCGGTTATTTGCCGCAGTGTCTGCACCAGGTTGTTGCGCATGGTCTCCTGTGCCCGCAACAGGCGCGTGGCTTCGTCGTTGCCGGTCGGGTTGATGGGCTGGGTGAGATCACCCTTGGCGATGGTTTCAGCCACCCGTACCGCTTCAATGATGGGGCCGGTAATGCTGCGGGTCAGCAGCCAGGCCACCAGCACTGTGCCGCCACTTACCAGCACGATGACGATGGCGATACCGCCTACGGCATGCTGGTACGCGGCCACGGAAGTCTGGCCGGCCAGTTCTGCGCCCTTGTTGGCGAGGTCGATCAACTGATCGAAGTTCTTGGTCATCTGCTCATAGCTTTCTCGAATGCTGTTGAGAAAGTCACGGGCGCCCGCCTTGTCGCCTGAACGCGAGCGTTTGAGCATCTCGGTGTGGTTCTTGGCGTACCCTTCCAGGCTTTGGTTGAACACGTCCAGGCGCGATTTCTCCTCCGGCGTGCGCAGCAGCGCTGCATATTGAGCCAGTTGCTCCTTGACGCTTTTCAGGCGACCGGCGGATTTGTCCTCGTAGGTCTGCATGTCGGCGTCGCTTGCGGACAGGATGTGCGCCATTTCCCCCAAGCGAAAACGATCCAGCGAGGCATTGGCCAGGGCCAGGATTCTTACGCGCTGCATCCAGTTGTTTTGGATGTCGGCAGCCTGGGACTGCACTTCGCCGATCTGCTTGAGCGCAAACAGGCCGAGAAACACACTCAGCGACGCAATGGCAGCGAAGCCGATGAAGGCTCTGGCCGCAATTCTTATATTTCTCAGGAACATGGGGTTTCGCTCGGGCTGGGAACGCATTGGAGAGCTGTGTCGGGCGGATGCCCCAGGCGGGGCAGGCGGATCGCCACAATCCTTAGTCGGCGGCCAGCGCAAAGTCTTTAGACGTTGAGCGAAAGTGTCATCTTCGCCCAAAGAAAAACCCCAACCGGGTAACCGGTTGGGGTTTTTTGTGGGGCTTTCAGAGCGCTCAGGCTTTCTTGCGACTCGCCAGCGCTGTGACCGCATAGCCAATACAGGCTGCCAGGATCGACCCGGTCAGGATGCCCATCCGATCTTCACCCGCGAATTCACTGGCGCCTGGCACAAACGCCAGGGAGCCGACAAACAGGCTCATGGTGAAGCCGATGCCGCACAGGATCGCCACACCCAGCACCTGGCCCCAATTGGCGCCGCTGGGTAGGCTGGCGATACCGGTCTTGATGGCCAGCCAGGTAAGGCCGAACACGCCGATGGTCTTGCCGATCAGCAGGCCGGCGGCGATGCCCATGGGCACGTGGTGAGTGAAGCTGTCCAGGGTGACCCCGGTCAGCGACACGCCAGCATTGGCGAAGGCAAACAACGGCAGGATAGCGTAGGCCACCCAAGGGTGCAGGGCGTGCTCCAGGGTCAGCAGTGGCGAGGGTTCGGCATTTTTGGTGCGCAGTGGAATGCAGAACGCCAAGGTCACTCCGGCCAGAGTGGCGTGCACGCCACTCTTGAGCACGCAGACCCACAGGATCAAGCCGATGATCATATACGGGCCGAGTTTGACCACGCCCAGGCGGTTCATCGCGATCAAGGCAACCAGGCACGCGCCCGCGCCCGCCAAGGCTGCATTCGACAATTCGGCGGAGTAGAACACCGCGATGACGATGATAGCGCCCAGGTCATCAATGATGGCCAGGGTCATCAGGAACAGCTTGAGTGACACCGGCACACGTTTGCCGAGCAGGGCCAGGACGCCGAGTGCGAAGGCGATGTCGGTGGCCATCGGGATTGCCCAGCCGGCAAGTGCGGCCGGGTTGTCCTTGTTCAGTGCCCAGTAGATCAAGGCCGGCACCACCATGCCGCCAATTGCGGCCGCGCCCGGCAGTACTACTTGCGATGGCTTGGACAGGTGACCGTCGAGCAACTCGCGTTTGACCTCCAGGCCGATCAGGAGGAAGAACAGCGCCATCAGGCCATCGTTGATCCACAGCAGCGCTGGTTTGGCGATTTGCAGCGCGCCGACCTGCGCCACCACGGGGGTGTCGAGGAAAGCGCCGTAGAGGTGCGACAACGGTGAGTTATTGATGATCAGCGCCAAAGCAGCAGCGGCGATCAATAACAGACCGCTGGCGGCTTCCAGCTGGAAGAATCGGGTGAAAGTGCTACGCAGAGGCAAGGGATGCTCTCCAATCCAGGTTCAATAGGTGGGTACCCTAACCCGTACCGTTAGTTGTTAAAACAAAAGTTATATTCTTATTTGTTATAAGTAACGGGCGAGATCGGCGTTGCGTCAAAGCCTAGCAATTGTGTGTCTAATTGAGTCGTCACTGTATCTGTGTGCAGTGTAGGAAACCCCCTAAAATCGGGGCTGAAACCCTCAGAGACTCACCTCATGAATGACCACCGTACCTGGGCTCGCGAAGCCATCCGTATCATCGAAGCGGACTTCCAGCGCAGTGCCGACACGCACCTCATACCTCTGCCATTGCCGGGGCTGCCGGGTATCGAGTTGTACTTCAAGGATGAGTCCAGCCACCCCACCGGCAGCCTCAAGCATCGGCTGGCGCGTTCGCTGTTTCTGTATGCGCTGTGTAATGGCTGGCTCAAGCCGGGTGCGCCGGTGATCGAAGCGTCCAGTGGGTCTACCGCGGTGTCGGAGGCATACTTCGCGCGCTTGCTTGGCCTGCCCTTTATCGCGGTGATGCCGGCCACTACGTCCCAGGCGAAGATCGACCAGATTGCCTTCTATGGTGGCAAGAGCCATCTGGTAAAGGATCCGACGCAGATCTACGCCGAATCCGAACGCTTGGCGAAGGAAAGTGGTGGTCATTTCATGGACCAGTTCACCTACGCCGAGCGCGCGACGGACTGGCGAGCAAACAACAACATCGCCGAGTCGATATTCCAGCAGATGCGCTTTGAGCATTACCCGGAGCCGAGCTGGTTGATTTCCAGCCCCGGCACCGGCGGCACCACGGCGACCCTGGGCCGCTATGTGCGTTACCGCCAGCATTGCACCCGCGTGCTGTGTGCCGATGCCGAGCGTTCGGTGTTTTTTGACTACTACCAGACGGGCGATGCCAGTTTGCGTCTGGAGTGCGGTTCACGCATCGAAGGCATCGGCCGGCCACGGGTCGAGGCGTCGTTTTTGCCCAAGGTGATTGATGCGATGGTCAAAGTGCCGGATGCGCTGTCATTGGCAGCCATGCATTACCTGGCCGAGCGGTTGGGGCGGCGGGTGGGTGGTTCCAGCGGGACTAACCTGATCGGCGCTTTGGTCGCGGCGCTGCAGATGAAAGCGGCAGGGGAGTCGGGGTCGATCGTGGCGATCTTGTGTGATGGGGGCGAGCGGTATGCGAACACTTACTACGATCAGGCGTGGTTGGCGGAGCAGGGGTATGAGCTTAGTGGCTTGATTGCAGCGGTTGCGGCCAGTGTCGAGAAGGGTGAGTCGTTGCCTGCCAGCGTCCAGCGCGCCAATATCTGACACACCCAATAAACCCATGTGGGAGCTGGCTTGCCTGCGAAAGCGGAGTCTCAGTCGCCGAATTTATCGACTGAACCACCGCCATCGCAGGCGAGCCAGCTCCCACATTTGATACGGGTTGGCTGTAATAGTGCTTAAGCTTCTATACCCAGCATATCCCGCGCCAGCGCCTCGGCAATCCGAATCCCGTCGACGCCCGCCGAGAGGATGCCACCGGCGTAACCGGCGCCTTCACCGGCCGGGAACAGACCTTTCACGTTCAGGCTCTGCATCGACTCGTTACGGGTGATGCGCAGCGGCGATGAAGTACGGGTCTCGATACCGGTCAACACTGCATCGTGCAGCGAGTAACCTTTGATCTGCTTCTCGAACGCCGGCAGCGCTTCACGAATCGCCTCGATGGCGAAGTCCGGCAAGGCCAGCGCCAGGTCGCCCAGGGCCACCCCCGGTTTGTACGAGGGTTCCACACTGCCAATGGCCGTGGACGGCTTGCCGGCGATGAAGTCGCCCACCAGTTGCGCCGGTGCCTCGTAGTTGCTGCCGCCGAGGATGTAGGCGTGGGACTCCAGGCGCTCCTGCAGTTCGATACCGGCCAGCGGGCCACCTGGGTAATCCACCTCAGGCGTGATGCCGACCACGATGCCGGAGTTGGCGTTGCGCTCGTTCCGCGAGTATTGGCTCATGCCATTGGTGACCACGCGGTTCGGCTCGGAAGTCGCCGCCACCACGGTGCCGCCCGGGCACATGCAGAAGCTGTAGACCGAACGGCCGTTCTTGGCGTGGTGTACCAGTTTGTAGTCGGCGGCGCCCAGTTTCGGGTGCCCGGCGTATTTGCCCAGGCGCGCCGCGTCGATCAGTGACTGCGGGTGTTCGATACGGAAACCCACCGAGAACGGCTTGGCCTCCATGTACACGCCTCGGCCATGTAACATGCGGAAGGTGTCGCGGGCGCTGTGGCCCAGGGCCAGGATCACGTGCCTGGAGAGGATCTGCTCGCCGCCGTCGACGACTACGCCGTTCAACTGGCCGTCTTCGATCAGCACATCCGTGACGCGCTGTTCAAAACGCACTTCACCGCCGAGTGCGATGATCTGCTCGCGCATGTTTTCCACCACGCCGGTGAGGCGGAAGGTGCCGATGTGCGGCTTGCTGACGTAGAGGATTTCTTCCGGCGCGCCGGCCTTGACGAACTCGTGCAGCACTTTGCGACCGTGGAATTTCGGGTCCTTGATCTGGCTGTAGAGTTTGCCGTCGGAAAAGGTCCCGGCACCGCCTTCGCCAAATTGCACGTTGGATTCGGGGTTGAGCACGCTTTTGCGCCACAGGCCCCAGGTGTCTTTGGTGCGTTGGCGCACTTCTTTGCCGCGTTCGAGGATGATCGGCTTGAAGCCCATCTGCGCAAGCAACAGCCCGGCGAAAATGCCGCAGGGGCCAAAACCCACCACGATCGGCCGTTCAACCAGGCCTTGCGGCGCCTGGCCCACGACTTTGTAGCTGACGTCCGGTGCCGGGTTGATGTTGCGGTCATCGGCGAACTTGAGCAGCAGGGCGGCTTCACCCTTTGCGTTCAGATCGATGGTGTAGATGAAGCACAGCTCCGACGATTTCTTGCGCGCGTCGTAGCTGCGTTTGAACAGGGTGAAATCGAGCAGGTCATCACTGGCGATGCCCAGGCGCTGCACGATGGCAGGCCGCAGGTCTTCTTCGGGATGGTCGATGGGCAGCTTGAGTTCGGTGATTCGTAACATGACGGTATCCGGTAGGCGGCGGGCTTCGATGCCGGCTGTTTTGCAAACCGGCGATTATAAGCCCCAAAGGCTGATTCCCGTCATGTTAAAACAGCCCAAGGCCGAATCAGTCGTCCCGCGAGCCGCCGAATGACGCACAACCGCGCTGCACCTGACCATTGACCCGCAACTCGGCGGTCATGTGCTGCAAGCTGCCGCTGACGGCATCGATGCAGCGCTGTGGGGCTACCCACAGTTCGATGTGCTGGTTATTGGCTTCGGTCATCAGGTTGAAACGGCCGTCACCCAGTTGCTCTTCGACAAACGGCACCGCCAGTGGTGGCTGGCCTTCGCGCTCCAGCACCATGCCTTTGCCGGTAACGTTCATCGCCCAGGCCGGTTTATGGCCGTTGGCCCGCAAGATCATGCGTTTGAAGTCCGGGTCGTTGCAGGCCGAGGTCGAGCGTTCTACGCGATACAACTGTTGCAGGTCGACCGAACCCTGGGTGCCGCTGGCCACCCCGGAGAACTTGCCACGTAAATCGGCAAACAGCACGCCTTGCTGGCCAGCCAGGGACGCGGCTTCCTGCAGCACGCTGGTGCCGCCGGTGTCGTTGACCACGTAGTTGCGTTTGTCGCCGCATGGCTGGAACAACAGTTTGCCGCCCACCGCCGTCAGTTCACCCTGCATGCGGGTCAACCCGACGGTAGACGGTTTGGCCGGTTCGCTCTCGAACATCTGGCAAGCGGTGAACAGGGGCAGCAGGGCAAACAGAGCAAGGGTACGGGCGGCGCGCATTATCGGGTCTCCAAACAAGTGCCGCCACGTTACGCAGGCTCGCACCGCACCACAAGCCCGTTCGCCGGGTTCAGGCGATTCTGACAGACGTCAGATCTCAGCCAACGATAAAGGTCTGACCGGTCTGCAAGCCCTCGACACTTTTCGCGTAGGCCAGCGCCACATCTGCGCCTGGCGCCGGTTTGTAGCCGCGGAAGTACGGGGCGTAGCTGCCCATGGCTTCGAGCAGGACGGTCGGGCTTACCGAGTTGATGCGCAAGCCGCGTGGCAGTTCGATCGCCGCCGCCTTGACGAAGGCGTCCAATGCGCCATTGACCAGCGCGGCAGAGGCACCAGTGCGGATCGGATCGCGGTTGAGAATGCCGCTGGTAAAGGTGAACGAAGCACCGTCGTTGGCGTATTCGCGGCCGATCAGCAGCAGGTTGACCTGGCCCATCAGCTTGTCACGCAGGCCCAGTTCAAAGTCCGCTTCGCTCATGTCACCCAATGCCACGAAATTCACACTGCCTGCCGCGCAGACCAGTGCGTCGAACTTGCCGGTCTGCTCGAAGAGTTTGCGGATCGACGCGCTGTCGCTGATATCCACCTGGAAGTCGCCGCCGCTACGGCCGATGCTGATCACCTCGTGACGCTGCGCCAGTTCCGCCTTGACCGCTGAGCCGACCGTGCCGCTGGCACCAATCAATAGGATTTTCATCGTGCTGTTCCTCCAGGGGATTAAGTGAGGTTTCAGTCTAGGGTGGCTTTTTAAGCGGATAAACGTGGTAATAGGCAACCTTTGGTTTTCAAATGGAAACAATCCATGAGCGAAATGGATGACCTGGCGGCTTTTGCCGTGTTGATCGAGGCGGGCAGTTTTACCTTGGCGGCAGAGCAGTTGGGCTGCAGCAAGGGCCAATTGTCCAAGCGCATCAGCCAATTGGAAGCGAAGTTTTCGGTGGTGTTACTGCACCGCACTACGCGCAAACTCAGCCTGACCGCCGCCGGCGCGGCGTTGTTGCCCCAGGCTCAGGCGCTGGTGGCCCAGGTGGAGCGCGCCCGTCAGGCGTTGGCGCGGCTCAAGGACGATCTGGCTGGGCCAGTGCGGATGACGGTGCCGGTGTCGCTGGGAGAAACCTTCTTTGATGGCTTGTTGCTGGAGTTCACCCAGCAATACCCGCAGGTGCAGATCGAGCTGGAACTGAACAACAGCTACCGCGACCTGGCGCGCGATGGCTTCGATTTGGGCGTGCGCATGGGGGCGATGGACAACGAGCGGCTGGTGGCCAAACCGCTGCTGGCCTGGCATGAAATGACCTGCGCCAGCCCGGCCTACCTGGAGCAGCATGGCGAACCGCTGACGCCTGCGGATCTGGCCGCGCACACCTGCCTGCTCAACAGCCACTACAGCGGGCGTGAAGAATGGCTGTACCACCAGCAACATGAACTGCTGCGGGTGCGGGTCAGCGGTACCTTCGCTTCCAACCACTACAACCTGTTGAAAAAAGCTGCCCTGGTGGGCGCCGGCATCGCTCGCCTGCCGTCCTACGTGTTACCGGCGGAACTGGCCGACGGGCGCTTGCGCTGGCTGCTGCGTGATTATCAAACGCGCAGCATGCCGATGTACCTGGTGCATCCTTATCAAGGTGGCCTGCCGCGCCGAACCCAAGTATTGGCCGACTACCTGGTGGACTGGTTCAGACGCAGCGGCGAAGCCCTGGATCGCCTTCAGCGGTAGCGACGCGCGATCAGGTGATCGATCGACAGGCAGCCTGGGCCTTTGGCCACCAACAGCAGCAGCAACGCGATCCAGGTGCCGTGTGTGGGATAGGCTTCCGGGTAGACGAACAGTTGAATGGTCAAGGTCATGCCGATCAGCGCCACGGCCGAAAAGCGCGTGGCAAAACCCACCAGGATCAGCACCGGGAAAAAGTGCTCGGCAAATGCCGCCATGTGCGCGGCCACTTCCGGCGACAACAACGGCACGTGGTACTCGCTGCGAAACAGCGGCAGGGTCGAAGCCGCAAGCTTGGGTTCGCCGAATTGGAAGGTGCCGTTGATGATATCAATGGCAAAACCTTCGACCTTGGTCTGGCCGGACTTCCAGAACACCGCCGCAATGGAAAACCGTGCGAGAAAGGCGATCAGGCTGTAGGGGATTTTTTCGAACAGCGCGATGACCCGTTTTACCTGGCAAGTAGGGTGAGTGTTCATGGCGATTCCTTTTGTTCTGTGTGTAAATGAGTGATGGCGTCGTGGCTGATCAGCAGCGTCAGGCAGTGGTTGAGGTCGAATTCGGCCGAGGCTTCAAGCGCGTGTTCCACCGCCATTTCCAGGCCTGCCCCCTGATTGAGGCTGTTAATAAACGCCACCGAACCGCTGTCGATGGCGAAGACCTTGACCGCCAGGCCCTGGCGCAACACCAGTGCACTTTGGGCGTACCAAGGGTTCAAGGTGGCGATGGCGCCTTCGGTCTGGTGCGCGGCCCATACCGCAACCACGGCGTAGGGCGAATGCATGGTGGCCAGGGACGGATGCAGGTGCAGGCGTAGTTGCCCCAGGTCGACGGGGCCTTGCAGTTGTTCAAGGATGGCCTGTTGATTCAGTGGCTGGCTGTCTGCGGCGTGGTAAGCACGCACCCGCAGGCGTTCCAGGCGTGCGACGTCCGCCAGGTAAGGCACGCTTGCAGCCGGCTCGAATGCCTGGATGAACGCGGCAAACGTGCTGCCGTATTCGCTGATCAACGGGCTGTCGGGCGGGCTGGCTTGCACGTACAGGCTGGCCATCGCACGGAAAAACTCTTCGCCCACCAATTGCAGCGTCACCGGGTAAGCGGCGGCGAGCGCGTTGATCAGCGAGCTGTGGACATTGTTTCGATACACCGCAAATCGGCTGGCCGGGTCGGCGCCGTTGCTGCTGAACAACCCATCGGGGCAGGCCTGGTCGGAATCGAGCAAGGCGCCGGCAAATGCAGCTTGATCGCTCATAGCGTCAATACCTTCGCCTGTGACAGATGCCAGTCGGCGTGTTGGGCTTCGGCGTGCAGCACGCTGAAGGCGGGCACCTGGTTGTCCCGCTCGATCAGCGTGGCGACGGGGCCGGTGTGTTTGAGTACCTGTTCGTAGAGTTGCCACACCGCGTTATCGATGGGCGCGCCATGGTCATCGATCAGCAGGCGGTCGCCCAGGCTGTCAGTGTCTTCGGCAAAACCGGCCAGATGAATCTCACCGACGGCCTTCAACGGCAGCGCATGGAGGTAGGCCAGTGGGTCGCGCTGATGATTGATGCACGACACATAGACGTTGTTGACGTCCAGCAACAGCCCGCAACCGGTGCGCCGGATGATCTCGCTGATGAAGTCCGTCTCGTCCAGGGTCGAGCGTTGGAACTGCAGGTACGTCGAGGGGTTCTCCAGCAGCATCGGCCGCTTGAGGGTGCTTTGTACCTGATCGATGTGCTCGCACACCCGGAGCAGGGTCGCGGCGTCGTAGGCCAGCGGCAGCAAGTCATTGAGGAACACTGGGCCGTGGCTGGACCAGGCCAGGTGTTCGGAAAAAGAGTGGGGTTGATAGCGTTCGATCAGCGTGGCCAACCGTGCCAGGTGCTCACGATTAAGCGGGCCTTCGCCGCCGATGGACAGACCCACGCCATGCAATGACAGTGGGTACTGTTCGCGTATCAAACCCAGGTAGTGATGAAACGGGCCGCCGGCGACCATGTAGTTTTCGGCGTGCACTTCAAAAAAACCGATGTCGGGCGAGGTATCGAGCACTTCAATAAAGTGCTCGCTCTTCAGCCCCAGCCCGGCCCGATAAGGGAGGCCGGGCACCTGAGCCGGTGAGACCGTGTGCTGAGGTAAAAGCGTCATCATCAGTACTCAGGTTTTGCAGGGTTTCAGGACTTGGCGGTAAAGGCTGCTTCCTGGCCGAAACCGGTCGGCGAGGTGGAGCTTGGGGTCTTGGCGCAAGTGCCTGCCGGGACCAGTTTCCAGGCGTTGGCCTGGTCTTTGACTTTCGAGGTGCCGGCGCAGGTAGTACCGGCGCCCGCAGCGCAATCGTTCTTGCCGGCTTCGGCGACACCAAAGCACTTGTCCATTTTCGCTTCGTCAGCGTGGGCCATGTTGGTCAGGGCGGAAAAGCTCAGGGCCGAACCCAGGGCCAGAACGAGGGTAGCGGCGGACAGCGAACGGGATTTAGTAGTCATGGTGTAACTCCAGCAGTGAGGTTGGGTAAGGAAGCGTTTTTGCTTGCTTACCCCTCTAGAGTTGGGGCATCAGGTTGCGTTACAGCAGGTAGTAAATAAATTTCCGATGCCGGGCAAATGGCGCCGTGGGTCTTAGTGTTCGCTAGCTCTGTTGGCGCGTGCTGTACGATCAAGCAATGCCTGGCACTGGGCGAATGTGCGCAAGACCAATAAGGAGCTTTGGCTGTGAAGAAGCGCTTTGCAGATTTTTTCATCAGCAGAAATTTCTCGTTCCTGTGGCTGGGGCAAGCCCTCTCATCGTTTGGCGAGTTCGTTTTCGAGAGCACCGTCATTGTGTGGCTGGTGACTGACTTGTTTCACGACAGTGCGTTCTTGCCGACGGCCGTAGGCCTGGCAGTGGCGGCTTCGGCTATACCGCGTGTACTGGTAGCGCCACTGGCCGGGGCTTGGGTGGACAGGATGACGCCGCTGTACGTGATGATCGCGGCGGACGGGATTCGGGTGCTCAACTTCCTGATCTTTTTTGTGATCTATTCGCTGGCCGGCCTGGACCCGATGCAAGTGCTCGTCGGTGTTCTACTGTTGTTGTTGTTTAACAGCACGGCCGCACAGTTTTTCAACCCGTCACGCCAGGCGATTATGCAAGTGGTCATCCCTTCGGCACGACGCGTTGAAGCATCGGCCAAGGCAATGTTTTCCCTGACGGGCATTTCAGTGTTGTCGGCGTCCCTTGGGCCGGCCTTATTTGTCTGGGTGGGCCCCGCCCTGGCACTGCTGATCAATGTGCTGGCCTTTGCCTGTTCGGCCCTGTGTATCGCGTCTACCCAGGGCCTGCGCCGGACCTTGCTGACCGAGCAACAACGGCTGCCCTTTTGGCATGGAGTGCTCGCAGGGCTGCGGTTTTCCTGGGGGCACGCCTCGATCAGGACGTTGCTGATCGGTGTCGCGTTGTACGGGTTTTCCCTGGGGGTCAATAACGTCGCGTTGTCCTTGTACGCATTCAAAACCTTGGGCTTGAGCCCTTATGAATACGGTCTGATTCTCGCAGCGTTCCCTGTGGGCGGGTTGATTGCTGCCGTGCTGGTCCGGCCGCTGTTGAAGTCACTGAGTACGCGTCAGGCCTTTACCTTTGCGCTGCTGTGCATGGGGTTCAGTTACCTGGCGTATTCGCTGCATCCGCCGTTTTACCTGGCTTGGGCGCTGATGTTCAGCTGTGGGTTGTTCTTCTCGGTGTTTGCGATTGTGCAAGGGCCGATGCTCCAGGAAGCCGTGCCTGAAGGCTACATGGGGCGTGTGTCTGCAACGGTGACGCCGGTACTGGCCATCGCCTCGTTGACCGGTACGCTGGTGTGTTCTCAGACATTGAATATGGCAGAGCGCGTCATCGGCTATTTAGACGCGCCGCTGGACGTGTACGGCGCGTATATCTTCCTGGCGGCGGGCCTGTTGCTATCGGGCGGGGCATTGATGCTGGCAGGCCAGCGCGCGAGCAAGGGGCAATTGGTTGCGACGCTTTAAGCGGCGATAAAAAAACGGCCCGAGGGCCGTTTTTGTTTACCTCAATGGCTCAGCCACCGAGATAGGCTTCACGCACTTTCGGATCCGTCAGCAACTGCTCCCCGGTGCCCTGCATCACCACCCGGCCGTTTTCCAGCACGTAGGCGCGGTCGGCGATTTTCAGCGCCTGGTTGGCGTTCTGCTCCACCAGGAACACCGTCACACCGTCCTTGCGCAGTTGTTCGATGATGTCGAAGATCTGCTGGATGATGATCGGTGCCAGGCCCAGTGAAGGCTCGTCGAGCAACAACAGCTTGGGCTTGCTCATCAGCGCCCGGCCGATGGCGAGCATTTGCTGCTCGCCGCCGGACATGGTGCCGCCGCGCTGGCTGAAGCGTTCCTTGAGCCTCGGGAACAGGTGCAGCACCTTGTCCATCTGCTCTTGGTAGTCGCCCTTGTCGGTAAAGAACCCACCCATGGCCAGGTTCTCTTCTACCGTCAGGCGCGAGAACACACGACGGCCTTCGGGCACCACGGCAATGCTCTTGCGCATGATCTCGGAGGAGGCCTGACCCACCAGTTCTTCACCCATGTAGCGGATGCTGCCGCTGTGGGCTTGCGGCGAGCCGCACAGGGTCATCAGCAACGTCGACTTGCCGGCACCGTTGGCGCCGATCAGCGTGACGATTTCACCTTGGCGCACTTCCACGTTGACGCTGTGCAGCGCCTGGATCTTGCCGTAGAAAGTGGAAACGTTTTCGAATTGCAGCATTTTACGCTTCCCCCAAATAGGCTTTGATCACTTCCGGGTTGTCGCGGATCTGCTCCGGCGTGCCGTTGGCCAGTGGCGTGCCCTGGTTGATCACTACGATATGGTCGGAAATGCTCATGACCAGTTTCATGTCGTGTTCAATCAACAGCACCGTGGCGTTGTTTTCCTCACGCAGCACGCTGATCAGCGCCTTGAGGTCTTCGGTTTCCTTGGGGTTCAGGCCGGCGGCCGGTTCGTCGAGCATCAGGATCCGCGGGCGGGTCATCATGCAACGGGCGATTTCCAGTCGGCGTTGTTGGCCATAAGCCAGGGTGCCGGCGGGGCGGTTGGCAAACTCGGTCAGGTTGACCTTGTCCAGCCAGTACGCCGCGTATTCCATGGCCTCGCGCTCGCTCTTGCGGAACGCCGGAGTCTTGAACAGGCCAGCAAAGAAGTTGGTGTTCAAGTGACGGTGCTGGGCGATCAACAGGTTTTCGACCGCTGTCATATCCTTGAACAGGCGCACGTTCTGGAAGGTACGCACCACGCCTTTGCGGGCGATCTCGTGACCGGCCAGGCCCTGAATGGGTTGGCCATCCAGCAGGATGCTGCCACCGCTCGGCTTGTAGAAGCCGGTGAGGCAGTTGAACACCGTGGTCTTGCCGGCGCCGTTCGGGCCGATCAGTGCCACAACCTGTTTCTCTTTGACGGTCAGGGCTACGCCGTTGACCGCGAGCAAACCGCCGAAACGCATGCTCAAGTTTTCGACTTTCAGGATCTCGCGGCTCATTTGCGCAGCTCCATGTGTGGACGTTGCATGGGCAGCAGGCCTTGAGGACGCCAGATCATCATCAGCACCATCATGGCGCCGAACATCAACATGCGGTATTCGCTGAACTCACGCATCATTTCCGGCAGCAGGATCATCACGATTGCCGCCAGGATCACGCCCAACTGCGAGCCCATGCCACCCAGTACCACGATGGCGAGGATGATTGCCGACTCGATGAAGGTGAACGACTCCGGGGTCACCAAACCTTGGCGTGCCGCGAAGAAGCTGCCGGCGAAACCGGCGAAGGTTGCCCCGAGGGTGAATGCCGAAAGCTTGATGACTGTCGGGTTCATGCCTAACGCACGGCAGGCGATTTCATCTTCGCGCAACGCTTCCCACGCACGGCCGATCGGCATGCGCAGCAGGCGGTTGATCACGAACAGCGCCGCCAGTGCCAGCAACAGGGCCACCAGGTACAGGAACACCACTTTGCTCACCGGGTTGTAGTCGATCCCGAAGTATTCGTGGAAGGTCTGCATGCCTTCGGCTGCGGTGCGGTCGAACGTCAGCCCGAAGAACGTTGGCTTGGGAATGCTGCTGATGCCGTTGGGGCCACCGGTGATATCGGTGAGGTTACGCAGGAACAGACGGATGATTTCACCGAAGCCCAGGGTCACGATCGCCAGATAGTCACCGCGCAAGCGCAGTACCGGGAAGCCCAGCAGGAAGCCGAAGGTGGCCGCCGCCATGCCGGCCAGTGGCAGGCAGATCCAGAAGCCCCAGCCCAGGTAATGCGAGAGCAGTGCGTAGGTGTAGGCACCCACGGCATAGAAGCCCACATAACCGAGGTCAAGCAGACCGGCGAGGCCCACCACGATGTTCAGGCCCAGGCCCAGCAACACGTAGATCAGGATCAGGGTGGCGATGTCGACGGCGCCGCGCGAGCCGAAGAATGGCCAGATCAACGCGGCCACGATCAGACCGATGATGATGTAGCGCTGGGTACGCGGCAGGGTCAGGAATTGGCTGACCTTGGGCGACACCAACGGGCCACGGTTACCCTTGAAAAACGCACCGACCTGCTGGGTGAACAGCACGCGCAGGAACATCAGCACCGAGCACAGGGCGATGATGGTCAGGGTCACGGGACCGGTGCCATGCACTTCCAGGTTGATGCCGACAATGCTCAGCTTGAGGCCGAGTACCGGAAAGGCCACGGCCCAGACCAGCAAGGCGCTGAAAAACGCCGATTTAAGATATCTGCTCATACTTTCTCAACCTCCGGACGGCCCAAAATGCCGGTCGGACGGAACAACAGCACCAGAACCAACAGGCCGAACGCCACGACGTCCTTGTACTGGTCGCCGAACACGTCGGCGCCAAAGGCTTCAGCCACACCCAGCACCAGCCCGCCGAGCATCGCGCCCGGAATACTGCCGATGCCGCCCAAGACCGCCGCAGTAAAGGCCTTGAGCCCTACCAGGAAACCGGCGTTGGGGTTGATCACGCCGTACTGCATGCTCAGCAGCACCGCCGCAACGGCCGCCAGTGCAGCACCGATCACGAAGGTCAGGGCGATGATGTTGTTGGTGTTGATGCCCAACAGGTTGGCCATCTTGATGTCTTCGGCGCAGGCCCGGCAGGCGCGCCCCAGACGGGAGCGGGAAATGAACAGGGTCAGGCCGAGCATCGCCACCAGGGTGACGACGAAAACCAGCACCTGCATGTACGAAATCAGCACTTCTTGTGCACCACCTGGGCCGAAGGAGAAGCTCCCCGGGATCAGGTTGGGAATGGACTTGTCCTTGGAGTCCTGGGACAGCAATACGGTGTTCTGCAGGAAAATCGACATGCCGATGGCGGAAATCAGCGGGATCAAACGGTTGCTGCCACGCAAGGGGCGGTAGGCGACGCGCTCGATACTGTAGCCATAGGCACTGGTCACGACGATCGATGCAAGGAACGCAGCGGTCATCAACAGCGGCAGGGAGTGGATACCCAGCATGGCCAGCCCGGCAAGGGCGATGAAGGCCACGTAGGAACCAATCATGTACACCTCGCCATGGGCGAAGTTGATCATTCCAATGATGCCGTAAACCATTGTGTAGCCAATGGCTATCAAGGCATAGGTGCTGCCAACGGTCATGCCGTTAACCAGCGTTTGGAAAAAATGATAGATCTCAGGCATTACAGCGCTCCTAAAAACCCGATACGCATTTCACTGGTGGAGTCATTTCCGGCTCGGTGCCCTGCTCTGTGATCAGGTTGCACGAAGCGTTTGCCAGCGAACCGCTGGTGACGGTTTTAAGATTTTCAGGTGAGCCAGCGCCCGGATCGCGGGTGACAGGCCCATAAACCTCGTAAAACAAAGCCCACTGCTCTCACAGTGGGCTTGTTGGACCAGTAACGCCTGGCTTACTGAGGGGAAACTTCGGTTTTTGGTTTACCGAAGTGCCATTCGTAGACCACGAATTTGAAGTCCTTCAGGTCGCCCTTGGCGTCGAAGCTCAGGTCGCCAGTTGGGGTCTTGAAGGTGCCGGCGTGGATGGCAGCAGCCACTTTGGCGGTGTCTTCGCTCTTCGCGGCAGTGATACCGCCGGCGATCACTTCAACGGCCGAGTACGCCGGGAACACGAACGGACCGGTTGGGTCCTGCTTGTTCTTGGTGAACTCTTCAACGATGGCCTTGTTGGCCGGGTCGGTGTCGAAGGATTTCGGCAGGGTAACCAGCAGGCCTTCGGAAGCGCCCTGGGCGATTTGCGAGATGGAGTCGTTACCCACACCTTCTGGGCCCATGAACTTGGCGTTCACCCCTTTTTCCTTGGCCTGGCGCAGGATCAGGCCCAGCTCTGGGTGGTAGCCGCCGTAGTAGACGAAGTCGACGTTGGCTTGCTTGAGCTTCTGGATCAGCGAGCCGAAGTCTTTGTCGCCTGCGTTGATGCCTTCGAACAGGGCGACTTTCACGCCTTTCTTCTCGAGGGTCTGTTTAACGGCGGTGGCGATGCCTTCACCGTACTGCTGCTTGTCGTGGATAACAGCGACGACTTTCGGCTTCACGTGGTCGGCGATGTAGTTGCCGGCCGCTGGGCCTTGAGCGCTGTCCAGGCCGATGGTGCGGAACACCAGCTTATAGCCACGGGAAGTGATTTCCGGGCTGGTAGCCGCCGGGGTGATCATGATCACGCCTTCGTCTTCATAGATATCGGACGCGGGCTGAGTGGAGCTGGAGCAGAGGTGACCGACTACGTACTTGACGCCGTCGTTGACCACTTTGTTCGCTACGGCAACGGCTTGTTTTGGATCGCACGCATCGTCGTACTCTTTCGCTTCAAGCATTTTGCCGTCGACACCGCCTTTGGCGTTGATGTCAGCGATTGCTTGCTTGGCACCCATGAATTGCATGTCGCCGTATTGCGTCACTGGACCTGTTTTAGGGCCAGCGATACCGATCTTGATGGTGTCGGCTGCGAACGAATGGCCGGCAACCCCAGCCAGGACCATAGCGGCAAACAGTTTGGAAATCTGCTTAGTAGCCTTATTCATAGTGCTCCACTCTTACTGTTGTATTTTTTATAGTTCTAGCGGCCTTGTGAGCTGCAGAACCGGATCAGATATCGCGGATATCCCCCCGGCATTGCCCTGGCAACTGTACCGGTACAGTGTAGAGCGCCGGTTCATCGCTTGAAAAGCTGGCTGCTGGGGGCAAACCTTGGGTGTGTCGCTTTAATGAAAGAAAAAGACAGAATTGCGGCGGGCTGATGCCAGAGTTTCAGGCAATCCTTGGCTTTCCTGACACTTTCGTTCGGTGCCTCATTTGCAACTGGGTTTTTCTGCCTGACGCCTGACGCTATGATTGCGCCGATTTTTTATTCAGGTGAATTCCCATGACGCAAGAACCTAGCACCCTCTATGCCAAGCTGCTCGGTGAAACCGCCGAAATTTCCTGGAAGGAGCTTGAACCGTTCTTTGCCAAGGGTGCCCTATTGTGGGTCGACGCCGGCCTGGATTTGATCGAAGCGGCCGAAGGAATGGCCGAGGATAACCGCGACAAAGTCGCTGGGTGGCTGGCCGCAGGGAGCCTTGGCGAAGTGTCTGCGACGCGGGCGTTGGACCTGGTTGAGCGCGATCCGAGCCTGTGGGCGGTGGTGGTTTCGCCGTGGATTCTGATCCAGGAAAGGGCGGCGCAAGAAAGGCTTGCACTATAAAAGTGCGTGTTTTTTCGCCGGGCAAGTGTGTAGCGGAGTAACCGCTGGCGCCGTGATGGCATCTTGCCGTAGAGAAAGGTCACAGGTGACGGTGACGTAAGCGTCACGGGAACAGTTTTGCGCGAAGCCAAACGCCTGGGTAATTGTTTCTAGGTGTGGCAAAGCTGTAGATAGGCGGTGACTGACAGATTGCCTTCGCGAGCAAGCCCGCTCCCACATTCGACCGCACCCTTTCAGCAGGAACTCAGTCGAATGTGGGAGCGGGCTTGCTCGCGAAGGCCGTGACTCGGTCTAGGCAGTCTTGCCAGTATGGTTATTCAACGAAATAACCTTGGTCTTGCCGATCCGATGGCGGTAAATCTCGCGCAGGTACTTGATCGCCTTCTTCACGCAATCCCGTGACAGGCGAATATCGTTGATCGACACAAACTTGTCCTTGTCGTTGATCAGTTCGCGGTACTTCTTCTCATACATCGGCTTGATCGCGTACCAGTTGGTATCGAGGATCTTCGCCGGGTTTTCAAACTCATTGAGCAGCTCGTCGATGCGGTCTTCATCGAAGTCCTCATGGATGATGAAATCCAGGATCGAGTTGTCCAGTGTCTCGTCGAACCGGTACGGGTTACGCGCAAAGCAGCGTTTGATAAACGCCACGATCAGGGTCAAAAAATCATCCGACAGACACGGGCTCTTGGCGATCAAGGTGGTCAGCGACAAGTTGGCCGAGGCGCCGATGACCAGCGCATAACGCTTGAGCGTGGTATTGGGGAACAGGCTGTTTAGATGGGTCTTGAGCCGGTTGAGGTCCATGTAGGACAGCTTGTAATCCTTGGGCAACGACACAATCGAGACCACCGACGAACAGTTCTTGAAGAAGTGCAGGTCATGCAGCGCCGCCGCGTCATAGCCGGAGTTCTTGTATTGCTCCAGGGACGCCTTGTAGCGCTTGGACTCGATCGGCAACAGGCTGATGCCCTCGATGGCCTGGGTGACCTTATTGAAGTGCGGCAGGTCGATGGAGCGGAAGAACAGGTCGTCGATATTCAGGCGCTGCGGCTCTTTATCGAACACCTTGAACTTGTCGCCCGAGGGCGCCGGGGTTTCGGGTACCACCGATTCGGCGTAGGCAATCGCTACCGGCCCGGCCAGGCTCATAAACAGGTCGTTGGCATCCAGGCGGATGGTTTCGCCGATATCGATGCCGGCGCGCCGGAAGTAGTTCTGGTCGTAGTCGGTGGTCACCGCCTGGGCGGTGAGGATGTTGAAGATCTGCTGGGAGATGTACTGGTTGGCGTGTTTTTCCATGGCATTGACGTCAATGTTCTGGATATTGCCGTCATCGCTCTCTTCGGCGTATCGCATGATGTCGTTGGAAATCAACATCATCGCGTTCCACGGCCGAATACGGCCTTTTACACTGGCTTCGCTGCTGTCTTCATTGTCGAAGTTGTATGAAAAATCCCATTCTTCCGACAGGTATTTGCACAGCAACCGCCCGGCGTTGATGTGCAGCGCCTCGGACATTTCGCTGCGGTGGTCGGAGATATTCGGCAGCACGCAAATGCCGCTGGTGAAGATCGGCTCGAACACAAAGGCGTGGCCGCTTTTGCTGTCGTGCTCGTCAGCGGGCTTGGTGTCGAAGGTCTTGTTCATGTACGAGTGTTGCTGGGCCAGGCCGAACTCCGAGGCCATGCCCGAACCCGTACCGCCGCCGGCGCTGAAGATCGAGAAGTACAGGCGCGACTGGTTGGCCTTGATACCGCAGGAATCGATCAGGTACGAGTGAATCATCTTCCAGTCGGGGCTGGAAAAGCGCTGGGTGTCTTTGTTAAGGATGATCTTGGCCAGGTACTGGCCGAGGATCGGCGCGTTACCGGCGCCACCGGCGTGGACCTCCGAGAGGTCCATGATCTTCATCTTGCTGTAGTCGCGCAGGAAGCCGCTTTTTTCGCCCTTGCGCGAGAAGCGGATGCGCCCGGCAATGTCCTTGTCCAGGTCGCCCAGCATCACCAACGGTTCCACCAAAAACACCGGCTTTGTGGCCTTGCCGCCGCCCAGGCGCAAGTTGTTGCGGATCCATTGGGCGGGGCTGTAGCCCTTGTCTGTCGATTTATCTTCGGTGCTGAATTCATTGAGGTAGAACTTGCGCGCGTTGTACACCAACTCCGCCACGTCCAGCGCGATGTTCGAACCGCAGCGGCCCAGGCCGATCAGGCACACCGAGGGAAATTCCTGCTCACTGCGCGTATCAGCGTCGCCTTCGGATTGGGGCGGGCGCGGGAACACCATGTCGCGCAGGCCGTCGAGGTTATCCAGGATGCGGTCGGTATTGGTTTCGGTGAAGTACAGGTATTGCTGGGTAGACAGCGGTCGGGCGCTGCTCAATGACTTGGTGCTTGAGGGTTTCTCGGCAGGAACGGTCGGCAGTGCGTCGCAGATCTCGGATACAGCATTATTTTTGGAAGTCATTGGGCGCCATGTACCTGGACGGACGGCCCAAAAAATCCAGGCGCCATCACTGAATGAGAGTTCGCGACTTTACAGTGCGTCTGAGTCCGGGGCGCTCGGGTTTAACCTTTGGTTTTCAAGGGGAATCGGCGCCGGACTCTGATGAATCGGCCGTTCGTCGGCGTTCTTTAGGCGGATGATGGCTAAATGCCAAAATTTCGGCGTCAGCGAATTGGCCTGACAATGGACGGCGGCCCGATACGGCCTGCGCCGGTGTCTTTCGGCGCGAGGGCCTCTTTATTGCCCTCGACGCTGAATGGGTAAAGCGGGTTACGCATCTGGATGCCCTGGATCACACCCACCACATCGCTCAAGGGCACAGCCGGGCTGAGCAAGTAACCCTGGATATAGTCGCAGCCGTGCTTGAGCAGCAGTTCAAATTGCGCCTGGGTTTCCACGCCTTCGGTGACCACCTGCAAGTGCAGGGTGTGGGCCATGCCGATGATCGCCTGCACAATCTCGACATCGGCGGTGGACTTGGGGATGTCCTGGATAAACGACCGGTCGATCTTCAGGGTATTGAGCGGCAGGCGCTTGAGGTAGGCCAGGGATGAATACCCGGTGCCGAAATCATCAATGGCCAGCGAAACGCCCAAGGCGCGGATCTGGCGCAACAGCGCCAGGGTGCTGCTGATATTGCCCATCAGCGCGTTTTCGGTGACTTCCAGTTCCAGGCGGCTGGCGGTGATCCCGGCAAAACGCAGGGCGGCCTCGATCTCATCGGCCAGTTCGTCACGGGCCAGGTTCAAGGCCGAGCAGTTCACGGCCATGGTCAACTCGGTGTAACCGCGGTCAGACAGCAGGCTCAAATCGTGACAGGCCTGACGCAATACCCAGTGGTCGAGTTCGGCAATCAAACCGTTGTTTTCAGCGATGCCGATAAACCGGTCCGGCGCCAGCAGCCCGTGTTGCGGATGCTGCCAGCGCACCAGCGCTTCCAGGCGAGTGACCTTACCCAGTTTCATGTCGAAGATAGGCTGGTAGAACAGCACCAATTCATTGCGGCCGCGCAGCGCGGCGCGCAACTCCTCTTCCAGTTGCAGCTCAAGGAAGGCGCGGGTTTTAAGGTTGGAGCTGAAGAAGTTCAGGCTGTTGCGACCGGCATCCTTGGACTGGTACAGCGCCAGGTCAGCGGTTTTAAGCAACTCTTCGCAGGTCAGCCCGTCATCGGGGAACAGGCTGATGCCGATGCTGGTGGTCATCACCATGCGCCGCCCGGCCAGTTCGATCGGTTCTTTCATTTTTTGCATGATGCGCTGGGCCAGGTGCCGCGCTTCGTCGCGATGGTGAATATTGATCAGGATGCAGAACTCGTCGCCGCCAAACCGCGCGACCACATCTTCATGGCTGCGTACCGACCCCTTGATATGCCCGGCCAGCACGGTGAGCAGTTGGTCGCCGGCATCGTGGCCGAGGCTGTCATTGATGCGCTTGAAGTGGTCGATATCAAGGAAGATCACCGCCATCATGCCGTTACTGGCGGTTTTTTCCGCGACTTTTTCTGCAAAGATCTGGTTGAAACCACGACGGTTGAGCAGGCTGGTCAGCGCATCGAAGTGCGCCACTTGCTGCAGCGAGGCGCGGGCTTGGTCCAGCTCGCTGAGCAGGGCATTGACCCGGCGCAGGTCGCGCTCCTTGTGCTGCAGTTTTTTGTCGGCGAGGGCAGCGCTGACGCTGCTGCCGATCACCAGCAGGGTGATCACGGCCACCGACAGGCCCAGTTGAATCGGGTTGTTGTCCAGCGGTAACGAAAGGTCGGCCCCAGTCGGCACCAGCATTTGCATGGCGGCCATGCCGGTGAAGTGCATGCTCAGGATGCCGGCACCCAGCACCAGGCTGGCGGCGTATTTGAGCAACTGATGGAACACGCCGGAGCCGGTGCGCAGGTAGCTCGACAGCAACAGCGCGGCCAGGCTGGCGCCGATGGCAATGGCCACGGAGGCCAGGAACAGGTCTGTCCCGAAGTACACATCGGCCTGGGAGCGCATGGCCGACATGCCGACGTAATGCATCAACGCGATACCGATGCCCATCCACACCGACGCCAGCAGGTATTGATGGAAACGCAGATGGGTATGACTGAGGGTTTGCATGGCGAACAGCGAAGCGATCAAGGCGATCACCAGCGAAGCGAACGTCATGAGCAATTCATAATGAATGGCGATAGGCGCCTGGAAGGCCAGCATGCTGATGAAGTGCGTCGACCAAATGCCACCTGCCAGGCAACCCGCGCCCAGCCAGCGCCAATGACGGCGGGCGGTAGGGTCTTCGACATGGCCGACGCGTTCAGCCATGTCCAGCGTGCCGAAGCCGGCTGCGCAAGCAACCAGATACGCCAGTAGCACCAGGAACGGGTTATGACTGCAATTGAGTAATAAATGCCCATTCTCTGGCAGGTCGGTAAAAAAATGCAGACCCAGCCATTCCATAGCAAGCCCCATCATAGAGTCACGTCACAGCCTACGGCGATGACCTATGAAGTCGAGTATAGAAGCCTCGCGGGATTTGCCAGGGATAATGGCACTTTGCTCTCAACCATTTTGGCATGCCCGCCATAGCGTTTGATGCTAAGCGCTGATCGGCAGGTCCAATTCGAAAGGTGCCTCTAACGGCGGCAGGCCGAAGGCCGCGCGCGCCTTGTCGCAGTCGACGTTCTGCTCGCCCTGGCTCCATGACGCGTCGAACTCCCGGCAGGGGCTTGAGCGTTGTTCATAGATGGTGCAACGGGTGCCCTTGCCGACCTCACCCTCAAGGCTGCAACACCTGGCGGGTTTCTGGTCGGTACCGATCATCGCTACGCGTGTGGGGTTGATCTGCACCACCAGGTCATCGGGCACCGTGCCGCCCGATGAGGCGCACTCGCCCCAGAAGAAAGACACGCGAAAGTGTGAACAGCAGGCACCGCAACTCAGACACGGACTGGCTTCGGACATGGGCGTCATCGATAAGAAAAGTAGGATGTGGGTGTTACGGAAGGCTCGCCATTCTATCCGTGCCATGGCGGTTGGGAAGGGGGGCGAGAACTTATATTTTCGTAGGGAAAGTCCCGCGGTTGCGGGTGAAATCATGCCCTATCAGCTTTACGAATCATTACAGACAAGTGTGCCAGGCCTGATTATGTTGCAGGTACCGGGCAGGATGCATCGGGCATCGCAGCTCTCATAACAATAAAAGAGACGGACCCATGCAGAACTCGACCCAAGCGGCGAATGCCTGGCGCATTCTGTTCCTGCTGTTCCTCGCCAACCTGTTCAATTTCTTCGACCGCACCATTCCCGCCATCATCATCGAGCCAATCCGCATGGAATGGCAATTGAGCGACTTCCAGCTCGGCATCATCGGCACCGCCTTTACTATCGTCTACGCCATCGCCGGCCTGCCGCTCGGGCGCCTGGCCGACACCGGTTCACGCAGCAAACTGATGGGTTGGGGCCTGTTCGCCTGGAGCGGGCTGACGGCGGTCAACGGCATGGTCGGCAGCTTCTGGACCTTTTTGCTGGTGCGCATGGGCATTGGCATCGGCGAGGCCAGCTATGCGCCAGCGGCCAATTCGCTGATCGGCGACTTGTTTCCCGCGCACCGCCGCGCGCGGGCCATGGGCATCTTCATGCTGGGCCTGCCGTTGGGCCTGCTGCTGGCGTTTTTCACCATTGGCGCAATGGTCAAGGCGTTTGACAGCTGGCGAGCACCGTTCTTTATCGCCGCCGTGCCGGGGCTGATCCTCGCGATCTTCATGTTCTATGTCAAGGAACCCAAGCGCGGCGCGGCGGAAACCGTGCAAGTCTCCCAAGAGCGCGTCGATCGCCCGATTCGTCGCGTTCTGGCGGTGCCGACCTTCCTGTGGCTGGTGCTGGCCGGGTTGTGCTTTAACTTCGCCACTTATGCGTGCAACTCGTTCCTGGTGCCGATGTTGCAGCGCTACTTCCTGATGCCGTTGCAGGACGCGGCGGTGGCCACCGGCGTGATCGTCGGCATCACCGGGCTGGTGGGCCTGACCCTGGGCGGCTGGATTGCCGACAAGATCCATCAGCGGGTCGCCAACGGCCGGCTGCTGTTTGCCGCGTGCAGCTTGATTATCTCGACCATCACCACTGCCTGGGCCTTGCATGCCGGGCGCATTGAGATTGGCGTGTTTGTGGCGCTGTTCAGTGTGGGCTGGTTGTTCGCCTATAACTTCTACACCTGCGTGTACACGGCGATTCAGGACGTGGTTGAGCCACGCCTGCGCGCCACGGCGATGGCGTTGTTTTTTGCCGGCTTGTACTTGCTCGGCGGTGGCATGGGGCCAGTGGTGGTGGGCGGCCTGTCTGACCATTTTGCCCATTCGGCGATGTACGCCGATGGCGCTGCGCAGATGACCGAGGCGTACAAAGCGGTGGGCTTGCACGACGCCATGTACCTGATTCCAGTGGCGCTGTTTTTGACCATGCTGTTTCTGTTCCAGGCCTCGCGCAGTTTTGTGCGCGATGCCAAGAAGATGAAGGATGGGTTGGGGGCGGTGGAGGTGCCTGCTGCTGCCGCTGTAGCTTGATCGTGTCCCACGCTCCGCGTGGGGCACGATCATAAAAAAGGCCCGCATTGCGCGGGCCTTGTTTTTTAGCAGGGCAGGGCGGTTATCAACCCGCCACCAACACCCGAATCGCTTCCAACCGCAGCGCCGCCTTGTCGAGCATGGCCAGGCCTTGCTCGCGCTGTTGGCGCAGGGCCACCAGCTCGCTGTCGCGCACGGTCGGGTTGACCGCTTGCAACGCGGTCAGGCGCGCCAGTTCTTCGTCGGTGTCGGCTGCCAGGCGACGTTTGGCCTCGGCCACACGCTCGGCGTGACGCGGGGTGATCTTCTCTTCGCCGGCATTGATGCGCGGCGTGAGCTGATCGCGCTGGGCCTGCACGAACTTGTTGGCGCTGGCGCGTGGCACGCTTTCCAGCTGGTCGTTCAACGTTTCAAACGACACACGGCCCGACAGGTCATTGCCATTGGTGTCCAGCAGGCAGCGCAGCGCCGCCGGCGGCAGGTAACGGCCCAGTTGCAGCGAGCGCGGGGCAACCACTTCACTGACGTAAAGCAGTTCCAGCAACACGGTGCCCGGCTTGAGCGCCTTGTTCTTGATCAGCGCCACGGCGGTGTTGCCCATCGAGCCGGACAGCACCAGGTCCATGCCGCCTTGCACCATCGGGTGTTCCCAGGTGATGAACTGCATGTCTTCACGCGACAGCGCCTGGTTACGGTCGTAGGTGATGGTCACACCTTCGTCGTCGCCCAGGGGGAAGCTGGCGTCGAGCATTTTTTCGCTGGGCTTGAGGATCAGTGCGTTTTCCGAATGGTCTTCGCTGTCGATGCCGAAGGCGTCGAACAGGGTTTCCATATAGATCGGCAGGGCGAACTGGTCGTCTTGCTCAAGAATGTCTTCCACCAGCGCATCGCCTTCACCCGCGCCGCCGGAGTTGAGCTCCAGCAAACGGTCGCGACCGGTGTGCAGTTCCTGTTCCAGACGCTCGCGCTCGGCACGCGCTTCGTCGATCAGGGCTTGCCACTCGCCGTCGTCGGCGTTTTCCAGCAGCGGCAGCAGACGCGGGCCAAACTGATGCTGCAAGGCGTTGCCGGTCGGGCAGGTGTTGAGGAACGCGTTCAGCGCTTCGTGATACCACTGGAACAGGCGCTCTTGCGGGCTGGTTTCCAGGTACGGCAGGTGCAGTTCGATCACATGCTTCTGGCCGATCCGGTCCAGACGGCCGATCCGCTGTTCCAGCAGGTCGGGGTGGGACGGCAGGTCGAACAGCACCAAGTGGTGGGAGAACTGGAAGTTACGGCCTTCACTGCCGATTTCCGAGCAGATCAGCACCTGGGCGCCGAACTCTTCGTCTGCGAAGTAGGCAGCGGCGCGGTCACGCTCGAGGATGTTCATGCCCTCGTGGAACACCGTGGCCGGGATGCCGGAGCGCACGCGCAGGGCGTCTTCCAGGTCCATGGCGGTTTCGGCGTGGGCGCAGATCACCAGCACTTTGGTGCGCTTGAGCATTTTCAGCTGGTCGATCAGCCACTCGACGCGCGGGTCGAAACGCCACCAGCGGTTTTCTTCTTCAACATCCGGCTGCGACTGGAAGCTGACTTCCGGGTACAGCTCGGCGTGTTCGCCCAGCGGCAGTTCCAGGTATTCGTCCGGGTTTGGCAGCGGGTAAGCGTGCAGCTTGCGCTCCGGAAAACCCTGCACGGCGGCGCGGGTGTTACGGAACAATACGCGGCCGGTGCCGTGGCGGTCGAGCAGCTCACGCACCAGGCGTGCGCTGGCTTCGGTGTCGCCATCGTTGACGGCGGTGAGCAGTGCTTCACCTTCGTCACCGAGGAAACCCTGGATGGTTTTGTGCGCTTTTGGCGACAGGCGGCCCTTGTCCAGCAACTCCTGTACGGCTTCGGCTACCGGGCGATAGTTCTCGCTTTCGGCGCGGAAGGCGTGCAGGTCGTGGAAGCGGTTCGGGTCCAACAGGCGCAGGCGCGCGAAGTGGCTGTCCTGGCCCAGTTGTTCCGGGGTGGCGGTGAGCAGCAACACGCCAGGGATCACTTCGGCCAGTTGCTCGACCAGCGCGTATTCCGGGCTGGCTTTTTCTTCATGCCACACCAAGTGGTGGGCTTCGTCGACCACCAGCAGGTCCCAGCCGGCGGCGAACAGCGCGTCCTGGGCCTTCTCGTCGTCCACCAGCCATTCCAGGGCTACCAGCGCCAGCTGGGTGTCTTCGAACGGGTTGGTGGCATCGCTTTCGATAAAACGTTCTTCGTCGAACAGCGCAACCTGCAGGTTAAAGCGGCGGCGCATTTCCACCAGCCACTGGTGCTGGAGGTTTTCCGGTACCAGGATCAGCACGCGGTTGGCGCGGCCCGACAGCAGTTGGCGATGGATCACCAGGCCCGCTTCGATGGTCTTGCCCAGGCCCACTTCGTCGGCCAGCAATACCCGTGGCGCGATACGGTCAGCGACTTCGCGGGCGATGTGCAGTTGGTGAGCAATAGGTTGCGCACGCACGCCGCCCAAGCCCCACAGCGAGGACTGCAACTGACGGCTGGTGTGTTCCAGCGTGTGGTAGCGCAGCGAGAACCAGGCCAGCGGGTCGATCTGCCCGGCGAACAGACGGTCGCTGGCCAGACGGAACTGGATGAAGTTCGACAGTTGGGTTTCCGGCAGGGTGACCTGCTCGTTCTGCCCATTGAGGCCGTGGTAGACCAGCAGGCCATCGACGTCGTCGACTTCCTGTACGGTCATTTTCCAGCCTTCGAAATGGGTGATGCTGTCACCCGGCGAAAACCTCACACGAGTGAGGGGCGCATTCCGTAGCGCATACTGACGAGTGTCGCCAGTGGCCGGATAGAGCACGGTCAACAAGCGCCCGTCCTGTGCCAGAACGGTGCCTAACCCCAGCTCTGCTTCGCTGTCACTAATCCAGCGTTGCCCCGGTTGATACTGCTGCGCCATGCTGCCTGACTCCCGCCGTGAAAAAGCCGACTATTCTAACGGAACACGGCTTCCAGACCAAAAGGAATAGGTGCAGCTTCAAGCTTTAAGCTACAAGCGGCAAGAAAAAGGGCGATATGTTCGTCGGATAGATGACGATTGGTTCACAAGTTGGGGGCTTGGCACTCAAGTCGCCCCTCCCGCAGCCGACAGTCTGCTGAACAGGAGACTAAAAACCATGCTGCCACCCATACTGCCCCTGAGTGTTGTGCCGGTTACGTCACAGCTTGATCCGGTGCGCCAGAAGCCGGATATCCCGCCCGTGGTGCCTGTTCAGCCGGGCTCCAACGAAAGCACTATCGACCTGAAAAAGGGCGATGCCGAGCAGTCGACTTTTTTACTGCGTGAAGAACAACGCCGTCAGCAAGAGCAGCAGAAACGCCGGCGCGAAGCGGATGAAGACCCTGACGCGCACCTGGCGATCCCCGGCGATGAGCTCAACGCCGACAACACGGTGCCGGTGGCGCCGCTGATCGAAGACGCGCCGCGCCAGGGTTTGTGGGTGGACGTCGAGGTTTAATCGCGCAACTCGCGCAACGCGGCGATCAGCAATTCAATGTCGTGTTCGGTGTTGAGCGGGCTGACAGACACCCGCGCGATGCTTGTAAGCCCCCGCGCCTGCATATCCAGCGGCGTGTAGGCCACGCTATTGGCGCCGATGTTGATGCGCTTCAATCCCAGCCTGCGTTTGAGTTCAAACGCGTCCCAACCGGCGAGGTTAAAGGCGATCAGTCCTGAGTGGGCCGTGCCCAAATCGTGCAGTGAGATGCCCGGAATCTGACGCAGCGCGTCGCGGATTCGTCCACTGAGTTGCAGGACCCTTTCCCATGTCTGCTCCACGCCCAGTCGGTTGATTTCCTGCAACGCATTGCCCAGGCCCACCAATAAGGCGTAGGACACTTCGCTGGTTTCAAAGCGGCGGGCATCGTTACGCAGGTCGAACCCTTCAGCAGTCCAGGGCGCCGAGAACACATCGCGCTGGGCGGGGTTCAGGCGTTGCAGAAAGTCCGGTCGTACATACAGCAGCGCCGTGCCACGCGGCCCGCGCAGGTGTTTGCGCCCGGCCGACTTGAGCACGTCGCAGTGCAACGCCTGCACGTCCACCGGCAACTGGCCGACGGCTTGGCCGGCGTCGATGAAGTAGGGGATTGCGTGGCGCCTGGCCACTTCGCCGATGGCCTGGGCCGGGTTGATCAGGCCGCCATTGGCCGGCAGCCAGGTCAGGTCGATCAGTTTGACGTTGGCATCAATCATCGCTTCCAGCGCCAGCGGGCACACTGCGCCGGTGGCATCGCAGGGGATGACCTCCACGTGTGCACCCGCTTGCACCGCCAACTGCATACTCGCCAGGTTGCCGCCCCATTCATGGCGGCCGACCAGGATGCGATCGCCCGGCTGCCACGGCCCCAAGGCCTGGAACGCCAGGCTCCAGGCGGTTGAGCCGCTGCTGGCAAAGGCAATCGAGGAGGCGGGCGCATTGAGCAGTTGCGCGGCTGCGCGCCGGGCTTTTTCCACCAGGATCGCGCCATGCTCGCCGGCCTCCATCGGGCCATCACGGGCTTCGCGTTGCAACTGGTCGATGATGGCGTCGAGGGTGGCTTGGCTCGGCAGCGAGGCACCGGCGTGGTTGAAGTGCACGATGCCCGACTGGCAGCCGGGTGTGTCGTCACGCAGGTGCTGGACTTGCAGCGGGCTCACGGCTGCAGCTCGAAAATGGCGTCCACCTCCACGGCGACGCCGGCGGGCAGGCTCGAAACGCCGACGGCGGTGCGCACGTGCCGGCCTTTGTCGCCCAGGGCATTGACCAGCAGATTGGAGGCGCCATTGGCAACCACGCTTTGGCGTGTGAAATCGCCGCTGCTGGCGATGAACACACCCAAACGGAGAATACGCACCACGCGCGACAGGTCATCGCCGACGGCAGCGCTTAACTGGCCGAGCAAGCCCAGCGCCGCCAGCTCTGCTGCCTGGGCACCTTCTTCATCGCTGAGGGATTCGCCCAGCCGGCCGATGTAGGCAGGTTTACCCTCGACCATGGGAATTTGCCCGGAAATAAACAGCTGGTTCTGGCTGATCACATGGTTGATGTAGTTGGCTGCGGGTTGGCTGGGAGTTGGCAGCGTCAGGCCAAGGGCTTGTACGCGTTGGTGGATGGAATCGCTCATGTTGGATCCTCTCGGGTTAAGAGGTTTGAGCATGTTTGTTGTAGCAATGGGCGACAAACGGATAGATCTCACGCGACGTATCGAAATAGCTCATGCGTCGGCGCAGGTGTCTTGCAACCATTGACTGAAGCATTCGACGGCTTGGCTCGCAGGGCCTTGAGGCACGATCAGCCAGTAACCGATTTCACTGTGATAGGGCGGCCAGTCGAAGGCTTCCACCAGGCTGCCGTCCTTGAGCTTGCGCTCTATCAGGCGGTGACGGCCCATGGCGATGCCTTGGCCGGCCACGGCGGCTTCGACCACGATGTTGTAGTCGTGCAGCATCACGCGGGGGTGGTGGTCGAGGTTGACCCGGTAGTGCGCAGACCAATCCGTCCACTCGAAAGGGCGGTGCGAGGTGGCCATCAACAAGGGCGCGTTGTGCAGTTGACTGGCCTTGAAGGCCGGGCTGCACACCGGTGAGATGACCTCCGCCATCAAGCGCGTGGCCTGCACATCGGGCCAGTCGCCCTTGCCGTAACGGATGGCCAGGTCGACCTCGGCGGCGGCGACGTTGGCCAATTGAATCGCCGGCAGCAGTTCCACTTGGATATGCGGATAACGATTGAGAAACCCGGCCAGGCGTGGGGCCAACCACAGCGTGGCAAACGAGGCCAACAGGCCCACGCGCAGTACCGTGGTCGTGGGGGCGACTTTTTGCGCGCGGGTGGCGGCGGCGATCATGTCGAGGGCCGGGCGGATTTCGTCGTAGTAGTGTTGGCCGTCGGCGGTCAGATCAATCGCGCGGGTGCGTCGGATAAACAGTGGTTTGCCCAGATACTGTTCGAGTTTTTGCACTTGGTGGCTGAGTGCGCTCTGGGTAACCGACAACTCATTGGCCGCCTTGATAAAACTCAAGTGCCGCGCCACCGCCTCAAAAGCGCGCAGGGCCAGCAGCGGCGGAAGGTCATTGTGCAGTGCCAACTGAGTGCGCCTACAGGGTAAGTTGGAAAGTGTCGATTTTGGGCGATGTGTTTCCTTTTGTCGCCCGCAGATTCTTCTGTCGTAGTTTGAGGATATGCCTTACATCTCCTCGGGCGGCTGTACGCAAAGCTCTGTGTCTTTTTTGAGACGGTAGAGCGATGAAAAACCTTATAAAGGCCAATGTGATCGGATTGGCGGTTTCAATGGGCCTTTGCGCAGGCGCAGCAGCGAATGAGTCACCGCTGGTCGGGGCCTGGAAGCTGGTGGGCTATCAGGTCGAGTCCCAGGATACGCGTGAGAAAATCCCGGCAATGGGCAGCCGTCCTTCCGGGCGCGTTATTTTTACCGCAGATCATCGAGTGGCTTTCGTGTTGACCGGTGAGGGAAGAAAGCCCGGCTCTTCCGACGCTGAAAAATCAGTGCTGTTGAATACGCTGGTGGCTTATACCGGTATTGAGCGGGTCGAGGGCAATCAATGGTGTACAGAGGTTGATTCTGCCTGGAATCCGGCGTGGGTGGGGACGGTGCAATGCCGTGATTTTCAGGTCAGGGGCGACACGCTGGAAGTGCTGACGCCCTGGCGCCAAATGCCGAATTGGCCGGGGACTACACGTTCCATCATTACGTTTGAGCGGGATAAATAAGCGCCAGAAGAGGGAAGTACGAGGATTTTCACCCTGGTATTTGCCGTCGAGCGGGAGAGGCCGCATTATTGAGCCATTCCCGCCACGACGTATGCCAAGCCATGAGTGATGATGACAAGCTGATTGACCTGAATGCCGAACGCGCCAAGCGTGTGCATGATCTGAATGACAAGCGCCTGAACGAAGTGCGCCAGGCGTTTGAACAAGCGATGCCTTTAGGCAAGACCAAGAAGAAGTCGAAGAACAAACCGAAAAAGCGTTGAAACAACCTGCATCCCTTGATGCAGGTCAGTTATTGCCCTTCTTTACGCCCCGTTGCGGGCGACATTGATCCCCGTCAATTTTCCAATCCGCCTTCTCGATTAACTTAGCCCTATCGCAACAGGGCACGAGCAGGAGGCCGGTCATGTTTTTCGATAATGTGGTATTTGCCGGGGTGCTGACTGTCAGCCTCATGGTGCTGTTTTTTGTAGGGTTTGGGATTTTTATCTGGAAGGACGCTAATAAGCGTAAAGAACCGTAAGTTCTTCTGGGTTACATGAGCACGCAAGGCATTTTGGGCGACTTCGGTCGCCCTTTTTTTTGCCTGCTATTTAGTGTGTTGTGCAGATGATCGTTCCCACGCTCCGCGTGGGAACGATCTGTGGAGATAAAAAAAGGCGTGATCCTTATCGGGATCACGCCTTCTTTTTCAGCCGCAGCCTATCAGCTACCCAACGCCTTGGACGCCAGCCAGAACAACCCGGCCGACAGGCCTACGGTTGCTGGCAAGGTCAACACCCAGGCCATCAGGATGGTCTTGACGGTGCCACCTTGCAGGCCACTCTTGTTGGCGACCATGGTGCCGGCAACACCGGACGACAACACGTGGGTGGTCGACACCGGCAGGCTGAAGATGTTGGCCAGGCCAATCATGCTCGCCGTGGTGATCTGCGCCGACATGCCCTGGGCATAGGTCATGCCCTGCTTGCCGATCTTCTCACCGATGGTCAGTACCACACGCTTCCAGCCAACCATGGTGCCCAGGCCCAGGGCCAGTGCGACGGCGAGGATCACCCAGAACGGGGCGTATTCGGTGGTGGCGGTCAAGTCTTTGCGCAGCTTGTCCAGGTCGGACTTCTCACGCGCTTCCAGGCCCGGCAGCTTGCCGACTTTCTTCGCGGTGTCGTCCAGGCACAGCAGGTAGCGACGCACTTCAATGCGGTGCTCGGCAGTCAGCGAATGGTAGTCGGAAACGCCTTTGAGGGTTTCCATCAATGCATTGATCGTCGGCTCGGTCTGCTGCGGGTTGCACTGGAACTTGCCCGGCAGGTCGTCCTTCACGCTTTTGCCCAGTGCCAGGAACTCGCCAAGGGTGGCGTTGTTGCGCTGGTAGAACTGGCTCAGGTGCACGGTAGCGTCACGGGTACGTTCGATCTGGTAGGTGGTGCTGCCCAGGTCGAGTACGAACTGCGCCGGTACGATACCGATGAGCACCAGCATGATCAGGCCGATGCCCTTCTGGCCATCGTTGGAACCGTGCACGAAGCTCACGGCCATGGCCGAGATCACCAGTACCAGACGGTTCCAGAACGGTGGGTGCTTCTTGTCGTCAAGCTTGCGGCGCTGGTCCGGGGTCTTGTGCATTTTCGACAGTGGGCGCCACCATTTCAGGCCGATCAGCACCAAGGCTGCGACCAGGAAGCCGGCCATCGGCGAGAACACCAGGGAAGCGCCGATATCGATGGCTTTCTGCCAGTTCACACCGTCCGCCAGGGGGATGTCGTTGATCAGGGCGTTGGCCAGGCCGACACCCAGGATCGAGCCGATCAAGGTATGGGAGCTGGAGGCCGGGATACCGAAGTACCAGGTGCCCAGGTTCCAGGTGATCGCCGCTGCCAATAAAGAGAAGACCATTGCCAGGCCATGGCCGGTGTTCACATTGATCAGCAACTCCACCGGCAGCAAGTGCACGATGGCGTAAGCGACGCCGACACCACCGAGCAACACGCCGAGGAAGTTGAACACCCCGGAGAAGAACACGGCCAGGTGCGGCGGCATGGCTTTGGTGTAGATGACTGTGGCCACCGCGTTAGCGGTGTCATGAAAGCCATTGATGAACTCGAAGGCGAGGACAAAGGCCAGGGCGAGCAACAGGCTCACTAGAACCCAAGCATCCAGTCCGCTGAATAAATCGATCATGAAGGTTTTCTGACCCGGTCGTAAGGGGGCGCGATTATGCCAGAAAACCTCAGTAATCGATGCATTAGCTGCTCATCGGTAACAATCTTCACTGAAAAAGCATCGGGCAAAGCGGTGCATCCCAGGGTTTTCGGGGCTTTGGCAAGTCTTTGATTTATAAAGTATGGGGCCGAAAAGACACGGATTTGTCATGCAAACGTCATGTCTGAAACATTTGTATGAAATTTCGTTGGCAGCAGCAGGACGCTGACCAATGGTAAGTCCATGCGAGGTGCCCTCCGCCGGCGGTGAGCCGGCAGAGACAGCAAGACCCTGGAAACTCAGAGCGAAGGGCTTATGGCTCTTCGGTTTTGAGTTCCTGTTCAATCTTTTGGATTTCCTGGGCAAATGCCTGATCGAGCAAACTGGCGCGTTTGCGCCAGGGTTTGCGCTCGGGTTCAGGTTGTGCGGCGTAGGTGGTGACTTCCCCGCCGTAAACGTCCTTGTAACGTTGTTCCTGGCGCTCAAGTTCCGCGCGCAGTTCGTCTTTCGTCACAGTGTTACCTAATTAAGTTGAGTGTATTGACTGTGCAGCGGCATGCCTGAAAGTCGTCCTCGGGTTGTTTGAAATTGAACAGTAGAACCATTCAAGTTTGAAAAAAAAGACCAAAGGGCAAATCTTATAAACAGGTATGTGTGACCGATGATGCATGCAACGCGCATCGCCTGGTGAGCTCCACTCCCGATGATAATGAAACCGGGCCGACCTCTGCACAAGCTGCATTATAGCGGCGCATTTGAATAAAACTATCAGCATTAAGTTAAAAAGCGTCAACTTCGTGTGAGACTTTTGTTACATGACGGTGTGAGTCATTCGCGCGTTACGCGCATTACTGTAGTGGTCCCACCAGCTGTCGGGTTCCACCGGCAGAATTGCGATAATCGCATGGCCGTCCGATAATCGCCCAATGTTGCGGGCGCCACCTTGTGCATCCCGACCGGCGCGGCTTGTAATGGCGGCCAACCCTCCCAGCGGTTGAAAACAAGAGAAAGGACCCTTGAAATGAACGATCAATTGCGCAACTCCTTCGCATCAGTGGCGCCGCCGATCGTGGCTTCACCGGCCAAGCGTATCCAAGCGTTTACCGGTGATCCGGACTTCATGACCTCCCTGGCGCGCGGCCTGGCCGTGGTGCAGGCGTTTCAGGAGCGCAAGCGCCACCTGACCATCGCCCAGATCAGCCATCGCACCGAAATCCCGCGTGCCGCCGTGCGCCGTTGCCTGCACACCTTGATCAAACTCGGTTATGCCACCACCGATGGGCGCACCTATTCGCTGCTGCCCAAGGTCCTGACCCTGGGGCATGCCTATTTGTCTTCCACGCCATTGGCCGTATCGGCCCAGCCGTACCTGGACCGTATGAGCGAGCAATTGCACGAAGCCTGCAATATGGCGACCCTGGAAGGCGACGACATCCTGTATATCGCCCGCTCTGCCACCACCCAGCGCCTGATCTCGGTGGATCTGTCGGTGGGCGGGCGTTTGCCGGCGTATTGCACATCGATGGGGCGCATCCTCCTGGCGGCGCTGGATGATGCTTCGCTCAAGGACTATCTCGACCACGCCGACCTGCAAACCAAGACCAGCCGCACCCTGACCACGCCCGAAGCCTTGTTCGAATGCCTGCAACAAGTGCGTCAACAGGGCTGGTGCATCGTCGATCAGGAACTGGAGCAGGGCCTGCGTTCCATCGCCGTGCCGGTGTACGACGCTTCCGGCCAGGTGTTGGCCGCGCTCAATGTCAGCACCCACGCCGGGCGTGTCAGCCGCAGCGAGCTGGAGCAGCGTTTCCTGCCGAGCATGCTCAGCGCCAGTCGCGAGCTGAGTGCGCAACTGTTTGCCTAAGTGTTCGGTGACCGCACAGATCCCGGTTTGATCAATTGACGCTGTTTCCCCCGACTTATTACTGTGCGGCAGCGCTCTGAGGAGCCGCCCAATAATAATGACGACCCCAGGTCGTTAGCCCGCCATCGGTGTGGAATAAAAATAATGAATCAGCCTTCTGTCGGTACCACTCTGGACGTGCAGTCCTTTATCAACGCCCAGCCACTGTCGCGCTACCAGTGGCGCGTGGTGATCCTGTGTTTCCTGATTGTCTTCCTCGACGGCCTCGACACCGCCGCCATGGGCTTTATCGCACCGGCGCTGTCCCAGGACTGGGGCATCGACCGCGCCAGCCTCGGCCCGGTGATGAGCGCCGCGTTGATCGGCATGGTGTTCGGCGCACTCGGTTCCGGCCCGCTGGCGGACCGTTTCGGCCGCAAAGTGGTGCTGGTGAGCGCGGTGTTGGTGTTTGGCGCGTTCAGCCTGGCCTCGGCCTACAGCACCAACGTCGACCAGTTACTGGTGTTGCGCTTCCTGACTGGGCTGGGCCTGGGCGCGGGAATGCCGAACGCCACCACGCTGCTGTCGGAATACACCCCCGAGCGCCACAAATCGTTGCTGGTGACCAGCATGTTCTGCGGTTTCAACCTGGGCATGGCCGGCGGCGGGTTTATCTCGGCCAAGCTGATCCCTGCGTTCGGCTGGCATAGCCTGCTGCTGATCGGCGGCATCCTGCCGTTGATCCTGGCGGTGGTGCTGCTGGTCTGGCTGCCGGAGTCGGCGCGTTTTCTGGTGGTGCGCAATCGCGGTACCGACAAGGTGCGCAAAACCTTGTCACCCATCGAACCCACGATCGTTGCCCAGGCCACCAGTTTCAGTGTGCCCGAGCAAAAAACCGTAAAAGCGCGCAACGTCTTCGCGGTGATCTTCTCCGGCACCTACAGCGCCGGCACCTTGCTGCTGTGGCTCACCTACTTTATGGGCCTGGTGATTGTTTACCTGCTGACCAGCTGGCTGCCGACCCTGATGCGCGACAGTGGCGCCAGCATGGAACAGGCCGCCTTTATCGGCGCGTTGTTCCAGTTTGGCGGCGTGCTCAGTGCGGTCGGCGTGGGCTGGGCGATGGACCGCTTCAACCCTCACAAGGTCATCGGAACTTTCTACCTGCTGGCCGGGGTGTTTGCCTACGCCGTGGGGCAGAGCCTGGGCAATATCACCCTGTTGGCGACCTTGGTGTTGATCGCCGGGATGTGCGTCAACGGCGCGCAATCGGCAATGCCGTCCCTGGCTGCGCGCTTCTACCCGACCCAAGGCCGCGCCACCGGTGTGTCGTGGATGCTTGGCATTGGCCGTTTTGGCGCGATCCTTGGCGCGTGGATGGGCGCCACCTTGCTGGGCCTGGGCTGGAACTTCGAACAAGTGCTGACGGCGCTGGTGATTCCGGCGGCGTTGGCCACGGCCGCCGTGGTGATCAAAGGCATGGTCAGCCATGCGGATGCGACCTGACGTAGATCGATAGCCTGCCAACAATCCGTTCGATAATCGAACGCTGAGTCGATTATCGGATTGTTTGGCCCATTTGCCCGGCTTAATCTTCAAGCACTTCGGCGCCACCTCAGCGCCTTTTTCGATCAACACCGGGAGCCCAACCCCATGGCTGAAATTCTCACCTTGCGTGATGCGGTCAAGCGCTTCGTGAACGACGGCGACACCGTCGCCCTCGAAGGCTTCACCCACCTGATCCCTACGGCGGCAGGTCATGAAATCATTCGTCAAGGCAAGAAAGACCTGACGCTGGTGCGTATGACGCCTGATCTGATCTACGACCAGTTGATCGGTGCAGGCTGCGCGCGCAAGTTGATTTTCTCCTGGGGCGGTAACCCGGGCGTGGGTTCCCTGCATCGCCTGCGCGACGCCGTTGAAAAACAATGGCCGCAGCCGCTGGAGATCGAAGAACATAGCCACGCCGACCTGGCCAATGCCTACGTCGCCGGTGCTTCGGGCCTGCCGTTTGCGGTGCTGCGTGCCTACGCCGGTTCCGACCTGCCCAAGGTCAACCCGCTGATCAAAACCGTGACCTGCCCATTCACTGGCGAAGTGCTGGCGGCGGTGCCGTCGGTGCGCCCGGACATCACCGTGATCCACGCACAAAAGGCCGACCGCAAGGGCAATGTGTTGCTCTGGGGCATTCTCGGCGTGCAGAAGGAAGCAGCCTTGGCGGCCAAGCGCTGCATCGTCACCGTCGAAGAAATCGTCGACGACCTGAATGCGCCGATGAACAGTTGCGTATTGCCGACCTGGGCCCTGACTGCGGTGTGCCATGTACCCGGTGGTGCGCACCCGTCCTACGCCCACGGCTATAACGAGCGCGACAACCGTTTCTACCAGGCGTGGGACCCGATCGCCCGCGACCGTGGGACCTTTACCGCGTGGATCGACGAATACATCCACGGCACCGCTGACTTCAGTGAATTCCAGGCCAAGCTGGCCAACGCGCAGGAGGCCAAGTAATGGCTTACTCGACCAATGAAATGATGACCGTCGCCGCCGCGCGCCGCCTCAAGAACGGCTCGGTGTGCTTTGTCGGCATCGGCTTGCCTTCCAAGGCCGCGAACCTGGCACGCCTGACGTCGTCGCCGGATGTGGTGCTGATCTACGAATCCGGCCCGATTGGCGCCAAACCATCAGTGTTGCCGCTGTCCATCGGTGACGGCGAACTGGCAGAAACCGCCGACACCGTAGTACCGACCGGTGAGATTTTTCGCTACTGGTTGCAAGGCGGGCGCATCGACGTCGGCTTTCTCGGCGCCGCCCAGGTCGACCGTTTCGGCAACATCAACACCACCGTGGTGGGGGACTATCACCAACCTAAAGTGCGCCTGCCGGGTGCCGGTGGCGCGCCGGAGATTGCCGGTTCCGCCAAGAGTGTGTTGATCATCCTCAAGCAGTCGGCGCGTTCGTTTGTCGATAAGTTGGACTTCATCACTTCGGTCGGCCACGGCGAAGGCGGTGACTCACGCAAACGCCTGGGCCTGCCTGGCGCCGGTCCTGTAGGAATTATTACCGATCTGTGCATCATGGAACCGGAGGAGGGCAGCCATGAGTTCGTGGTCACCGCCTTGCACCCTGGCGTAACCCGCGAGCAAGTGGTGGCGGCCACCGGTTGGGCGATTCGTTTTGCCGACCACGTAAGCACCACCGCCGAGCCGACCGAGGTGGAGCTGACCGCGCTGCGTGATCTCGAAGCGCGTACTGCTGCTGCCCACGGCCAAGCACCGGGAGAAGCCTGATGCGCGACGTCTTTATTTGTGATGCCATCCGCACGCCCATCGGCCGTTTTGGCGGTGGTTTGTCCACGGTGCGCACCGATGACCTGGCAGCCTTGCCGATCAAGGCGCTGATTGAGCGCAACCCGTCGGTGGACTGGAGCGCCGTCGACGAAGTATTCCTCGGTTGCGCCAACCAGGCCGGTGAAGACAACCGCAACGTCGCGCGTATGGCATTGCTGTTGGCGGGCCTGCCGGAAAGTATTCCGGGCGTGACCCTCAACCGCCTGTGCGCCTCGGGCATGGACGCGATCGGCACGGCCTTTCGCGCCATCGCCAGCGGCGAAATGGAGCTGGCGATTGCCGGTGGCGTCGAGTCGATGTCCCGTGCGCCATTTGTGATGGGCAAGGCTGACGCGGCGTTTTCACGCAACATGAAACTGGAAGACACCACCATTGGCTGGCGTTTTATCAACCCGTTGATGAAGGCCCAATACGGCGTGGATGCGATGCCGCAAACCGCCGATAACGTCGCCGACGACTACAACGTGTCCCGCGCCGACCAAGACGCCTTCGCCCTGCGCAGCCAGCAACGCACGGCTGCCGCACAAGCCGCCGGCTTCTTCGCCGAAGAGATCGTGCCGGTGCGCGTCGCGCATAAAAAAGGCGAAACCCTGGTGGAGCACGACGAGCATCCACGCGACACCACCTTGGAGGCCCTGGCCAAACTCAAGCCGGTTAATGGCCCGGATAAAACCGTCACCGCCGGCAATGCGTCGGGCGTGAATGACGGTGCGGCGGCGCTGATTCTGGCGTCTGCCGAAGCGGTCAAACAGCACGGCCTCACCGCCCGCGCCCGTGTGTTGGGCATGGCCAGCGCTGGGGTTGCGCCGCGTGTGATGGGCATCGGCCCGGTGCCGGCGGTGCGCAAACTGGTGGAGCGCCTCGGTTTGGCGGTCACCGACTTTGACGTGATCGAACTCAACGAAGCCTTCGCCAGCCAAGGTTTGGCGGTGCTGCGTGAACTGGGTATCGCCGACGATGCCGCGCAGGTCAACCCGAACGGCGGCGCCATCGCCCTTGGCCACCCGTTGGGCATGAGCGGCGCGCGGTTGGTGCTGACTGCATTGCATCAGCTTGAGAAAACCGGCGGCCGCAAAGGCTTGGCGACCATGTGTGTGGGCGTCGGCCAAGGCTTGGCCCTGGCGATTGAACGCATCTAATAAGAGAGGATTGTTCCATGAGTGACAAGCCCGGTTACCGGCGCCCGCAAGCGGGCACCCAACCTGATTACCTGCACCCGGCCTACCAGTCGACGAACCTGCGTTCGCCGTCCCAGCCATTGGTGTTTTTGCCGCACTCCTTGTCGGAAATTACCGGCCCGACCATCGGCGCCGAGCGAGTCGACGAGAAGGACAACGACCTCACCGCCCAGCACGCAGGCGAGCCCCAGGGCGAGCGCATCATCATCCACGGCCGTGTGCTGGATGAAAACGGCCTGCCGGTGCCGGGCATTCTGGTGGAGATCTGGCAGGCCAACGCCGCCGGTCGCTACAACCACAAACGCGACCTGCACGACGCGCCGCTGGACCCCAACTTTACCGGCACCGGCCGCACCGTCACCGACGCCGACGGCTGGTATCAGTTCCAGACCATCAAGCCCGGCGCCTACCCGTGGGGCAACCACCACAACGCGTGGCGCCCGGCGCATATCCACTTCTCGCTGTTTGGCCCCAGCGTGCTGACGCGGCTGGTCACGCAGATGTATTTCCCCGGCGACCCGCTGCTGGAATACGACCCGATCTACAACTGCGTGCCGGACACCAGCGCCAAGCAGCGGCTGATCGCCAGTTTTGATCTGGAAAAAACCATTCCGTCCTATGCCCTCGGCTATCGCTGGGACATCGTTTTGCGCGGCCGCGACGCCACGCCGATGGAGAAATGAGATGACCCTCAATGCGACCACGTCCCACACCGTCGGGCCGTATTACCACATCGGCCTGACCTGGCTGAACCGCGAAGACCTGACCGTGCCGGCCACCTTGGGCGAGCGCGTGGCAATCAGCGGGCAAGTGGTGGACGGCAACGGTGATGTCGTCAATGACGCCATGCTCGAAGTCTGGCAGGCGAATGCCGCCGGCAAGTACGACCACCCGGAAGACGAGCAGGCCAAGGCCGTCGATCCCAACTTTGAGGGGTTTGGCCGCGTGCCGGTGGATGCCGAAGGCCGTTTTCGGTTTACCACCATCAAGCCAGGCAGTGTGCCGGGCCTGCAAGGCACGACCCAGGCGCCGCACCTGGTGGTGCTGGTGTTTGCCCGTGGCTTGGTGAAGCACCTGCTGACGCGGATCTATTTCGACGGTGAAGCGTTGAATGGTGATGACCCGTTGCTGGCGTGCGTGCCTGCTGAGCGTCGCGGCACGTTGATTGCCACGCCGGATGCGCAGGGTGTGCATCAGTGGAATGTGATTTTGCAGGGCACAGACAAGGAAACGGTGTTCTTCGATTATTGAGTTGAGCCGGCGGGCGCCATCGCGGGCAAGCACGGCTCCCACATTTTGATCTGTGAACAGGATCAAAGGTGGGAGCTGGCTTGCCTGCGATGGCGCCCTCAAGGCTGCACCTATCCAAAAGTCTGCTTGCGGAACATGGTTGTTGCAAAGTATGTCTAGGCTATAGCCGTTCCCACTGAGTGAAAAAAACATGACAACAACAACGAGTCACTACACCGGAGAAGAACGCAGCAAACGGATTTTTGCGATTGTCGGGGCCTCCTCCGGCAACCTGGTCGAATGGTTCGACTTCTACGTCTATGCCTTCTGCGCGATTTATTTTGCCCCGGCGTTTTTCCCCTCGGACGACCCCACGGTGCAACTGCTCAACACCGCCGGTGTGTTTGCCGCCGGGTTCCTGATGCGACCTATTGGCGGTTGGCTGTTTGGCCGAGTGGCCGACAAGCACGGGCGCAAGAACTCGATGATGATCTCGGTGCTGATGATGTGCGCCGGGTCCCTGGTCATCGCCTTTTTGCCCACCTACAAAGATATCGGCGCCTGGGCGCCGGCCTTGCTGCTGGTGGCGCGCCTGTTCCAGGGCCTGTCGGTGGGGGGCGAATACGGCACCACGGCGACCTACATGAGTGAAGTGGCGCTCAAGGGCCAGCGCGGCTTTTTTGCCTCATTCCAATACGTGACCCTGATCGGCGGCCAATTGCTGGCGGTGCTGGTGGTGGTGATCCTGCAACAGATCCTGACCGAAGAAGAACTGCGCGCCTGGGGCTGGCGTATTCCGTTCGTGATCGGCGCCATTGCTGCGGTGATCTCCCTGCTGCTGCGTCGCACCTTGAAAGAAACCACCAGCAAGGAAATGCGTGAAGACAAAGACGCCGGCAGCATCGTCGCGTTGTTCCGTGACCACGGCAAAGCCTTCATTACCGTGTTGGGCTACACCGCCGGCGGCTCGTTGATTTTCTATACCTTCACCACGTACATGCAGAAATACCTGGTGAACACCGTGGGCATGCACGCCAAGACGTCGAGCTACATCATGACCGGCGCGCTGTTCCTGTACATGTGCATGCAGCCGCTGTTCGGCATGCTGGCGGACAAGATCGGTCGACGTAATTCGATGCTCTGGTTCGCAGGCCTGGGCACGCTGTTCACCGTGCCGATCCTGCTGACCTTGAAAACCGTCACCAGCCCGTTCCTGGCCTTTGTGCTGATCACCCTGGCCTTGGCGATCGTCAGCTTCTACACCTCGATCAGCGGCCTGGTCAAAGCCGAGATGTTCCCGCCGCAGGTGCGCGCACTGGGTGTGGGCCTGGCCTATGCGGTGGCGAATGCGGTTTTTGGTGGTTCGGCCGAAGTCGTCGCGTTGAGCCTGAAATCCATCGGTATGGAAAATACCTTTTACTGGTACGTCACCGCGATGATGGCGGTCGCTTTCCTGTTCAGCCTGCGTCTGCCCAAACAGGCGGCTTATCTACACCACGACCTCTAGGGATGAGTTATGACACTGCGCACGAGCAATCAACTGTTCGACGCTTACTTCACCGCTGACAGCATGGCCGAAGTGTTCTGCGACCAGGGACGTTTGCAGGGCATGCTGGATTTCGAAGCGGCGCTGGCCCGGGCCGAGGCCCGGGTCGGGCTGATTCCCCAAGCCGCCATCGCGCCGATCGCCCAGGCGTGCCTGGCTTCGCTTTACGATGTGGACGCCCTCGGCGAGGCGATTGCCACGGCGGGGAATTCGGCGATTCCGCTGGTGAAGGCCTTGGGCAAATTGATTGCCGCTGAAGATGCCGGCGCCGAGCGTTACGTGCACCTGGGTGCGACCAGCCAGGATGTGATGGACACCGGGCTGGTGTTGCAACTGCGCCAGGCGTTGGCGCTGATCGAAGCGGACCTGGCGCAATTGGGCGAGGTGCTTGCTGTGCAGGCCCAGCGTTATGCCGACGTGCCCCTGGCTGGGCGAACCTGGTTGCAGCATGCGACGCCGGTCACGCTGGGGATGAAAATTGCCGGTTGGCTGGGCTCAGTCACGCGCAGTCGCCAGCGCCTGGCCGAGCTGAAGCCGCGTTTGCTGGTGCTGCAGTTTGGTGGCGCATCCGGCACCTTGGCGGCACTCGGTGAGCACGCCATGCCGGTGGCGCACGCCTTGGCGGCTGAACTGCAACTGAGCCTGCCCGAACAACCCTGGCACACCCAACGTGATCGGCTGGTGGAGTTTGCCAGCGTGCTCGGCCTGATCGCCGGCAGCCTCGGTAAACTGGGGCGCGACCTGAGCCTGTTGATGCAGACCGAAGCGGCGGAGGTGTTCGAACCGTCGGCGCCGGGCAAAGGCGGCTCATCGACCATGCCGCACAAGCGTAACCCGGTGGGCGCCGCCGTGTTGATCAGCGCGGCCACCTGTGTGCCGGGGCTGGTGGCGACGATGTTCAGCGCCATGCCCCAGGAGCACGAGCGCAGCCTGGGCCTGTGGCACGCCGAGTGGGAAACCTTGCCAGAGATTTGCCGGCTGGTGTCGGGTGCCTTGAAACAGGCGCTGCTGGTGAGCCAAGGCTTGGAGGTCGACCCCGAGCGTATGGCGCACAACCTTGACCTGACCCAAGGCCTGGTGCTGGCCGAAGCCGTGAGCATCGTGCTTGCCCAACGCCTGGGCCGCGAGACCGCACACCACTTGCTGGAACACTGTTGCAAACGCGCCGTCGCCGAACGGCGCCATCTGCGCGCAGTGCTGGCAGACGAACCACAGGTCACCGCCGAGCTGTCGGCGGCTGAACTGGACCGCCTGCTCGACCCGGCCCACTACCTGGGCCAGGCGCAAACCTGGGTCACCCGTGCGGTGACCGACCATTTTGCATTGACCGCGTAAGGAGACCGCCGTGGCATTTGTACAACTGGCCGATGGCCCATTGCATTACCAGCTGGACGGGCCTGAGGGCGCGCCGGTGCTGGTGCTGTCCAACTCGTTGGGCACCGACCTGCATATGTGGGACGTGCAGATTCCGGCCTTCACCCAGCATTTTCGTGTGCTGCGTTTCGATACCCGTGGGCACGGCAAGTCTCTGGTGACCGAGGGGCCGTACAAGATCGAGCAGTTGGGACGCGACGTGATTGCGCTGCTGGATGCGCTGGATATCCAACGCGCGCATTTTTGCGGGCTGTCCATGGGCGGCCTGATTGGCCAATGGCTGGGCATCCACGCAGGTGATCGCCTGCTGCGCCTGGTGGTGTGCAACACCGCCGCCAAGATCGGCACGCCGGAGATCTGGAACCCGCGAATCGAGATGGTTTTGCGTGACGGTGCGGCGGCCATGGTAGCGCTGCGCGATGCGTCGATTGCACGCTGGTTTACCGCCGATTTCGCCGCCGCCAACCCGCACCAGGCCCAGCAGATTACCGACATGCTCGCCGCCACGTCGCCCCAGGGTTACGCCGCCAACTGCGCAGCTGTACGGGATGCGGATTTGCGCGAGCAACTGTCCAGAATCCAAGTGCCGACCCTGGCGATTGCCGGCACCGAAGATGCTGTGACCCCACCGGCCGGCAGCCACTTTATCCAGAACCAGATCAAGGGGGCCGAGTACGCCGAGTTCTACGCGGCGCACCTGTCCAACGTACAAGCCGGCGCGGCGTTCAGCGACCGAGTGCTGGAATTCCTGCTGGCCCGTTAAGGAGCTTCTTGTGGACGAGAAACAACGTTATGCCGATGGCCTGCAAGTGCGCCGCGAAGTGCTGGGTGATGCGCATGTCGACCGCAGCCTCAATGCCCTGACCGAGTTCAACAGCGAATTTCAGGAAATGATCACCCGCCACGCCTGGGGTGATATCTGGACCCGGCCAGGCCTGCCTCGGCATACCCGCAGCCTGATCACCATTGCCATGCTGATCGGCATGAACCGCAGTGAAGAGTTGAAGCTGCACCTGCGCGCCGCCGCCAGCAACGGCGTGACCCGCGCCGAGATCAAGGAAGTGCTGATGCAGAGCGCGATCTACTGCGGGATTCCGGCGGCAAATGCCACGTTTCACCTGGCCGAGTCAGTGTGGGATGAGTTGGGTGTCGAGTCGCGCCAGCGAGATTGAATGTGAAATACGCTCAAATGTGGGAGCTGGTTTGCCTGCGATACAGGCAACTCGGTCTGTCAGCTAAACCGAGGTGATGCCATCGCAGGCAAGCCAGCTCCCACAGGAGACTTCCTGTGTGTGCGAGGTTAGTGGGAGTCCGCATCCCACACCCAATTCCACACCCCCGGCAAATGCACGGCTTCATTCACATCCTTCACCGTGCGCGCCAGTGCTGCGCGCTCCAGTTCGGCATGCTCGGTGTAGAACGGCTCGGCAGCGACCTTCATGCCGTTGATGCGCGCGCTGTCCATCAGGATCTGCAAGTATTCCTGCAGGTGTCGCGCGGTGTAACGGTTGATATCGTGGAAGGTCACCACCACCGGTATCACGCCATCGACGGTGGGCAGTTCGCCCAAGGCAATGCGCTCGCGCACCACCGACAGTTGCCGATACAAATTCGCCCGCCGGCGTGGGCTGCCATTGAAACCCCAGATCTTGCCGTCATTGGCACTCAGGTCAGTCAGCAGCACCTGCATGCCGTGGCGCTGGTAGGCGGCGAAAGTGCGTCTGTCGTAGTTCCAGAACGGCGGGCGTACCAGGGTGGGCGCAGTGCCAGTGATTGAGGCAATGTCGGCTGCGCCCTCGGTGAGGGTGCTTTCCAGTTCGGCATCATTGAGCCAGCGATGGTTGGTGTGAAACGCCGTGGCCGTGTGAAAGGCCAATACATGTCCGGCAGCGTATTCACGCTGCATGGTCGTGCGGCCTCGCGGGCTGCCGCCGGAGCGTGAGGCTTCAGTCTGCAGGAAAAACACCGCTTTGATACCAGGCAGCACCGGGTTGTGCGCAAGGTCGGCAATCACGGAGCGGCTCGGGTTGTTGTAGCCCGAGGCGCTGGGGCCGTCATCGAACGTCAGCAGAAAACGGATTGGCGCCTGGGTTTGCAGGCGCTGCGCGGTCTGCGGGGTCATGGCGATGGGGGCGCTGATGCAGCCGCTGAGCAGGATAGACAACGCGATAACAAGGTATTTCATGGCGGCCAGGTTCAAGAGAGGGTTGGCGTCGATGAAATCCCTGTATCGACTGAAGGGCGCATGCACCATACAGCATGTGCACATCGGTGATCACCGGGAAATAAAGTCGGGTGTCTTGGCACGGCGGGCTGCTGCGCCAGCCCGCTTTCAAGTGTCAGGTGTAGCTCGTGCGCAGTGGTTTACCCATTTCTTCGTTCAGGGTGTTTTCGGTAAAAGGGGCTGGGTTGGTCGAGGTTGGCGGGGTGGAGGGGTCGTTATCGAAGTCGTAGGGCGCCGCGCTGCTTGGCAGGCCCACGGCTTGCAGTTCGTTATTGGGTGGGCCGGGGCGCTGAGGGTGAGCGCTGGTCGGATCACTCTCACCGGCCAGGAACGTGCCGTTGGCTCCGTTCCAGGCGTGCGCCATCTCATGGTAGAGCTGGACCAACGGCATATCGCTGCCATGGATATGCGCCGGGTTATAGAAAATCGTAGCGTCGTCCGCGCGGGCGCCAGGCACACCGTCCTTGATGTACCCCATCCTTGGGTCATCCGGGGTCTCGGGATGCTGATGGGCATCGGCCATTCTTTGCAGCTCAGTACTCCAGAAATCGTAGAGGTTATTGGTGCTGTTAGATTGCCTGATGTGGACAGGGGCGCCGTTTTGAACCGCGGCCTTATCCAGCGCTTCCAGCATTTTTTGCCCTTGGGGCGAAGCGCGAAGCAACGCCAGATCGTCTTCGACCCGCTGGATGAAGTCCGGTGATCCATGGATGTTGAACGCTTGTCGGCCCGTTTCGTTTGCTGTTATGCGGGTGACTGTCGAGTGTTGGGTGCCGATCAGGTGATCCGTCGTTTGTGCATGGATACGCGCTCTGAGGGTGTTGGCCCACACGGTGTCATGACCCGGCCCCGTGTAAACGGTAGTCTGGTCGTAGCCGACTAACAGGTCGTTACCCTGGCCGCCATTGAGCACCGTGTGCCCATTGCCCGCGTACAGGCGGTCGTCGCCGGCACCGCCATCCAGGTGGCTGTGTTTGCTCGCCGGCCCGCTGCCTGCGTACAAACGGTCGTTGCCACTGTTGCCGTACAGGGCGGCGTGGCCAGTGCCGCCGGCAATCGTATCGTCGCCCTCATTGCCCTCTGCATAGCCTGTGCCGCTGCCAAGGCGAATATGGTCATTGCCGCGCCCACCATAGATGCTGGTGTGACCGCCTCCAGCCTGCACGGTGTCGTCGCCATCGCCGGCTTCGATCTTCACTCGCACAGTGACATTGGGGTCGAGCGTAATGCGGTCGTCACCCGCCGCGCTTTTGATGTGGAGGAAGGTTGGTGCGTTTGAACGGCCGTCGAAGGTACTGAAGGCGTAGTCGCGACCGTTTATCCGCGCGTACAGCTGGCCGTCAGGACGTTGACTGATATGAATCCGGTCCGATTGATCGCCGGTTTCGATGATCAAAATGTTCTCCAGTGTCTCTGGACGTCCGGGGTTTTTGAGACCCTCGATCAGCATCTGGCCGACACGCAGGTAGCCGTCATCCACCAGCATTTGTGTTTTGGTTCGAGTGGGTGGTGGGCCTGAGGGCGGTTGGGGCTGACTATTGCTGGGTGGAAGTTGGGATGGCGCCATGAAGGGATGGTTATGCGAAGTGACTGAGTTCATGGACGGTTAACCTCGTGTCGGATAGCGTGGTTTTTTGTGTCGGCATTTGCCGCAAAGATGCACGCCTTCAGTCGAGTGATGGGAGGGAAACGTTCCTGTTCTAAGTAAGACAATTTGCTACAAAACAGCCGCGATCAATCAAGACGCGCGGCTGCAGCAGGGGCGGCCTGGTCGCTTACAAGAGGCTGATCGGATAGCTGACGATCAAGCGGTTCTCATCAAACTCATTGTTGCTGTAGTCCCGGCGCATCGTGGAATTGCGCCAGCGCACGTTCAGATCCCTGAAAGTGCCGCTCTGCACCGTGTAGCCTACTTCGCTCTCGCGCCCCCATTCCTTGCCGTCGGTGACGGTGCCGGCGTGCACGTTGCTGCCGCTGATATAGCGGTTCATCAAGGTCAGGCCGGGTATGCCGAGGGCGGCGAAGTTATAGTCGTGGCGCACTTGCCAGGATTTTTCCTGGGCGTTGTCGTAGCTTGAGTTGTAGCTGTCGTTGGCCAGGGTGCCGCCGCTGGTACCGTTGACGCGCATCCAGGCACTGTTGCCGGTGAGTTTTTGCAGGCCGACGTAGAAGGTGTTGCCGCCGTAACGGGCGGAGAACAGGCCGGACCAGGTCTTGTTGTCCAGCTCGCCTGCCCGGGCGCTGCCGTCGTCTTTGCCGTAGAAAAAGCCGAGGTTGGCGCCCAACGTCCAATCACCCAGCGGCTGGCTATGGATCAGGTTGACGTACTGCTGGCTGTAAATGTCTTTGAGTTGGGCATTCCACACGCCAATCTGGGTGCGTTTGTCATTGAAGGCGTATTCACCGCCCTGGAAGTTGAAACGGTCGGAGGTGAAGGCAGTTTTACCGAACATCGACATGTCGGTCATGCTGCTGTCGTCGCGCGGGCTGTTGGCGCGGAACTGGCCGCCGTAGAGGGTCAGGCCGTCGATTTCCCTGGAAGTGATCTGCCCGCCACGCAGGGTTTGCGGCAGGGAGCGGCCGTCGTCCGAACGCAGAATCGGCAGCACCGGCATCCACTCGCCGACCTTGACTTCGGTCTTGGAAATCCGCGCTTTGAACGCGACCCCAAGACGCCCGAAGTTATCCGCCGGGCGGCCGTCGCGGTCCAGCGGCAACAGCTGGGTGCCGCCGGTGCCGCGCCCGCCATCGAGCTTCTGTGAGTACATGCCCAGCACATCCATACCGAAACCCACCGTGCCCTGGGTGAAGCCGGAGCGGGCGTCGAGGATGAAACTTTGCGTCCACTCCTGCGCACCGCCCTGGCTTTTGGTCGGGTTGGTGTAATTGCGGTTGAAGAAGAAATTGCGCAGGTTGAGGTTGGCGCTGGCGTCTTCGAGAAAGCCATGTTCTTCGGCGACGACGGGCAGGGCAAGGCTGGCGACAGCGGTTGCCAGCAATAGCTGGCGCGGGCGGAACGTGCTCATGGTGTTGGACCTGTTGTTATTGGGGTTATGCAGGTGCGGGCCATGGTGCGCGGCGGTGCGGGGGCGATGAAAGTGGGGGAGAGCGGGTTGTGGGCGATGATCGAACGTAAATTGTGCGGCGCTCAACCCGTCAGCTTCTGGCGAATTTGGGTGGGTGTCTACTGTCAGGTTTGACAGTAGATAGCTTGCGGTGACGAGCCTATGTTCGAGACGGTGACTGGGGTTGTTCAGGTGGTTAAGGGAGAAGAACTTATGAGCTTTGGATCAGATATGGGCAAGTTTTTAACGTCCTCGGAGGCGTTCGAGGCGCAGTTGTTGATTGGCGACCGCGAACCGGTTGCCATTCCTTTCGACAAGCGAGAGTTAGAGTCTTATATCAAGGACTACCAGCTCATTATCCGCATGGGGATTGAGGACGCTCCAGGTTCAAAAAATGAACTGACCCTTGAGGCTGGCCAGGGACCCCTGAAATCGGGTATGACGTATGTCATCGGCTCTGGCCCCCAAGCCTTTATAAAAGCCAGTTTTGCTTTAAAAGGTTACATCGAGTACTTCCCCTCAGATGATTACTCGGGGAGTTTGACGATCAAACAGCTTTCCACGGACAGCAATGGCAAGACTATTTTGAGTGGCCTCTTTTCGATTTATTTCAAATCGAATGATGAGGATGTAAAGGTCAACTGCTCAGCTTTTCAAGTGAGCAACTGAATTCACTGCGGCAATACAAAAGATTGGCCATAAAAAAACCGCCCCCTGTAAAGAGGGCGGTTTTTTTTACAACGACATCAGCATCAGAACAACTTCAGCGCCGGTGCTTCTTCTTTCAACGGCTCGTTCTTCGCGGTCTGCTCGTTCCAGCCACCGCCGAGGGCCTTGTACAGGTTGACCTCGCTGTTGAGCTGCGCCAGGCGGTCGGTGATCAGCGATTGCTGGGCACTGAACAGTTGGCGCTGGGCGTCGAGGAAGGTCAGGTTGCTGTCGACACCAATGCGGTAGCGACGCTCGGCCAGGCGATAGTAATCCTGGTTGGCTGCGACGAAGCCACGTTGGGCATCCAACTGCTGCTTGTAGGTCTCACGGGCGGCGAGGCCGTCGGAAACTTCCTGGAAGCCGGTCTGGATGGCCTTCTCGTAGTTGGCCACGTTGATCTCTTTCTGGATCTTCGAGTAGTCCAGGCTTGCGCGCAGGCTACCGGCGTTGAAGATCGGGATGTTGATCTGCGGAGCAAACGACCAGGTGCCCGAACCGCCTTTGAACAGGCCGCCCAGGGTTGGGCTGGCGGTACCAGCGCTGGCGGTCAGGCTGATGCTCGGGAAGAACGCAGCACGGGCCGCGCCGATGTTGGCGTTGGCGGCTTTGAGGTTGTATTCGGCCTGCACAATGTCGGGACGACGTTGCAGCAGGTCCGAAGGCAACCCGGCAGGCACTTCGCTGAGCAGGTCATCCGACAGCGGCTTGCTGGTGATATTCGCCGGCAGGCCAGTGCCCAGCAACAGGGTCAGGCTGTTTTCGTCCTGGGCCACTTGGCGCGTATAGCGCGCCAATTGAACGCGGGCGTTTTCCACCGAGGTGCGTGCCTGGCTGAGGTCGAGGGCCGAGGCCACGCCGACTTCGTTGCTGCGCGAGGTCAGCTTGAAGCTCTGCTCGAACGCGCCGAGGGTGTCCTGGGTCAGCTTGAGCAGTTCCTTGTCGGCCTGCCAGGTCAGGTAGGCATTCGCCACACTGGCCACCAGGCTGATCTGGGTGCTGCGCCGTGCTTCTTCAGTGGCGAAGTACTTTTGCAGGGCTTCTTCACTCAGGCTGCGCACGCGACCGAACAGGTCCAGCTCATACGAGCTGATACCCAGGCCCGCCGAGTACTGGCTGGAGATGCTCGATTCGCCGGTCTGCGACAGCTTGGCCGGGGTACGCGAACGGCTGCCGCTGCCGGTGGCCGAAACCGCCGGGAACAGGTCAGCACGCTGGATCTGGTACTGCGCCGCATAGGCGTCGATGTTCAGGGCCGCGACACGCAGGTCACGGTTGTTGACCAACGCGGTCTGGATCAGCTGTTGCAGGGCAGGGTCATGGAAAAACTGCTTCCAGCCTTGCTCGGCAGCGGCCTGGCCCGGCGCCTGGGCCGACGAGTACGCCGGCCCCTGCGGGAACTGGGCTGCTACCGGCGCTTCAGGGCGCTGGTAGTCAGGGATCAGCGAGCAGCCACTGAGCACGAATGCGGTGACGGCTAAGGAAAGTAGCGACTTGCTCATTGGCCAGCCTCTTTAGGAGTTTCAGTAGTGTCTTTCTTTTTGCGTTCGCCAGCGGCGGATACAGTTGCGTAGAACAGCGGCACCCAGAAGATCGCCAGCACAGTGGCCGTGATCATACCGCCGATCACGCCGGTACCGATCGCATGCTGGCTGCCTGAGCCGGCGCCCGTGGAGATCGCCAGAGGCAATACGCCGAGCATGAACGCCAACGAGGTCATGATGATCGGGCGCAGACGCATGCGGGACGCTTCGATAGCCGCCTCGACGATGCCTTTGCCTTGCTCATGCAGCTCCTTGGCGAACTCCACGATGAGGATGGCGTTTTTCGCCGCCAGGCCCACCGTCACCAACAGGCCCACCTGGAAGAACACGTCGTTGGACAAGCCGCGCAGGCTGGTGGCGATCAACGCACCGATCACCCCCAAAGGTACCACCAGAATCACCGCGATCGGGATCGACCAGCTTTCGTACAGTGCCGCCAGGCACAGGAACACTACCAGCAGCGACAGTGCGTACAGCGCTGGCGCCTGGGAACCGGAAAGGCGCTCTTCGTACGACAGACCTGTCCAGGCATAACCGACACCGGCCGGCAGTTCTTTGGCAATGCGTTCGACTTCGGCCATCGCGTCACCGGTACTGTAGCCAGGTGCCGGGGTACCGAGGATTTCCATCGCCGCTACACCGTTGTATCGCGAAAGCTTGGGCGAACCGTAGATCCACTTGCCCGACGAGATGGCCGACAGCGGCACCATTTTTCCGTCGTTGCTGCGCACGTACCATTTATTCAGGTCTTCCGGCGACATCCGGCTGGCGGCGTCACCTTGTACATACACCTTTTTCACGCGACCACGGTCGATGAAGTCGTTGATGTAGCTGCCACCCAAGGCAATGGCCAGTGTCTGTTGGATATCCGCCAGGCTGATGCCCTGGGCACTGGCCTTCTCGTCGTCAACGGTCAGCTCGTACTGCGGCTCGTCGTTCACGCCGTTAGGACGTACGCCGGCCAGCACCTTGCTTTGTGCCGCCGCACCCAGGAACTGGTTACGTGCAGCCATCAGCTTGTCGTGGCCGACGCCACCCTGGTCTTGCAGGAACACGTCGAAACCAGTGGCGTTACCCAGCTCCAGCACCGAAGGCGGCACGATAGCGAAGACCATGGCGTCCTTGAAGGCCCCGAAGAAGTAACCCTGGGCACGCTTGGCCACTTCGAACACCGATTGGGTAGAGTCACGCTCATCCCATGGCTTGAGCATCACGAACGCAAGCCCCGAGCTCTGGCCACGACCGGCGAAGTTAAAGCCGTTCACGGTAAACACCGACTTCACCGCCTTGCCTTCGCCTGGCTCGCCTTCCTTGTCGTTCAGCAGGAAGGCGCGCATGTCGTCGACGACTTTTTGCGTGCGCTCAGCCGAAGCACCGACCGGAGTCTGCACCTGGGCGAAGATCACACCCTGGTCTTCCTCAGGCAGGAACGCGCTTGGAATACGGGTGAACATCCAGATCATGCCGGCCAGGATCAGCGCATACACCAGGAATGCCGGGATCTTGTGCTTGATCATGCCGCCCACGCCGCGCTCGTACTTGAGTACGCCACGGTCGAAGGTACGGTTGAACCAGCCGAAGAAGCCGCGCTTGGGCTGGCCGTGTTTTTCCGGATCAATCGGCTTGAGCATGGTGGCGCACAAAGCCGGGGTGAAGATCAGGGCAACCATTACCGACAATGCCATCGCCGAAACGATGGTGATGGAGAACTGCCGGTAGATCACACCAGTGGAACCACCGAAAAACGCCATCGGCAGCAGTACCGCCGACAGTACCAGGGCAATACCCACCAGGGCGCCCTGGATCTGGCCCATGGACTTGATCGTCGCCTCTTTAGGCGACAAGTGTTCCTCAGCCATTACCCGTTCGACGTTTTCCACCACGACGATGGCATCGTCCACCAGCAGGCCGATGGCCAGGATCATGCCGAACATGGTCAGGGTGTTGATGGTGAAGCCGCACGCCGCCAGGATCCCGAAGGTACCCAGCAATACCACCGGTACGGTCATGGTGGTGATGATGGTGGCTCGGAAGTTCTGCAGGAACAGGAACATCACCAGGAACACCAGCACGATCGCTTCGATCAGGGTGTGAACCACACCGGAGATCGATTCGGTCACTACCGGGGTGGTGTCATAGGGCACCACCGCCTTCATGCCAGGCGGGAAGAACGGCTCCAGGGACTTCACTGTTTCGCGGATGGCCTTGCCGGTGTCCAGTGCGTTGGCACCGGCCGCCAGCTTGATCGCCATACCCGAAGCCGGCTTGCCGTTGAACTGCGCACTGATGCTGTAGTTCTGGCCGCCCAGTTCGATGCGCGCGAGGTCACCCAGGCGAACCTGCGAGCCGTCGGTGTTCACCTTCATCAGGATCTTGGCGAATTCCTCGGTGCTTTGCAGGCGCGTCTTGCCGATGATCGTGGCGTTCAGCTGGGTGCCGGGCAGGGCAGGCAGGCCGCCCAATTGGCCGGTGGCCACTTGCACGTTCTGGGCCTTGATGGCATTGCTGACGTCCACTGGTGTGAGCTGGTATTTGTTCAGCTGGGCCGGGTCGAGCCAGATACGCATGGCGTACTGCGAACCGAACACCTGGAAGTCACCCACCCCCGCGGTACGGGAGATCGGGTCCTGGATGTTGGACACGATGTAGTTGGAGAGGTCGTCCTTGGTCATGCTGCCGTCTTCGGACACCAGACCGATCACCATCAGGAAGTTCTTCACCGACTTGGTAACGCGGATACCCTGCTGCTGCACTTCTTGCGGCAGCAGTGGGGTGGCCAGGTTCAGCTTGTTCTGTACCTGGACCTGGGCGATATCGGGGTTGGTACCCTGATTGAACGTCACGGTGATGGTCATGCTGCCATCGGAGTTACTGTCCGAGGAGACATAACGCAGGTTGTCGATACCGTTGAGCTGTTGCTCGATCACCTGCACCACGGTGTCCTGCACGGTTTGTGCGGACGCGCCTGGGTAGGTCACCTGGATGTCGATGGCGGTTGGCGCAATGGCCGGGTATTGGTTGATGGGCAACTTCAGGATCGAGAGTGCCCCGACCAGCATGATCACCAGGGCAATTACCCAGGCGAAAATGGGACGGTCGATAAAAAATTTCGACATGGATTACTCCCCTTTACCAGCATCGGCAGCAGGCGCTGCGGCAGTGCCGGCGGGTTTGGCGTTGTCAGCGTCTTTAACCTTGACTTCGATGCCCGGCTTGATGAACTGCAGGCCTTCGGTGATCACGCGGTCACCGGCGTCCAGACCTTTTTCCACCAGCCAGTAGGCGCCGGCGGTGCGGTTGGCAACCAGTTGACGCTGCTCGACCTTGTTGTCCTTGTTCACGATCAGCGCCGTCGGAATGCCCTTGAGGTCACGGGTCACGCCTTGCTGAGGTGCCAGGATGGCCTTGCTGTTCACACCGGCCTGCAGCTGGGCGTGTACGAACATGCCCGGCAGCAGGGTGTGGTCAGGGTTCGGGAATACGGCGCGCAGGGTCACGGAGCCCGTGGTCTGGTCCACCGACACTTCGGAGAACTCCAGCTTGCCGTCCTGGGCGTAGGCGCTGCCGTCTTCCAGGGTCAGCTTGACCTTGGCGGCGTTGTCGCCGGCCTTTTCCAGCTGGCCGCTTTCCAGGTCACGGCGCAGTTTCAGCATTTCTGCCGAAGACTGGGTAACGTCGACGTAGATTGGGTCCAGTTGCTGGATCACGGCCATGGCGTCGGCCTGGCCATTGCTGACCAGCGCGCCTTCGGTGACCGAAGAACGACCAATACGCCCGGAGATCGGCGCGAACACTTTGGTGTAGCGCACGTTGATCTGGGCGGTTTGCACGTCGGCTTCAGACGTCATGCGGTTGGCCACGGCGGTGTCGTATTCCTGACGGCTGACGGCCTGCTCATCGACAAGTTGCTTGTAGCGGTCGGTGATGGACTTGGTCTGGGTCAGTTTCGCTTGTGCGCTTTTGAGGGTGGCGTCATACACCGACGGGTCGATCTGGTAGAGCTGTTGCCCTTCCTTCACGTCGCCGCCTTCCTTGAACAGGCGCTTGAGAATAATGCCGTTCACCTGGGGACGAACTTCCGCGATGCGGTAGGCGGTGGTGCGGCCTGGCAGCTCGGATGTCAGGGTAAAGGCTTGCGGTTGAATAGTGACCACGCCGACCTGAGGGGTTTGAGCGGGCGGAGCCGCTTCTTCCTTTTTACATCCGCTGAGCAGCGATGCCAGGGCGACGGCAGTGACCAGAGCGGTAACAGCTGGCTTAAGTTGCATGAAGATCCTCGGGTCAGGCGCGCAAAATGCGCACAAGAAGTGTGGAAGGGTAAAAAGCAAGCCATGAGTGGATAAGTAGCTTGCTACGCAATATACTTACGTTCACGGTTGTTTGTAAACTCTTGACAGGCTTTGTGGAATGTTGACAAAGCATCCGCCAAAGCCTCGATTTTAGTACGTTCGGCGCCCAAGACGACGTCGTCCCACAATTATTCAGATGATGCTCAAGCACCATCCACAGTGTTCTGATTGAGGTTTTACTGCCATGGTTCGTCGCACCAAAGAGGAAGCTCAGGAAACGCGCAGCCAGATTCTCGACGCCGCCGAGCAAGCCTTTTATCAACGCGGTGTGGCGCGCACCACACTGGCGGACATCGCCGCACTGGCCGGTGTGACGCGCGGGGCGATCTATTGGCATTTCAGTAACAAGTCCGATTTGCTCCAGGCACTGCTCGACACGCTGCACGAACCCCTGGACGAATTGGCCCGGGCCAGTGAAAGCGAGGATGAAGTCGACCCGCTGGGCTGTATGCGCAAGCTGTTGATCCGTCTTTATCATCAAGTGGCCCTGGACCCGAAAACCCGGCGCATCAACGAAATCCTGTTTCATAAGTGCGAGTTCACCGATGAAATGTGCGACATGCGGCGCCAACGCCAGACCCACAGCCTTGAATGCAACCTGCGCATCGGCCTGACACTGCGCAACGCGGTCCATCGCGGGCAACTTCCGGAAAACCTCGACACCACGCGGGGCGCGGTGTGCATTCATGCCTACATCCACGGCTTGATTGGCCAGTGGTTATTGGTCCCCGACAGCTTCCAACTGCACCAGGACGCTGAACGCTGGGTAGATGTCGGGCTGGACATGCTGCGCTTGAGCCCTAGCCTACGCAATTAAGACAAAATGCGTAATTGCATCCAGTTGTGTCAACAGTAAAGTCCAGAGACAGTCAATCGTCCCTTCGCAGGATTTGTGGGGTGACTTTATATACGGGCTGGCGGGCGGTTGATAGGTAGCCGCCTAAGTATTTTGTAGCGATATTGTTGCAAGGCTGTGAAGGAGTGTTTCCCAGTACCCATGAAAAAGCCCCGGTTCCTGTGAATCGGGGCTTTCTCGTTTCAGCATGTTGCTATTCTGCAGCGTCTATCGCACGGTGTTGATGTTTAAAACCGGAATGAATACTGCGCCGTGATGGTGTGATTACGAAAGCGTTCGCCCCGTTGCTGGCGTAAGCCAAGGTCCAGCGAGCTGTCGCGGGTCAAGTTGGCCGTGGCGCCCAGTTCCAGTTGTACGGAACGGCGATTGATCGGCGCCCCGCTCACGTGCATCGGTGAACCACCGCCCCAGGCAGCCTCGGTGCCAGGTTGCAGGTCGCCGCTGGCCAAGGTGTAAGCCACGTCACCGCGCAGGCTTAGCCAGGATGGGCCTATAAGCGCTTTGCCCAGGTCAACATTGAAACGCATGCCACTGGTGGTCAGGTTGACTGTCTCTTTTGCGCGTTTGCCTTTCAGTGCGCTAACGCCACCGCGCTCCTTGAAACCGTCGCTGCGCTGGCGCACTTGGGCCAGTTGCACATAGGGTTGCCAAACCCATGCGCCCTGGTCCAAGCGATAATTGGCCTCGCTGAACACTTGCAGGGTGCGGGCACTGTAGTCAGCCGACAGGCGCTCATCGAGACCGGGGAAGTTGACCCTGCGACTGGTCTGGATCGCATGCTGGCCGTAAGCCGCTCCGCCATACAGTCCCAATGCCTCCCAGCTATGCCCCAGGTGCACGCCAACCTGATAGGTGTCAATGCTGGCTTTGCCGCTTGCACCGGCGTTGACGTCGGTGCGCCCACTGCCCAGCACCACGCCCATCCGCGTGCCTTGCTCGAATTCATGATCAACGCCGGTCAACAGGCCGGTCGTGATGTGCGTGGTGCGCGCCGTGTTGCCGTCGCCGCCTGACGCTCCGGGTTGATGAGGCAGTTGTACCCAGGCGCTCAAACGTGGCTGTGCGGAGTCTCGGCTGCCAAGGGTAGATGTGCTGCGTGCCCGGCCCAAGGCCGCGTCACGCAGCACACGGCTATTGTCGATCAGTACCGCCTGGCTGCTGGCGTGCAGTTCGCCGCTGAGTTGATCCAGGGCTGGCGGCGCTTGCTCAGGGAACAGTGCAGTCAGGCGCTGCGGTAAGGCCCCGGACATCGTCTCGCGGTCAACCGCCTCGGCGACGGCACGCTGGTTAGGCGTGTTGGCGGCGGATGCCAGGGAACGTCCGCGTTCCACATTGACGTACAAGGCGTTGGCGTCACGCAGCTGTTTGAGGTTCAGGAAGGGCGAATGCGCGCTGTGGTCAATGGCGCTGAACCCACCGTTCAATCCGTTGCTGGCGTGCAAGATGTTGTAGCGCTGGCCCAAGGTGAAAGCGCCTTCCTGGCGCGCAATGCGCAAGGTACCGCCGTCGAGTTGGGCGGCCCCTGTAACCCGCAGCGCCCATTGTTCAGGCCTGGCCTGGGCGAGGGCGGCCAGGGTCGCACCAGCGCTGTGGTGATAGTCGCCATTAATGGTCAAGGCCTGGCGCTGGCTGCCCGGCATGAGCGTGCCTTCAACCCGAGTGGCGGCCAGTACGCCAGCGCCGGTTAGTGTGCCTTTTTCGCCGACAAAGGTGCTGGCACCGACTTGGCTGCCGTTGATCCGGGCAATTCCGCCGTTGACGTTGAGGTCGGTGTTTTGCAAGGTGCCGTTGAGGACAAACGTGCCGCCCTCTACCTTGACGTCACCGCTCAAGCGATTGAGGCCGTCCAGCTCCAGAATGCCTTGGGTGAGCGTAGCCCCGGCGAAGCTGTTTTCACCGCTCAGACGCAGCCAGCCCGCGCCAGCCTTGCCCAGGCGCCCCGGGCCGCTGATGTCGTTGCGCCAATCGTCCCAGGCATCGCCCTGCCAGACTTTTGCACCGCCTGCGTAGCGGTCCATGTTGAGAGTGGTATCGACCCGCAACTGGCCAGGCCCGTCGATGGCTTTTTGCAGGTTCATCAGGCCCCAGCCGTAAACGTCATCCACACCGGGCGCACCCAGGTCGGTGGCGGTGGTCAGCAGTACATCGCGGATCTGTGGGTTGTCCAGATAGGGGAAGCGTTCCATCAACAGAGCCAGGCCGCCGGTGACGTGCGGGGCGGCCATGGAGGTGCCGGAAAAGGTGTCGTAGCCAAAGGTTGGCCGTTCGGCGGTGACACGAAAGCCGATCACCTTACCCTCATTGTCAACGTTCAAATCAGCGTCGATTTCGCCACCGACAATGGGGGCGGTGATGTCCATGCCCGGAGCGGCGAGGCACCAGTTCTGGCTCAGCCCGCACCGATAGGAGCGATTGCTCAGGCGCAAATCCTGGTTCAGATTGACTACGCTCAGCCAGTAGGGCTCAAGCTCCGGCTTCAAGCGAGGCAGCGAGGCATCTATTGCCGCAATCGGTGCCTCTTGCGGTGAGCGGAGCTCGGTGTCGGTATTCCCGGCCGCCCAGACTTGCAGCAGACCGAAATCACGTGTGCCCTGGCCCAGTGCATCGGTCAAGTAATAGTCCGCGATGGCCTTATCAAACTGTTCAAGCGGGATCAATTCAAGGTCGACGCCCCAACTGTGGTTGATGACGCGTACGTTCTGCCCGTGCATTTGTGCGTAGACGCCCGCAAACGCCGCAGCGGGGGGGCTGATCGAGAGCGTGTCGCTCTCTTCTTCAGAAGGGCTGAAGGTATGGCTGGCACGCCTCATCGTGCTCAGGTCTGCACCGTAGGCTATCCCGTGCATGCCCAAGCCATCGCGGTTTGCCAGGAGCGTGCCCGCGATATGAGTGCCGTGAGGAGAATAGTGAGGTCCTTGATCGTCGAGTATCTCCTGAAGTATCGCTTTTACTTCAGGCTCGATCTCTCTGTCGGCGAGCAGTTCAGCAAGGCTTTGCAGGTCTTGCGCCGAGAGGTGTTGGTAGTTGATCTGCGGTTTGTCACCCTCGCTGAAAAAACACCCTGCGTCCGCGCTCAGCACGGTCTCGCCGCTACACCCAGGGGCGCTGACGTGAATGCTTTGAGGCGTCTTGCCGGCGAACTCGTGGTGATTCAAATTAACCCCGGAATCGAAGAGGCCGACACGCATGCCTTTGCCACTCAACCCCCGTGCATAGGCATAGTCCGCCCCGACTGCAGCCAACCCCCAGTCAAGCTTGAACTCTTCGCTGCGCCAACTGGCAGCGTCATGCAGACGCCCTTGTTCCACATACGCCTGAGCCTTGAACGACGCCAGTGACAGGCATCCCAACAGGGCCAAACCCAAAGGCGATACTGGCGAAGGAACCTTCGCTGGCTTGGCGCAGTGGCGCTTCTTTCTAATCAACATCCTCGACCATCCTTAACTCGATAACAGACAGATGTAAGCCTGCGTAATCGGGCGCGAGGTGTAGATAAGAGATCTCCGTGTGTGTGTCGGGAGGATGTTTGAACGTGCGGATAGAAATGCGCGCAACCCGTGTGGGCTGGCTATACAGAGACGTGGAGAATGTCGCTTGCGGCGGGCTTTTGAGGCGGGGAAGGGGGGTGCAACCGTGTAGTGGAAGGCTATTGAAAGGGCCGAAGCGATTAAGCCTTGGCCCTTTCAGTCAGCGAGTCAGATCAGATCGCCAGCGTCGGGTAGTCGATGTAACCCACCGGGCCTTTAGCGTAGAAGGTTTCCGGGTGCGCTTCGTTCAACGGCGCATCGGCCTTCAGGCGTGCCGGCAGGTCCGGGTTGGCAATGAACGGTACGCCGAAAGCCACCGCGTCTGCCTTGCCGGCAGCCAGCCAGGCGTTGGCGCTGTCTTTGGTGAAGCGTTCGTTGGCGATGTACGGGCCACCGAAGGCTTTCTTCAGTTGTGGGCCGAGGCTGTCGCCGGCTTCTTTTTCGCGGGAGCAGATAAAGGCGATGCCACGCTTGCCCAGCTCGCTGGCGACGTAGGTGAAGGTTTCTGCCAGGTTATCGTCGCCCATGTCATGGGAGTCGGCGCGCGGTGCCAGGTGCACACCCACACGGCCGGCGCCCCAGACTTCGATGGCGGCGTCGGTCACTTCCAGCAGCAGGCGGGCACGGTTTTCCAGGGAACCACCGTAGTTGTCGGTGCGCTGGTTGGTGCTGCTTTGCAGGAACTGGTCGAGCAGGTAACCGTTGGCACCGTGAATTTCCACGCCGTCAAAGCCTGCGGCCTTGGCGTTTTCGGCACCTACGCGGTAAGCGTCAACGATATCGGCGATTTCAGCGGTTTCCAGGGCGCGAGGCGTCGGGTAGTCGGCCAGCGGGCGAACCAGGCTGACGTGGCCTTTAGGCTGAATGGCGCTGGGTGCCACCGGGGTTTCGCCGTTCAGGTACGACTCATGGGAGATACGGCCCACGTGCCACAGTTGCAGGAAGATCTTGCCGCCCGCGCCGTGAATAGCCTTGGTGACATTGGCCCAGCCGCGTACCTGGTCGTTGGACCAGATGCCCGGTGTGTCCGGGTAACCCACGCCCAGCGGCGTCACGGAGGTGGCTTCGCTGAGGATCAGCCCGGCGGAAGCGCGTTGCACGTAGTACTCGGCCATCAGCGCATTGGGTACGCGGCCTTCATCGGCGCGGCAGCGGGTCAGCGGCGCCATGATGATGCGGTTGGACAATTGCAGGTCGCCCAGTGTGATCGGATCGAAAATAGTCGTCATGGGAAAACACCCTTCTCTTTAAGTGGATTGATCAGTTGGTCGCAGGCGCCAGGTCGGCATCGCCGCTCTGACGGAAAGTAATCAGGGTGACCAGCAGGGCCAGGATCGCCAGGGCCGCCGCTGCCAAAGGCACGCTGGTCAAGCCGAAACCGTGGGCAATCACGCTGCCGCCGACCCAGGCGCCGAGCGCGTTGCCGATGTTGAAGGCGCCGATGTTCAGGGTGGACACCAGGTTCGGTGCGGCCTTGCCAAAGGTCACCACGTTGATCTGCAGCGCCGGTACGGCGGCGAACGAGGCGGTGGCCCACAGGAACAGGGTGATTTCCGTCGGGATCACCGCGACGCTGGTCCAGGTCAGCACCGTGGAAACCACCGCCATGCTGATGAACACGCCGATCAGGGTGGCGGCCAGGCGTTTATCCGCCAGCTTGCCGCCGATGATGTTACCCACGGTAAGGCCCAGGCCGATCAGCAGCAGGGTCCAGGTCACGCCTTTGGGCGACACGCCGGTGACATCGCCGAGCAGCGGTGCGACGTAAGTAAAGAGGGTGAACATGGACGCGGAGAACAATGCAGTCATGCTCAGTGACAACCAGATACCCGCGCCTTTGAGGGCTTTGAGTTCGGCGCGCATGTCGAGTTTTTCTTCGTCACGCTTGGCGGGAAGAAAGCGGATCAGGCCGATCAGCGCGATCACGCCGATCACCGTGACGGCAAAGAACGTCGAGCGCCAGCCAGTGGCCTGGCCCAGCGCGGTGCCCAGCGGCACGCCGAGCACGTTGGCCAGGGTCAAACCGGTGAACATCAACGCCACGGCCGAAGCGCGTTTGTTGGCCGGTACCAGGTTGGCCGCCACCACCGAACCGATCCCGAAGAATGCACCGTGGCAAAGCGCGGTGACCACGCGGGCAAACATCAGCACGTTGTAGTCACTGGCCAGGGCGCAGAGCAGGTTGCCGATAATAAAGATGCCCATCAACGCTACCAGCGCGGCCTTGCGTGGCAGCTTGGCGGTGGCCAGTGCCATGAACGGCGCGCCGATGGCCACGCCCAGGGCGTAGCCGGTGACCAGCCAGCCGGCGCCGGGGATCGACACGCCCAAGTCCGCCGCCACATCGGGCAGCAAGCCCATGATGACGAACTCGGTGGTGCCGATGGCGAAGGCGCTGAGGGCCAGTATGAGTAGCGAGAGGGGCATTTGCGTTTCCTTGTTACAGCGCTGCGTTTTCGTCAGCGCTGAGTTCGGTGATGAGCGCCGCGAGGAAGGCCTGGATGGTTTCCTCGTTGCGTTTGAAAAAGTGCCACTGCCCGGCCTTCTGGCTGCTGATCAACCCGGCGCGTTGCAAGGTGGCCAAGTGCGCCGACACGGTCGACTGCGACAGGCCGCAGCGCTGGTCGATCTGCCCGGCACAGATGCCGTATTCGTGGTTGTGCACCTGCTCGGGGAACTGCACCTTCGGGTCTTTCAGCCAGGTGAGGATGTCTCGTCGTACTGGGTGTGCCAGGGCTTTTATTATTTCGTCGAGGTCGATGGACATGGCGGTTGCTCGGTTTCGTACAGCGTTATATCGCGATGAGGCGAACTTTAAATCGGTCTATCCCGATATACCAATATGATTTTGATCTGAGGTCAGTCTATTTCGGTATATCGGGTTATAACGATACGTGATCGGCAGTGGTAGACTGCGCGGCATGAATTATCTCGCACATCTGCACCTGGGCGGCCAACTTCCTGCTCAATTGCTCGGCAGCCTGTATGGCGACTTTGTAAAAGGCCGCCTGCAAGGCCAGTACAGCCCGCAAATCGAGTCGGCGATTCAGTTGCATCGCTCCATTGACCGCTTTACCGACAGCCACCCGTTGGTGAATGAAGCGTTGTCACGCTTCAGCCTGACCCGCAAGCGCTACGCCGGGATTGTCCTCGATGTGTTTTTCGACCATTGCCTGGCGCGGGACTGGGCGCTGTACGCCGACCAGCCGCTGGAGCGCTTCACCGCGCAGGTGTACCGCGTGCTGGCGGCCGAGCCGCAGTTGCCGGGGCGGCTGGCGCAGATTGCACCGTATATGGCGGCGGATGATTGGCTGGGCTCGTACCGTGAGTTTGCGGTGATGGAGCAGGTGTTGCGCGGGATTTCGCGGCGGCTCACCCAGCCACAGGAGCTGGGGCATGCGATGCAGGAGTTGCGGGAGTTGTATGAGCCGTTGAGTGAAGATTTTCGCTTGTTTTATCCAGAGCTACAGCAGTTTGCACAAGCCCAACTGATGACAGAGCTCTAAATGTGGGAGCTGGCTTGCCTGCGATAGCGGTGGGTCAGCCACATCTCTTTCAACTGACAGACTGCTATCGCAGGCAAGCCAGCTCCCACATTTGAACCGGTGTTCAGTTCATCTCAGGCAGCAAACGCCGGCCGAGCCGCCACTTGCTCAACCTCCGGCACCGGCCCAAACAACGCCTTCTGCACCGCCTGCTGCGCCTGATACGCCAGCGCCGCACGTTCCTGCCCGGCACAGGCAATCGGCTGGAGCACATGAATCTCCACATCACCCTGGTCATTACTAAACAGACGCATCAGGTGCGAGAGCAAATCGTCATCGCCAATAAACGGCGCCAACGCATCCACCTGCCCATCACGCAAATAACGAATCGCCACCGGTTGCAGCGACACATCCGCATCAATCGCACTGGCCAGCAAGCGCCCGTGGAAAGTACGCAGGCTGCGCCCGTCGGTGGTGGTGCCTTCGGGGAACATCAGCAGCGGGTGCTGTTGCTCCAAATGCCGAGTCATCTGCTTGCGGATCAACTGGCTGTCGCCTGAGCCACGGCGGATAAACAGGCTGCCAGCCTTGGCCGCCAACCAGCCAGCCACCGGCCAGGTGCGCACTTCGGCCTTGGACAAAAACGACATCGGCGCCACCGCGCCGAGCAGCGGAATGTCGGTCCAGGACACGTGATTGCTCACCCACAGCATCGGCTGCGTCGGCAGCTCACCGTGTACCGTCACGCGAAAGGGCAGGGCGTTGGTCAGCCGCGCCATAAAAAAACGCGACCAACGCTGGCGCCGCACCATCGAGTTAGCGACGCCCATGCGTTCGAACACGCCAAACACACTGGCCATGCTCAACCCCAGCGCCACCACCAGCAGCACCCGGGCAATGCGCCCGTATATGCGCAGGCGGCTCATCACATGGCCGCCTTGAAGTGGCGGGCGTAACGCGGGCACAACTCATCGCGCTTGAGCAGGATGAACACGTCGGCCACCTGGAAGTCTTCATCCCAGCACGGCTCGCCGCAGATCTTCGCGCCCAGGCGCATATAGGCCTTGAGCAACGGCGGCATTTCCGCGATGACGTTGGACGGCAGGTCCAGCGCCGGCAATGGTTTTTTTGGTTCGGCGCGCAGGTGTTCGTTGCACAGGTAGCGTTCGCGCAGGCGCTGCATGATCGCGTGGGCCTGGATGCCACCGTCGTGCATCGGGATGCTCGCGCAACCCATCAGGTAGCTGTAGCCGCCCTGGTTGAGCACTTCGGCCAACTCGCCCCACAACACCGCGATGGTGCCGCCGTTGCGATAGGCCGGGTCGACGCAGGTGCGGCCGATCTCCAGGATCGGGCCCTTCAAGTGCAGCAAGCCGTGCAGGCTGAATTCTTCTTCGCTGTAGAACCGGCCCAAGGTGCTGGCGGCCTGGTGGTCGAGCAAACGGGTGGTGGCCACCAGTCGACCGCTGTTCAAATCCCGCACGCCGATGTGGCTGCAGTGAACATCATAGTCATCCATGTCCAGACCCTGTTCCGCGCCTTTCAGCTTGGCGTTGAACTCGCCGCTGAACACGTTGAAACGCAGGGCCTGGGCTTCCTGCAAAGCCTTGGCGCCAACCAGGCGTTCGGCTTGCAGACGGCGTTCATTGCCGGTGTCGCTGATGCGGGCGATCTGAGTCATGGCGAATCTCCGAGTGCCGGCCACGTACCGGCCGGTCGACTTGTTTGTCCAAACTCAGGCTATGTAGGCTCGGTGTCAGCTCCATGAAGTTATGGTGACGCTTGGATGACAGGCTTTCCTGTCGCAAATCTGTCATGCGCCTGGGCTAGGCTCGCGGGCTTGAAAGCCCCCTTGAGTTTGCGTCCATGGTCCGAGGCCTGTTGTGCGTTGCCCTGCTGTTAGTCACTGCTGCCGCCCACGCCGACACCTGGCCGGACAAGGAATGGGCCAAGGGCGCGCCCCTCGAAGGCGCGGCGGTCGATGCACTGAATGCCTACGCTTTCCCACCTCGTGACGACGCCACCCGCAAAGGTATCCGCACCGACGCGCTGCTGGTGATCCGCGATGGCGTGATCATCTATGAACGCTACGGCGCGCCCACCACCGCCAGCACGCCACACCTGACCTGGTCGGTGAGCAAAAGCCTGATGGCCACCGTGCTCGGCGTGGCCTACGGCGAAAACCGCTTCAAACTCACTGACCCGGCCGCGCGTTTTTATCCGCCGATGAAGCAGCACCCCAAAGTGAGCATGGCCGACCTGCTGCACTGGGCCTCGGGCCTGGACTGGCAGGAAGACTACGAATACGCCCCACTCAAATCCTCTGTGGTGGCGATGCTCTACACTCGTGGCCGCAGCGACATGGCCGAGTTCGCCGCAGCCACCGAGGCCGCCGCCGCACCGGGCCAGGCCTTTCGTTATTCCAGTGGCGACAGCAATATCCTGTCCGCCGCCCTTAAAGGCATGCTCGGCCATAAGGCATACATGAGCTACCCGTGGGACGCGCTGTTCAAGCCGCTGGGCATTCACAACGCCACGTGGGAAACCGATGCCGACGAAACCTTTGTCGCCTCCTCCTACGCCTACCTCACCGCCCGCGATTTAGCGCGAGTCGGCCTGCTGATGGCGCGCGATGGGCGTTGGGGAGAACAGCAATTGCTGCCTGAAGAATGGGTCGCCTTCAACCGCCAGCCGTTCGACAAATACAAGGCCGGCCAGGACGAAGCCGTCCCCGGCGGGCAATGGTGGCTCAACCTCGAGGTTCAAGGCGCCCCAAGACCCTGGCCCGATGCGCCCGCCGACACCTTCGCCGCCCTCGGCCACTGGGGCCAGGCGCTGTTCGTGCTGCCCGACGAACACCTGGTGATCGTGCGCTACGGCGACGACCGTGACGGCACTTACCGCCACAACGAACTGCTCAAACGCGTGCTGGCGGCGGTGCAACCATGATCCGCCGTCATCCGTTTATCAGTGTATTTTTGCTGCTGTTGCTCGCCCTGCTGGGCTGGGTGTGGCATGAGCGTGTCAACCTGCAAGCCTTCCCCGACATCATCGCGGCGTATACGGCCAAGGAATATTGCTCGTGCCGGTATGTGGAGAACAACCCGGCGGAGTATTGCCTGGGGTACGTGAAGCAGTACGTGCCGACCAGCGCATTCACTGACTCGCCGGAACGCAGTGAAGTCACGGCAAGCGGCTTGGGGCGCACGCATACGGCGCGGTGGTTGGGTGACCGTCAAGGCTGCCGCCTCAATCCCTGACACACCAAAGATTTTCTGTGGGAGCTGATCATGGGAAATGAGTAAGTCCAGGCAGGCGCCCGATGCACTGCACCGGGCGCGAACGACTTACTGCGGGGTTGGGCTGCCAGGCTGCAAGGCCAGCAGCAGATCATCGATGATGGCCTTACCCATTTCCCCCAGGTAATGCGAGGCGAATGCAAACTTCTCCGCCTTGGGGTCCATTGCGGCTTCAAGGGAGAGCATTTTTGCGTAATAGAGCACGTGGGATGCGTGTTCGAGGGCTTCTACGAGCGGAACCCCGGCGTTGACGCGGAAGAGTTTCAGGTGGCTTTTGTTTTCTCCGCAGTCTGCGAAGGTCGCGGCGCCGAGGGTTTCGGCTGAGGGTATTTCGTACGGCATATGCTTGCTCCTTTGATACAACCAAAAAGAGCTTCTTTTCTCGGGATTCCACGCCCGGTCACTGATGAGCAGCGACGGAGGCGAGGTTAACCCTATGCATGCGCCGTCGCAACCGGTGGCCAATAGCTGTCCGCAATCTGCGTTGTGTAGCGAGGGCGCTCGCTTCCGTTCGGTTGCGTAGTGGCCACCAGCCTTTTTTTTTGTACGTTTTGCGCCCCAGTGCATTCAGCGGGCAAGTTGGAGCGCTTTGAAGTCACAGCAAGCAGCTTAGGGCGCACGCATACGGCTCGGTGGATGGGTGAGCGGCAGGGGTGTCGGTTGTTGCCGTGAGGTTTGCCTTATGCCGTGTCTCATCACTGCGTCATCCCGCGCGGCAAGGCAACTTGATAGTGCGTCACTTCACTTATTCGGAGGGGGTGTGCCGAAGCGTTGGGGATTTATTAGGGAAGCGGAGAGAATCGATCGGATGTATGTGAATGGCGAAAGGTGGAAGATAAATTTTATTGCGTTGCCAAGTTAACATCACTTTGGAGTTGGGTGAGGTTTGCTTGTACGTCAGAAGACGTGTTCTGAGTGCGGGTTGAGTTGAAGTGGAATTGAGGGTGTTCAAAAAAATTATAAAAAACTGTCAATGTTGACAGGTTGCTGGCTCGTTAAGTCGACATATTATTGATGGGGCAGAATAAGTCTGCTATTTCGTAGGTTGATGGTTGAGGAGCTTTGTCATGAGTGCGACGTTCAGGATGCTCGATACTAGTCATAGAGTTAATATTCTTTCAGAATTAAAAATCTGAATGCCAAGGTTTTTTGTATTGTTTCAAATGTGTCTTTTAGTGGAGTAAAATGCCGGGTAATAATGGTCGATACTTCCAAAAGTACCTGTACTTTAAAAATATATGCACGTGTACCATATGTTGATATAGCCAGAGAGCTTGGTGTTATTGATGAGGAAGGGGAGTACGTTAAGTTTGAGGATGAAGAGATTAGCTTGCGAGCTGAAGATATTATTGATCTTGAAGTTGTTGGGTCGGATGCAATGAGTTTGGAGTTTGAAGAAGAAACAAGGTTAATTAGAAAGGTAATGCTGAGGAATGTCCCTATTGGTACTTATATTGCCTGGTGGGAAGGCGATAAGATGATACAGGGGGAGCTGATAAGAACTAATTTTGACGCAGACGAAATCACCCTTGGCTCATGGACTAGTGGCAAAGAGAGTTCTCACAATATAAGAGGTGATATGCGAGGGTTAGAGGTTCGCAACGGTCCGGGTGCAACGTTCGCAGTCCAGGAGAAAGACTTTACTCGAGATATAGGGACTTACTTTTCAAAAAGACCTGAAGAACAGTATATTCTCTATGAGGCGGTTAGGACTAGCATGCGTCAATCAATCGGCTTTGTTAGTGCAACTCTGGGGTTTGCGCAAACTGTAACGGGTGGAGTTAAGCCGGCTGATGCGGCTATAGAGAAATTTGTTGATCAGTTTGCGCCTGATGACGATTAAATATTGTTGCCCGAGAACGCTAGTGAGTGAACGTTGAGTGAGCTTTTACCGGTGTTGGTTGCACTTGCGGCCTATTGGCTTTTGAAGGGGCTTCGATTAAGTTTCAAGTTTTTCCTTCGATCAGAGGAGCGCGCCAAGCTCAATTGACGCTTATACGCAGTTAAATGCGCGCCCGATGCTATGCACTGGGCGCGTAATACTTAATGCTAGGCAGTACTGCTTGGCTGCATAGCCAGCAGCAGGTCATCGATGATGGCTTTACCCATTTCACCCAGGTAATGCGAGGCGAATGCAAACTTCTCCGCCTTGGGGTCCATGGCGGCTTCAAGGGAGAGCATTTTTGCGTAATAGAGCACGTGGGATGCATGTTCCAAGGCTTCTACGAGCGGAACCCCTGCGTTGACGCGGAACAGTTTCAGGTGGCTTTTGTTTTCTCCGCAGTCTGCGAAGGTGGCGGCGCCGATGGTTTCGGCTGACGTTGCGTTAGTCATAACTAATTCCTTTTGCATGAACAAAAAGAGCTGCCACTAACGTTTCCAGGCGAAGGGTGGCAACTGTACGCGGGCTGGAAACCGAGGCAAAAGGAACCCGGCAGACCCGAAGGTCTCCCACGTACAGCCGCCAAAAAGCACAAACTGCAGGCATAAAAAAAGCGCCTGCTGATTGTATGACGACGCTGTAGCGTCCTTAAGCATCGGGTTTCCAGGCCCGGTCACTGATGAGCAGCGACGGAGGCGAGGTTAACCCTATGTACGCGCCGTCGCAACCGGTGGCCAATAGCTGTCCGCAATCTGCGTTGTGTAGCGAGGGCGCTTGTCGGATCGCCGTACCGTCCCGTTTGACTGCGCAGCAGTTATCAGCTTTTTGGGCGCGCTTCACACCCCAGCGCAAGCAAGCTTGCTCGCCACAGGGTTATCAGGTGTCGGCCTCAGGTTCCACCCAGTGGAACCACCTTTGATTGTCCTCACGCCCACATCGCGCTTAGCTGTCGATGTGTCGCCAACAAGAACGGGACCACCCGCCTGTGAGGAGAATCACCATGCGCCCACACCAGCACATTCTGGATTGGCTCAGCGATGTCGCCAGCGACTTGCACGCTGTGCGCCACGATATCCACGCCCACCCGGAACTCGGTTTTGAAGAGAACCGCACCAGCGCGCTCGTTGCGCAGTCCTTGAAGGATTGGGGTTATGAGGTGCACACCGGCATCGGCAAAACCGGTGTGGTCGGTGTGCTGCGCAATGGCAGCAGCTCGCGCACGCTGGGGATTCGCGCCGACATGGACGCCTTGCCCATCATCGAAAACACCGGCGCGGCCTACACCAGCCAGCACGCCGGCTGCATGCACGCCTGCGGCCATGACGGCCACACCACCATGCTGCTCGGCGCCGCGCGTTACTTGGCGGCGACGCGGCAATTCGACGGCACCTTGAATCTGATTTTCCAACCCGCCGAAGAAGGCCAGGGCGGCGCCGAGGCGATGTTGGCGGATGGTTTACTGGAGCGCTTCCCGTGTGACGGTCTGTTCGGCATGCACAATATGCCGGGCTTGCCGGCGGGGCATTTGGGCTTGCGCGTCGGGCCGATGATGGCCTCGCAAGACTTACTTACGGTGACGCTGGAAGGCGTCGGCGGCCATGGTTCCATGCCGCATCTGACGGTGGATCCGCTGGTGGCGGCGGCGAGTATGGTCATGGCCTTGCAGACGGTGGTGGCGCGTAATATCGACACCCAGGAAGCCGCCGTGGTGACGGTCGGTGCGCTGCAAGCGGGGCAGGCCGCCAACGTGATTCCTCAGCAAGCGCTGTTGCGTCTGAGCCTGCGCGCACTGAATCCCAAGGTGCGTGAGCAGATGCTCGAACGGGTCAACGCGATCATCCACACCCAGGCCGCCAGCTTCGGCTGCACGGTGCAAGTCGAACACCGCCCGGCCTACCCGGTGCTGGTCAACCACGCCGAAGAAACCGAGTTTGCTCGCCAGGTCGGCATCGCCTTGCTCGGCGCCGACGCGGTAGATGGCAACACGCGCACCTTGATGGGCAGTGAAGACTTTGCCTGGATGCTGCAACGTTGCCCCGGCAGTTACCTGTTTATCGGCAACGGCGTGTCGCGGCCGATGGTGCACAACCCCGCCTATGACTTTAACGACGACATCCTGCTGACTGGCGCCGCCTATTGGGGCGCGCTGGCCGAGAGCTGGCTCAAGCCTGCCTGACGACCTTCCTTTTTCTGCCGCTGGACCCTTGCCCTTATCGGTTGAATGGAGTGTTCCTCATGCAGACTTCAAACACAGGCGTATCGCGCAGCCGCCAGGTGGTGGCGGCCGTGATCGGCAATGCGCTGGAATGGTATGACTTTATTGTTTACGGCTTTCTGGCCAGCATCATCGCCCGGCAATTCTTTCCGTCTCAGGATGAATACGCCTCTCTGCTGATGGCCTTGGCTACCTTCGGCGTGGGCTTTTTTATGCGCCCGGTGGGCGGCATCCTGCTGGGCATCTACGCCGACCGCAAAGGCCGCAAGGCCGCGATGCAGTTGATTATCCGGCTAATGACCGTGTCTATCGCGCTGATCGCCTTCGCGCCCAATTACGCCGCCATCGGCATGGGTGCGCCGTTGCTGATTGTGGTGGCGCGCATGCTTCAGGGCTTTGCCACCGGCGGCGAATATGCGAGCGCCACGGCGTTTCTGGTGGAAAGCGCACCGGCTCATCGCAAGGGTTTATATGGCTCCTGGCAGTTGGTGGGGCAATGCCTGGCGGTGTTTGGCGGCGCGGCGATGGTGGCGCTGGTCACGCACTTCTTTTCGCCCGAAACCCTCGACCTGTGGGGCTGGCGCGTGCCGTTTGTACTGGGCTTGCTGATCGGCCCGGTGGGCTTGTGGATTCGCCGGCACCTGGAAGACCCGGAAGAATTTATCGAGGCACGCAAACAGGCGACTGGCCCGGCGCCGAGCCTGATGGACGTGCTGCGCGAGCATCGGCGCAGCATCCTCGTGTCCATGGGCTTGGCCTGCGGGGCGACGGTGTCGTTCTACGTGGTACTGGTGAACATGCCGACCTTCGCGCACAAGAGTCTCGGTTTGCCGCTGGACCAGGTGCTGATGGTGCAGATGTTTGCGGTGGCGCTGATGACCGTAGTGATTCCGCTGTCCGGCATGCTCTCGGATCATCTGGGGCGGCGGCCGGTATTGATGGCCTTCACCTTGGCGTTCTTTGTGATGGTTTATCCGCTGTACGTGTGGGTGGCCGCCGCGCCGTCCATCGAGCGCTTACTGGTGATGCAAGTGCTGCTGTGCACGGCCATCGGCGGGTTTTTCGGCCCGGCACCGACGGCGCTGGCCGAGCAGTTTCCGATTGAGGTGAGGTCGACCGGTGTGTCGGTGGCCTATAACGTCGCTGTCATGGTGTTCGGCGGTTTCGCACCGTTGATCGTGACCTGGCTGACTAAAGTGCTCGGCACGCCAGTGGCGCCGTCGTTTTATGTACTGTTCGCTTGCGTGCTGACGTTGATGGGCACTTACTGCATGCACGAAGCCCCACGGGCAAAGAAACCGCTGCCGTTTTCCAATGAGGTGAAGCCTTGAGTCGTGTTGATTGGGATGCCACGCAACTGTCGCAAGCGATCCATGCGCGGCAGGTGTCGTGTGAAGAAGTGATGGGCGACTACCTGGCGCAGATCCAGCGTTTTAACCCGAGTGTGAATGCGCTGGTGTCGCTGCGCGATGCTGATGAAGTGCTGGCCGAAGCCCGCGCTTGTGATCGTGAGTTGGACCAGGGCCAATCCCGTGGCTGGATGCACGGCATGCCCCAGGCGATCAAGGATTTGGCCGCTACGAAGGGCTTGCGCACCACACTCGGTTCGCCGCTGTTCGCCGACCACGTGCCCACCGAAGATGCGATCAGCGTGGCGCGCGTACGGGCCAGCGGCGCAATTATTATCGGCAAGACCAACGTGCCGGAGTTCGGCCTCGGCTCACAGACCTACAACACGCTGTTCGGCACCACCGGCAATGCCTATGACCCAAGCTTGGTGGCCGGCGGCAGCAGCGGCGGGGCGGCGGTGGCGCTGGCGTTGCGCATGCTGCCGGTGGCCGATGGCAGCGACATGATGGGCTCGCTGCGCAACCCGGCGGCGTTCAACAACGTGTTCGGCCTGCGCCCGTCCCAAGGGCGCGTGCCCCACGGGCCGATGCCAGAGTTGTTTGTGCAGCAATTGGGCACCGAAGGCCCGATGGGCCGCAGTGTGACGGATGTGGCGACGCTATTGAGCATTCAGGCCGGTTACGACCCACGGGTGCCGCTCTCATCCAAGGACGATCCATCGGTGTTCGGCCAGCCGTTGCAGCGCGATTTCAAAGGTGTACGCCTGGGCTGGTTGGGGGATTACAACGGCTACCTGCCGATGGACGAGGGTGTGATGAGCCTGTGCGAATCGGCCCTTGGCGATTTTGCTGCGCTGGGCTGCGAGGTTGAAAGCTGCCAGCCGGAGTTTTCCCCGGCGCGTCTATGGCGCTGCTGGCTGGTGCATCGCCATTGGTTGGTACACGGCAACCTCGGTGCGGCCTACGCCAACCCGCAAAAACGCGCGTTGCTCAAACCCGAAGCGCAATGGGAAGTGGAGGGCGGGCGGGACTTGAGCGCGCAGCAGGTGTATCAGGCTTCAGTGGACCGCAGCGAGTGGTATCGCGCCTTGGCCAAGCTGTTTGAGCGTTACGATTTCCTGCTGTTGCCCACCGCTCAAGTGTTCCCTTTTGATGCACAACAGGCGTGGCCGCGCCGTGTGGGCGGGCGCGAAATGGACACCTATCACCGGTGGATGGAAGTGGTGATCGGCCCTACGTTGGCAGGCTTGCCGAGCATGAGCATTCCGGTGGGCTTTAATCCTCAAGGCTTGCCCATGGGCTTGCAGATTATCGGCCCGGCCCAGGCGGACCGGGCAGTGTTGCAATTGGCTTATGCCCATGAACAACTGACGCAATGGGTACAACGGCGCCCGCCCACGTGCCTTGAATCGACGAGTTGACCTGCGATCGGGCCTGTATCTTGCTGTGAAAAATGATCATCCACCGGCAACAGGGAGATCGAACATGGAGACAGGCACGGTACGCTCGGTTGAGCGCGCACTCGCCATCGTCGAGTTGCTCGGCGAACACCAGGCCTTGGGGCTGGAGGAGTTGCACTACCTCACACGCTTGCCCAAGGCCACGGTGTCGCGCATGTTGCTGACCTTGCAGGAACAGGGTTGGGTCTATCGCGGCCTCAGCGACCGCCGTTACCGCCTGCGCGCCCAGCGTTTGTTCGGCGACACTCAGCAACGTTTCAAGCGCCAAGTGGTGGAAAGCGCCGCGCCCTGGCTGCTGGAACTCAGCGAGCGCACCGGGCTGGTGGTGGATTTATCCTGCTTTGATGGTGAGCGCCTGGAAGTCATGGAAAGCGCGATCCCCAGCGTGTTGCGCAAGCTGTACCCCAACAATTGCCAGATCGTCGGCCAGCACGCCAGCCTGTTTCATTCGGCGATGGGCAAGGCGTGCCTGACGCAATTGCCCGTTGAAGAGGTGCAGCGTCTGGCGGGCCGCGATCATGTGGCGGCTGACGAGCAGGTGCATACCTGCGAGCAAACCCAGCACCAGGGGTTTGGCCAGCGCACTGAGGGCTATTGGGAATATCCGGTGCGCCTGCCGTTTCTGATTCGTGCGGTGGCCTTGCCGGTGCAGGCCAATGGGCGGCTGGTAGGCAGCATGGCGTTGCACTGGCCGATGCATCAGGCGCCGGTGGAGCGCGTATTGAACCTGCACATGGCCAGCCTCGAAGCGACGGTGCGCGATGTGCAGCGGGCGTTGATCTGAAGGCAACCACCGAACCCTGTGGGAGCTGGCTTGCCTGCGATAGCGGCAGGTCAGTCACCCTTGCTGCTGGCTGTGCCGCCGTCATCGCAGGCAAGCCAGCTCCCACATTGGATTTGCGCCGCTTGTGAGATTGCGCTTAAGGTTCGTGCAGGTTTTTTGCCCCATGAGTTTATATGTTCAATCTCAAACCCCTGGCCTTCACGCTGCTGACGTGTGCCGCCTTGCCGGCTCACGCCGACTGGTACCTGGATAACGAATCCTCGCGCCTGTCGTTCGTCACCACCAAGAACACCGAGATTGCCGAGGTGCATCGCTTCCTGGTGTTGCACGGCAAGGTCGACAGCAAAGGCGCGGCGCAGCTTGAGGTCGAGATGGAGTCGATCAACAGCGGCATTCCGCTGCGCGATGAGCGCATGCGCAATGATCTGTTCCAGATCAAGACCTTCCCCGAAGCGCAGATCAGCACGCAGATTAATCTGCAACCGATCAATGACCTGGCCCCCGGCGCGCAAATTGAATTGCGTCTGCCACTGTCAGTGACTTTGCATGGCAAGACCCAGACCTACAGCGCCGAATTGCTCGCCACGCGGCTGGATGACCGGCGCTTTCAGGTGGTGACCCTGGAACCGGTGGTGCTGCATGCCGAGGATTTCGATTTAGTGCCGGGTGTGGCGGCGCTGCGCAAGGCGGCCGGCTTGGCGTCGATCAGTTTGTCGGTGCCGGTCGGTGCGGTGCTGATTTTCACGGCGCGCTGACATGAGCGGCGCAGTGTTCCCGTGGCGCAGCGCCAACCGCTTCGAGTTGCTGGTCGACGGGCCGAGTTTCTTCCCGCAGATGCTGGTGGGCATTGCCCGTGCTGAGCGGCAAGTCGATCTGGAGTTGTACCTGGTGGAGGCTGGCGCCTGCGCCGAAGCCATGGTTCAGGCATTGGTGCAAGCCGCTGAGCGCGGCGTGCAGGTGCGCTGCCTGTTTGATGATTACGGCAGCCTGGCCTTCACGTTGGGGCTGCGTAAACGTCTGACTGACGCGGGCGTGGAACTGCGCTTCTACAATCGCCTGAGCTGGCGCCGCTGGATGCGCAACCTGTACCGCGATCATCGCAAACTGCTGCTGATCGACCAGAACATCGCCGTGGTCGGCGGCACTGGTGTCACCGATGAGTTCTGGACGCCAGGGCAAGAAATCGCCGACTGGCATGAAGTGATGGTGCAGATCAGCGGCCCGTTGGTGCTGGACTGGCAGGCATTGTTCGACCGCCAATGGCACGCCAACGCGGCGCGCCGTGAGTGGAAACCTGCCACCCACTTCGGTTTGCCGCGTTTGCCCAAGGTGCCCGCCACCGGGCCTGGCCTGGGCCGCGTGGCCTATGCCGATGCCCGTCAGCACCGCGATATTTTACAGTCGCTGATCCGCGCGCTGAACAGCAGCAAATCGCGCATCTGGCTGGCCACCCCGTATTTTCTGCCGACCTGGAGTGTACGCCGTGCCTTGCGCCGGGCGGCTGGGCGCGGTGTAGACGTGCGGTTATTGCTCACTGGCCCGCGCACCGATCACCCATCGGTGCGTTATGCCGGGCACCGTTATTACCCGCGTTTGCTGCGCGCTGGCGTGCAGATCTTTGAATACCAGCCGTGCTTTTTGCACCTGAAAATGGTGCTGGTGGATGATTGGGTGAGCGTCGGCTCGTGCAATTTCGACCACTGGAATTTGCGCTTCAACCTTGAGGCCAACCTGGAAGCGCTGGACCCAGAGTTGACCCTGGCGGTGGCGGGCAGTTTCGAGCGCGATTTTGTAAAGAGCCAGGCGGTGAGCCTCGAGGCGTGGAAGGCGCGGCCACTGTGGCGGCGGGTGAAGCAGCGGGTGTGGGGCTGGATTGATCGGTTGGTGGTTAACTTGCTGGATCGGCGCGGCTGAACAGGCTACTGAGATCAAATGTGGGAGCTGGCTTGCCTGCGATAACATCACCTCAGTACACCTGACACACCGAGGTGCCTGCATCGCAGGCAAGCCAGCTCCCACAAAAGCCAGCTCCCACACTGGCCGCATTTACAGTTTTAGATCAGAGCAGCTCAAACGTCTGCTGCTGCACGTCCTGGGAATCCAACCCGATCTGCACATTGAACTCACCCGGTTCCGCCGCGAACTTGAGCTGGGTGTTGTAGAACTTCAAGTCTTCCTCGGTGATGGTGAAGTGCAGCGTGCGCTCTTCACCGGCCTTGAGCATGACCTTCTGGAAGTTCTTCAGCTCTTTGACCGGGCGGATCATCGAGCCGGCCACATCTTGGATATACAACTGCACAACGGTTTCGCCATCGACCTTGCCGGTGTTTTTCACGGTGACGCTGGCGTCGAGCTTGCCGGTCTTGTTCAGGGTGGTGGACGACAGCGCCATGTCCGACAGGCTGAATGTGGTGTAGCTCAGGCCATAACCGAACGGGAACAGCGGCCCGGTAACGTCATCGAAGTACTGCGAGGTGTAGTTGCCCGGCTTGCCAGGGGTGAACGGCCGGCCGATGCTCAGGTGGTTGTAGTAGGTCGGAATCTGCCCCACCGAGCGGGGGAAGGTGATCGGCAGCTTGCCGGATGGGTTGTAGTCACCGAACAGCACGTCGGCGATGGCGTTGCCGCCTTCGGTGCCGGCAAACCAGGTTTCCAGGATCGCGTCAGCTTCTTTATTTTCATCCACAATCGACAGCGGGCGGCCGTTCATCAGCACCAGGACCAGCGGTTTGCCGGTGGCTTTGAGCGCTTTGATCAGGTCGCGCTGGCTTTGCGGAATATTCAGGTCGGTGCGGCTGGAGGACTCGTGGGACATGCCACGGGACTCGCCTACGGCCGCGACCACTACGTCGGCTGCTTTGGCGGCCTTGACCGCCTCGTCGATCATCACCTGGGCAGGGCGGGTGTCGTCGACCACTTCCGGCGCATCGAAGTTGAGGAAGTTGAGGTAGTCGACCACGGCCTTGTCGTTGGTGATGTTGGCGCCACGGGCGTAGATGATTTTGCCTTTGTCGCCGATTACAGCGTTCATGCCGTCCAGCAGCGTGACGGATTGCTCAGGCTTACCCGCGGCAGCCCAACTGCCCATCATGTCGATCGGTGCCTTGGCCAGCGGGCCTACCAGCGCGATGGTCGCGGTTTTTTTCAGCGGCAGGGTGTTGTTGTGGTTTTTCAGCAAGACCTGGCTGCGGCGGGCGATATCGCGCGCATCGCTGCGGTGCAGGCGGCTTTCGGCATAGGTGTCGGCCGGGTCGTCTTCGGCCTTGCCGATGCGCAGGTACGGGTCTTTGAACAGGCCCATGTCGTACTTGGCGCCGAGCACTTCGCGCACGGCATTGTCGATGTCGCTTTGCTCGATTTCGCCGGACTTGAGCAACCCAGGCAGTTCCTTGCCATACAGCGAGTCGTTCATGCTCATGTCGATGCCGGCCTTGATTGCCAGCTTGGCCGCTTCACGCCCGTCCTTGGCCACGCCATGCTTGATCAGCTCGAAGATCGCGCCATGGTCGCTCACCGCCAAGCCTTTGAAGCCCCAGTCTTTGCGCAGCAGGTCGTTCATCAGCCAGGTGTTGGCGGTGGCCGGTACGCCGTTGATCGAATTCAGCGCCACCATCACACCGCCGGAACCGGCCTTGATCGCCGCGTGGTACGGCGGCAGGTAGTCCTGGTACATCTTGACCGGGCTCATGTCGACCACGTTGTAGTCGCGACCGCCTTCCACCGCGCCATACAGGGCGAAGTGCTTGACGCTGGCCATGATGCTGTCGGCATTTGCCGGGCTTACGCCCTGGAAGGCCTTGACCATCACTTCGGCAATGCGCGAGACCAGGTAGGTGTCTTCACCAAAACCTTCGGAGGTGCGGCCCCAGCGTGGGTCGCGGGAGATGTCGACCATCGGCGCAAAGGTGATGTCGAGGCTGTCGGCGGCGGCTTCCTGGGCGGCGATGCGCCCGGAGCGGCCGATGGCGTCCATGTCCCAGCTGGAGGCCAGGGCCAGGCTGATCGGGAAGATGGTGCGGTGACCATGGATCACGTCATAGGCGAAGAACATCGGGATCTTCAACCGGCTGTGCATGGCCGCGTCCTGCATCGGACGGTTTTCCGGACGGGTGATCGAGTTGAAGGTACCGCCGATGCGCCCGGCGGCGATTTCCTTGCGGATCAGTTCGCGGGGCATTTCCGGGCCGATGCTGATCAGGCGCAATTGGCCGATCTTTTCATCCAGGGTCATCTGCTTGAGCAGGTCGCTGACGAAGGCGTCCTTGTCTTTAAGCGCAGCAGGCTTTGTTTCTGCCCATACGGGATGACTGGCCAGAGTGGCAACAAGGCCGAGCAAACACAGCTTTTTCATGAATATCCTTTTTCGGCTACTGCACAGCGAAATTGCGCCGGTCTGCCAAAATGTGGGGGAACCTATGTTGTTGTTCGAGTGTTATTGCAGTAAATGCACGACACTTGTGAACTCTTATTCGCGCTGGGCATCTTTTTAGCTGATTGGCTCGACGCAATCCAGTGGTGGCGGATTATGCCCCAAGCGCGCGGTTTATAGGGTTAGTCGTCACATTCCATTCAGATTGGGCAGGAGAAACACTATGCAAGCAGCACAAAGTTACCGCTGGGGCTTCAAGGCCGCGGCTTTGCTACTGATCAGCACGGTGCTGAGCGGTTGCGGCATCAATACCATTCCGACCCTGGACGAACAGGCCAAGGCCGCCTGGGGCCAGGTGCAGAACCAGTACCAACGCCGCGCCGACCTGATTCCCAACCTGGTGGAAGTGGTCAAGGGCTATGCGGCCCATGAGCAAGACACCCTTACTGCCGTGATCGAAGCGCGAGCCAAGGCCACCTCGATTCAGGTGGATGCCAGCACCCTCGACAACCCGGAAAAACTCAAGCAGTTCCAGCAAGCCCAGGACGGCCTGAGCGGTGCACTTAGCCGTTTGATGGTGGTGTCCGAGCGCTACCCGGACCTCAAAGCCAACCAGAACTTCCTGGCGTTGCAGTCTCAGCTTGAAGGCACCGAAAACCGTATCGCCGTGGCCCGTCGCGACTTCATCCAGGCGGTGCAGGCCTACAACACCGAGATCCGCACCTTCCCGGGCCGCCTGTGGCACAGCGTGATGTACAGCGACTTGCCGATCCGCGCTACGTTTGAGGCCACCAGTGCCGACGCCGATAAAGCGCCGCAAGTGAAGTTCAAATAAGGCTTCTCTGAGGTGTCGATGCGTTTATTACGGATAGGCTTGGCACTGTGGCTGCTGGCCTGCGTGGGTGCGGCCCAGGCGGCGCTGACCTTCCCGGCCTTGACCGGGCGGGTGGTGGACAGCGCGCAGATGATCGACCCGGCGGTACGTGCGCAGTTGACTCAGCAATTGCAGGCGCTGGAGCAAACTTCGGGCGACCAGATCGTGGTGGTGACCGTGCCCGACCTGCAAGGCGTGCCCATTGAGGACTACGGTTATCAATTGGGCCGCCAGTGGGGCATCGGCCAGAAGGGCAAGGACAATGGCGCGCTGTTGATCGTCGCCCGTGATGAGCGCAAATTGCGCATCGAAGTTGGCTACGGCCTCGAAGGCGTGCTGACCGATGCGCAGTCGTGGGTGATCATCAACCAGGTGATCGCGCCCAAGTTCAAGGCCGGCGATTACAGCCAGGGCATCAGCGACGGTGTTGCGGCCATGATTCAGGTGGTGGGCGGCGAGCCGCTGGCCGTGCCGGCCCATGTGGCGGATGCGAATTTTGCCAAGGATAATCCGGGGCTTTCCATCGGCTTGTTCATCCTGTTGATCGGCGTGTTGTGGTTGTGTAATCGGCTGGGGCTGCCCGTTGGCGCTATCCTGCTGGCGATCCTCAGCAGCAGTGGGCGCGGCGGCGGCGGTGGCGGGGGAGGCGGTGGTGGCTTCAGAGGCGGCGGCGGTGGTTTTGGCGGCGGTGGTGCCTCAGGTGGCTGGTAATGACAATAACTAGAACAGAGCATCTACAACCATGGCATTACTGACTGAACACGAGCAGCGCCAAGTCGCCGAAGCGATCGCACGCGTTGAAAAAACCACCGATGCCGAGCTGGTCACCGTACTGGCCGCGCGTGCCGATGATTACGCCTATATCCCGCTGCTGTGGGCCAGCCTGATCGCCCTGGTGGTGCCGGGCATCGTGCACTACCTGTCGGGTTACCTGACCATGTACACCTTGCTGTTGGCGCAATGGGCGACCTTCATTGTGCTGTGCCTGGTGTTTCGCCTGCCCAAGGTCACCACCCGTTTGATCCCGCGTTCGGTACGCCACTGGCGCGCGTCGAACCTGGCGCGGCGACAGTTCCTGGAGCAAAACCTGCACCACACGCTGGGCAGCACCGGCGTGCTGATTTTTGTCAGCGAGGCGGAGCGGTATGTGGAAATCCTGGTGGACGACGGTATTTCCAGGCACCTGGATGACGACAGCTGGGATGGCATCGTCAAGGCGTTCACCCAGCAGGTGAAGCAGGGGCAGACGCTGGCGGGGTTTATTGATTGCATCGAAGCGTGTGGCGAGCTGCTAAAGGTGCATGTGCCGGTGACGCAGACGCGTAATGAGTTGCCTAACCGGTTGATCGTGCTGGAGTAACTCCAGACAACGCAATTTTAAATGTGGGAGCGGGCTTGCTCGCGAATGCGGTGGGTCAGCTCCATATAAGTTGGCTGACACTGCGCATTCGCGAGCAAGCCCGCTCCCACATGGGTTCTGTGCAGCCCATGGGATTTGACCGTTGATCAAATAACCCCGTGCCCTAAACCTTCATCCCCCCTAAAATGCCCGGCATTCTTTGCCCGAGGCGTTTTTGTTCATGTCTGTCACCGTTCAACCTGCCAGCCCTGCGCCGGATCATCACGCCCAGTTCATCGAACTGCTGAGCGCAAGCCTCGCGCAGAACGCGTTTATCAAGCTGGTGCTGGCCAAGTACGTCGGCGAAGAGGCCGAGTTGCAGCGGCTGATCATCAAGTCTGTGACGGTCAAGGAGCAGGCGTGCCTGTCCTTTGTCTATCGCTACAAGACCCGTGACATCACCAAGAACTTCCCTTTGGCCGACGGCGTGGCGGCGATTGCTGCGCTGCTGCCGGCGTCGTTCAAGAATGCGCACCTGTTGTCGCTGACCGACGAAGCCCAACTGGAATACAGCAAAAAGAACAAAAGCTCGCTGTTCAAAAGCAAGCCGCAGCAATTGCGCGAGGCGCCTTCGGCTGAACATAACCGCGAGAAAAACCGCTTCCTCGACTTGAGCCGACCCTTCCTCGCTGACCTGGGTGTCACCGACGCCAAGCAGGCGTTGATCCCGTCGATGTCGCGCAAGTGGAAGCAGATCAACAAGTTCATCGAAGTGTTCAGCCATGCGCTGACCTCATCGCCGTTGAAGCTCGACCAGCCGGTGCGCGTGGCGGATTTCGGTTCGGGCAAGGGCTACCTCACGTTCGCCATCCACGATTACCTGCGCAACACCCTCAAGGCCGAGGGCGAGGTGACAGGCGTGGAATTGCGTGAAGACATGGTGACCCTGTGCAACGCCGCCGCCGCGCGCCTGGAGCATCCGGGGCTGGTGTTCAAGTGTGGTGATGTGCGCAGCGTGGCGCCCAGCGAACTGGAGGTGATGATCGCCCTGCATGCCTGCGATATCGCCACCGACTACGCGATCCACACCGGCATACGCTCCGGTGCGTCGATCATCATGTGTTCGCCGTGCTGCCACAAACAGATCCGCCTGCAGATCCAGAGCCCCGTGCTGCTCAAGCCGATGCTGCAATACGGCCTGCACTTGGGCCAGCAGGCGGAAATGGTCACCGACAGCTTGCGTGCGTTGTACCTTGAGGCCTGTGGCTATGAGACCAAGGTGTTTGAGTTCATCTCGTTGGAACACACCAACAAGAACAAGATGATTCTGGCGGTCAAGCGGGCAGAGCCTGTGGACAACGCGCAACTGTTGGAAAAAATCCAGGAGCTGAAGGCGTTCTACCACATCAGCGAACACTGCCTGGAAACCCTGCTGCGCGCGGATGGTTATTTAGGCTGAACACATTCAGACCGCATTCATCTTTGAGGTCGGCGCAGGCTGCACCGCCGTCTTGCGCCCGAGCATCACCGTCACGATCACGCCACACGCAAACACCCAGGTAATCGGCTCGATATGTTCACCAAAGAACAACGCCGAAAACGCGATGGTGAAGAAAATCTGCAACAGCTGGATCTGGCTGACCCGCGCAATGCCGCCCATGGCCAGCCCGGCGTACCAGGCAAAGAACCCCAGGAACTGCGAGAACAGCGACACATAACCAAACGCCCACCAGGTGTGCATGGAAATCGCGCCCTGGTGCTGCGCGGCCAGGTACCACACCGGGCCGATCAATACGGGCGTCGACAGCACCAGCGCCCAGCAGATCACTTGCCAGCCGCCCATCTCCTTGGCCAACCGGCCGCCTTCGGCATACCCCAGGCCGCCCAGGGCGATTGCAGCGAACATCAACAAATCCCCGGCTTGAATACTGCCGGCGCCCGTGATCAACGCGTAACTCAGCACCAGCGCACTGCCCAGCGCCGCGCAGGCCCAGAAAGCTTTCGACGGCCGCTCATGGGACAGCCACGCCGCATACAGCGCTACGCACAGCGGCTGCAAACCGTTGACCAGCGCACCATGGGACGCCGGCAAGGTTTGCATGGCCCAGGCCGAGAGCACGGGGAAGCCCAGGATCACACCGAGGATGACCAGGCTCAGCCCGCGCACCTGGCGCCAGGTTGGCCAGCTTTCTCGGCGCCACAGCAACAGCGCCGCCGCCGGGATTGCCGCGAATAGCGCACGGCCAAGGCCGTTGAGCAAGGGGTGGATTTCCTGCACCACAATGCGAGTGAAGGGCAATGTCAGGCTGAAGATAACGACGCCCAGCAGGCCGAGGGCCATGCCGGTATTTTCGCGCGAGCTCATGAGTGGGGACCAGAATCTGGAGGGCTTCAAGGGAAGCCCATCTAGCCACAACCCCCGCCGATTGCGGGCCTACAGCTGGTCGCAGATTTATCCGTACAGTTGATGTTATGTGGAGCTGGCCTGTGTGGGAGCGGGCTTGCTCGCGAAAGCATCACCTCGGTGTAACTGATTTACCGAGGTGTCTGCATCGCAGGCAAGCCAGCTCCCACACTTAGAAGAACCGGGTAATGCTGACCTTCGCATCGCGGCCCTTGGTATAGGCGCGATCACCGCTCAAAGCCGGGCGGAAGTTGTTGTTGAACAGGTTGTCCACGGTGAAGTTCACCTCGGTGCCTTTGAGGTAGGCCTGTTGCGGCTTCCATTTGGCGAACAGGCCTTGGGTGTTGTAGGCCTTGTTGCCGTACTGGTCGTAGAACAGGTCGCCCAGACTGCTGCCCGGGCCGCCGGAGTATTTGTCACTCGGCAAGCGATCGGTGGCGCCAATGAACTGGCCCATCCAGCCCACCTGGGCATCCCAGGCCGGAATATTGGTACCCAGCACCAGCACCCATTTGGTCGGTGGAATATCACGTGCCGGCACGTCCGGGCCCCATGGGTTGGTGTAGGCGCCTTCGTGTTCGCCCTTGGCGTAGGCGAACGACACCGAGCCGAACAGGTAGGTGGAGTTGTAGAAGGATTCGAGCTCAAAACCCTTGATGGTCAGGCCGCCGATATTGCGGTAGTTGGACATCGCCCCCGGCGGGCACGCGTTGGCAATGGTGCCACCGTTGACGGCCTGGTTCTGGCAGCCGACGCCGGTGGCCTTGAAGATTTCGTCTTCGACTTTGTTGTGGAACAGGGTGGCGCGTACCTGCAGGTTATCGTCCTGGGCGATCAGGTTGTCGAAGCTGGTAACGCCACCCAGGGTGATCGAGGTGATGCGCTCCGGGTCGAGGTCGACGCTGGTGGCGGTGCGGCTGCCCAGGCCTTGTACTTCATATTGCTCGTCGATCACCGGCGCACGCCAGGTCTTGCTCCAGTTGGCGAACAGCCCCAGGTTCGGCGTGACGTTCCAGAACAGCGCCAGGCGCGGCGACCAGCCGGTGTAGGTGCGGTCGCTGTAGTCGTGGCCGAAGGACGGATCCGGGTTGTTGTAGTACGGCGCATCGTTACCTTCGCCACGGTTGCGCACATGGTCATAGCGCAGCGACGGGGTGATGGTCACGTCGCCCACGGTGACCGCGTCCTGGACAAAGAAACTGTTGGTGTCGACCTTGCCGTGGGGCATGAAGCCCGGCTGGAAGCGGCCGTAGTTGTAGCGCGCAGTGTTGTAGGTGGTGCCTGGCATCCACATCTCGGTTTCGCGGATGTGCTTGCGGATCTGCCCGCCGACGGTCAGCGCATGCTGCAAGGGGCCGGTGTCAAACAGGCTGACGTTGCGGACGTCGAGGTTCTTGTCGGTGTAGGCGGTGTCCATCTTGCGCCCGCCGGTGGCCAATTGGAAAAACGCAGTGGCGTCGCGCTCGTCGGTCTGGTCGGTGTTGGACTGGGAATATTTGACGGTCAGGTCGATCAGCGGGTTATTCACCGGCGTGTATTCGTACTTGCCCGACCAGGTGGTGTCGGTGGTGTCACGCTGGGCTAAAAAACGCTTCAGCGCGTTTTCGTAACCGTAGCGGTCGATGTTGGCCTGGGTCGGCGGCGTCGGGTAGCTGGCGGCGGAGAACGGTGTCCAGCGGTTGCTATGGGAGCGTGAGTAAGACAGGCCAACGCTGTGCTCCTCGGTGAAGTGGGCGTTGACCTTGAACAGTTTACCGTCCACATCCTGGGCGCTGTTGGGCAGGCGCTGCGGGTTGACCGGGTATTGGTTGTTGTCGTTGGGCAGTTTGCCGGCCACCTTCATGTCGCCGCCATCGCGCTGGGTCAGGTAGGCCAGCGCGTCGAAACGGCCGTCGTCGGTGCGGCCATATACTGCACTGCTGTAGATCTGTTCGTGGTCATTGCTGGAGTAGCCGTATTTGAGCATTGCGCCGCTGTTGCGACCGTCTTGCAGCAGGTCCGGGGCATCCTTGGTGGTCATGTTGACCGTGCCGCCAAAGCCGCCGTTGCCGGTGAACGGCGAGTTGGGGCCTTTCTCGACTTCGATGCTCTTGATCAGCTCGGGCTCGATAAACACCGTGCCTTGCTGGTAGCGCTCAAAGCCGGTCTTGGTGGCGCCGTCGACAGTCATTGGCACGTCTTCGGCATCGCCGAAACCACGAATATTGATGGTCTGGCCACCAGGTTTCAGTGAGCCGCCCTGGCTCACGCCGGGCAAGGTCTGCAACAGACTGGGGATGTTGTTGGACTGGTAGCGGTCAATGTCGGCCTGGGTCATGGTCGAGCGGTTGACGGTGCTGGAGTCGACTTCGTTACCGGTGCCGATCACGCTGAGGGCATCGAGCTGGATGGCGCCGCTGTGGTTGGTCTTGCCCTCGTCGGGGCGCACCACGTAGGTGGTGCCGACTTTGATCAGGGTGAACTCGCCGTTTTTCAGCAAAGTGCGAATCGCCACTTCCGGGCTGAATTCACCGCTGAGCGCCGGCGCCTGCACGTGCTTGAGCAGTGTCTCATCGAACAACAGCTGGATTTTCGCCTGCTGCGCGACAAAGCTCAGGGACGTGGCCAGCGATTGGGCGGGCAGTTGCAGCGTAAGCGACTCGGCCTGGGCGCTGAGGCTCAAGGCCATGCAACTGGCAATCAGGGTCGGTCGAAGCAACAGGTGCGAAGCGTGGCAAGGCGCGCGAAACATGAAATCCCCCGGGGCGGCTAAATAGCCAAAAAGGTGTGCGTATCCAACACAGTCGGGAGGAAGACGGGGCAGCTGCAAAAAACCACACATGCGAATGCAAAATATTCTCAAGTGTGTTTTTTGCAGGCCTTACTTGAGCGGCTCGATTCGGACGATGCCATCGGCCGAGGCCACGGTTTTAACCGGCAGCAGCGCGGGCAGGGCGCTGAGCAGGGCATCCGGGTCGTTCACATCCAGATTGCCCGAGATCTTCAGTTGCGCCACGGCTTTGTTGACCTGCAAGGGCGCTTGAGGCCGATAGAGGCTCAGTTCATCGATCAGGCTGGCCAACTCGCGATTGCGAAACGACAGGTGCCCGCTGCGCCAATCGGCCACTTCTTCGGTGGTGAGTGTCTGCTGCTGCACGGTGCCCTTGGCGTAGCTGTACGTGGCGCGTTGCTGGGCGCCAAGCAGCGCCACCGGGCTCTTGGCGTCCGGCTCGAAGGCGACCTGGCCGTGGGCAACGCTGACCACCAGTTGTTGCTGGCTGCGCCGTATGTCAAACCCGGTGCCGACCACCCGCACATTCGCCTCGCCGGCTTGCACGTAGAGCGGGCGCTCTTTGTCGGTGGCAACTTCGATAAAGACCTGGCCCTTGTCCAGGTGCAGGATGCGCTGATGCGCGTTGAAATCCGCGCGCAGGTGGGTGTTGGCGTTCACATACAGCGTGCTGCCGTCAGGCAGGGCGAGGGTGCGCATGCCTTTGGCGTGCCCGGCAATCTGGCTGTGATAGAGCTCGCGGGGCGCACCGATATTCGTCGCCAGCACGGCGCACACCAGTGCGGCGGCCACGGCCAGGGCTGGGCGCAATAGGGAGGGTTTGCGCTGGGGCAGCGGTACGGGTTTGTTCAGTTGCTGCAACTGGGCGAGGTCGTCCCACAGTTGTTCGAATTCGGCATAGGCGCGGGCATGAGCGGGCGTTGCCTGCCAGGCAGCAAAGGCTTTGCGCTCGGCACGCGCGGCGCCATTGCGGTTGCGGGCAAACCAGCTGGCGGCTTGGGCATCGATGGAGTCGCTTTCCTCGATATCCAGGGCGTCGATGTCGCTCAGGCGGTTCATTCTGGCTGCTCCGTGCCGGGTTCTGGTTGAAGGCGTCGCTTGCAATGCAGCAGGGCAAAAGCGATGTGCTTTTCTACCATGCTGGTCGAAATGCCCATGCGCTCGGCGATCTGCGCCTGGCTCAAGCCTTCGAAGCGGTGCAGCATAAGGGCTTCTCGCCTGCGGGGCGAGAGTTCGGCGAGGACTTCTTTCAACTGTTCCAGGCGTTGCAGGCGCTGCGCGGCGGCCATGGGGTCGTTTTGCGCGTCGGTAAGCGGCTCCGTGTCAGCGTCGGCCGGGTCGGAATGGGCGCTCTGGCGTACCTTCTGTTTGCGCCAGTGATCGCGCAACAGGTTGCGCGCCATCTGGAACAGAAACGCCCGTGGCTGCTCAACCTTGGCGCGGTCGCGGTAGTCGAGCCATTGGGTAAAGACATCCTGGGTCATGTCCGCCGCGTCGCTGGCGTTGTCCGTGCGTTTGCGCAGGAAATGCAGGATGTCTGCATAAAACCCGCGAAAGGCATCGGCCGACAACGGGTCGGGCTTGGGACGAGACATGGATATCCTTCTTGACGAAGCACGATGTAGAAAAGTCGTGAATGATATCGAGAACTATTGTCATTTGTCTCTATGTAACGGGTTCATGGGATCAAAAATGTGGGAGCCAGCTCCCACAGGGGACCGCGGTTTTAGCGCAGTAATGCTTTCAGCTGTTCGATGCCTGCCTCACTCAGCGGGAACACCGGCAAGCGCGGATCGCCCACCTCCAGCCCGGTCAGCCGCAACCCGGCCTTGATCGTCGCGGGCAAACCGCCTTTGAGGATGAACTCCAGCAACGGCAACTGGCGATAGAACAGTTCCCGCGCGAGGGTCAGGTCATTGGCGAGCACCGCGTTGTACAAATCCAGATTCAACTGCGGGATCAGGTTCGGCGCTGCCGTGCACCAACCCTTGGCGCCTGCGGCGAAGGCTTCCAGCGCCAGCGGGTTGCAGCCGTTGTAGAACGGCACGTCGCTGTGGCGATGCAACTGGTGCATGCGCTGAACATCGCCGGTGCTTTCCTTGACCATGGTCACGTTCGCCACCTGTTTGACGATGCGCAGGATCAAGTCCACCGACATGTCCGTGCCACTGGTAGCCGGGTTGTTGTAGAGCATGATCGGCACGCCGATGCTGTCGCCAATCGCGGCGTAGTGGGCGAGGATTTCGGCTTCGCTGAGTTTCCAGTACGAGGCCGGCAGCACCATCACCACATCGGCGCCATTGGCTTCGGCATACCGCGCGCGACGCACGGCCTTGGCGGTGGTCAAGTCAGACACGCTGACAACAGTGGGTACGCGCCTGGCGATTTTTGCAAGGCTGTAGGCGCTGACCTCATCCCACTCCGCATCGCTTAAATACGCGCCTTCACCGGTGCTGCCCAAAGGTGCGATGGCGTGTACGCCGCTGTCGATAAGGCGGTCGATGGAGCGGCCGAGGGCGTCGAGGTCAATGCGCTGGCCGTCGGCGCTGAACGGGGTGATGGTGTAGCCGATGATGCCGTGAATAGTAGGGTTGGGCATGGGAAGTCTCCGCTTGAAAAAGGGCAATCAGTTCAGGCAATCGGCGTGTTTGCGCAGGTTCTGCCGGGCGTAGTAGTTGAACGCGGCGCCATGGCGCTTGGGCTTGGAGATCCAGTCATGGGCCTCGCGACCCAGCTCGGGCAGGATTGGCTTGATGGTGCCCGCCGACATTGCCAGCAACTGCAACTTGGCCGCCCGTTCGATCAACTGCGCGATGACGCAGGCTTCCTCGATGCTCGCGCCGGTGGACAATTGGCCGTGGTGCGAGAGCAGAATTGCGCGCTTGTCGCCCAGGGCCGTGGTGATGATCTCGCCTTCTTCATTGCCCACCGGCACGCCCGGCCAGGCTTCCAGGAAGGCGCAATCTTCGTACAGCGGGCACAGGTCCATATGCGACACCTGCAGCGGCACTTCGAGCATCGACAGCGCGGCAATATGCGTGGGGTGCGTATGGATGATGCAGTTCACGTCCGGCCGCCCACGGTACACCCAGGTGTGAAAACGGTTGGCCGGGTTGGGGATGCCATGCCCCTCGAGTACTTCAAGATCCTCGTTGACCAGCAACAGATTGCTGGCGGTGATTTCATCGAAACCCAGACCCAGTTGCTGAGTGTAATAGGTGCCAGGCGTTGGCCCACGTGCGGTGATCTGCCCGGCTAGGCCGGAGTCGTGGCCGTGTTCGAACAGGATGCGGCAAGTGAGCGCCAGCTTTTGCCGGTCGGTCCACGTATTATCCGCCAGGCTGTTTTGCATCTGGATCAGTGCTTGCTTGACCAGTTGGTCTTTTGGAAGTGCTAATGTCTTGGCCATATCGGTGTCCTTTGGGTTAGAGCAAATGACACTAAAGATGCTATATGACACATTGTGTCATTAGCAAGCATGATTCTGCCTTTTCTGCAGGGATTAACCGCAGCACATGTCTATCCGTTTGAAATTATTGAGAAAAAAACTTGGCGTAACCCTGGAGTCCCTGGCCGAAAAGTCCGGAATGACCAAGAGTTATCTGTCCAAGGTCGAGCGTGGGCTCAACACGCCGTCGATCGCCGCCGCGCTGAAACTGGCCAAGGCATTGAACGTGAAGGTCGAAGAACTGTTCAGCGAAGACAACGTCAGCCTCGACAGCTACAGCCTGGTGCGCAGCCACGAACGCCCCGACACCGCGCCGGGTTATGCGGTGCTGGCCCATCAGGTCAGCGAGCGCAGCCTGCTGCCGTTCATCATCTACCCGCCGGCGGAGTTCACTGACAAGACCTTCAAGGAGCATCTGGGCGAGGAGTTTTTGTTTGTGCATGAAGGCCAGGTGGAAGTGGACTTTATGAATGAGCGGGTGATTCTGGAGCGGGGCGATGCGCTGCATTTCAATGCACAGAAACCTCACCGGATTCGCTCGGTGGGACAGGTGCAGGCGCAGTTGCTGGTGGTGGTGCACAGCAGCGACGAGTGACTGTGTTCCCAGGTTGGAACACCGTCAATGTGGGAGCGGGCTTGCTCGCGAATGCGGTATATCAGTCAACTTATGTGGAGCTGACACACCGTATTCGCGAGCAAGCCAGCTCCCACAGTTGATCTTCTTTGTTCAGTGGATCAGCGTTCGACGGGCACCGAGAGTGCGGCATTACCCAACGTATGCGTACGCGCCGCAAAGAACTTCAGCTCCACGCCGCTGCCGTCAAACAACTGCGAATACCGACGCTTCTGCTGGCGGATAAACCCGTCACTGCGCCCCGACACCGAAATCGCCAGCGTCGTCAGTTTGGCTTGGCGAAGCGCATCCACCAGGTGCTGATCCTGCGGCCCCAGGTCATGACCGAAGATGCACAGCGCGCCCTCATGACTCAGCAACTGCTCGTAGCAGAACGACAGGTAGTCCGAGCTGCGAATGGTCTTGAGCTTCTCCTCCACCTTGCCTTCGCTGACAAACAGCGGCACATCGTCCAGGGTCTTGATCGTATTGTTGATGGCAAAACTGCTGAGCAAGGTGCTGTCGGTGGTCGGCAATTTGCGCGCGGTGCCGTCGAGGTTGCGCACCAGGTGCAGGCCGCCGTGCAGGTAGAGGATACGTGTGGCATCGGTGCGCGTGTTACGCAGGTCGAAGCTGGCGTCGGCGCTGCGGAACAGGTCGTCGATGCCCGGCGTGTGCAGGATTGCCCAGTAGTTGAGCAGGTCGTAATTGCTGGTGAATACCGTTGCGTAGTGCTTCAACTCAGTGTTGATCGTCGCCAGCGTCGACGGCTGCACCAGGCGCCACGGAATGTGCACGGCGTGGATGGTGTTGATCAGCGCTTCCTTGATCGCGTAGTAGCGGTTGCGCGGCGCCGCCGAGCTGACCGCCAGCGCCTTGTTGACTCGGCTGGTGGTCTTCAACGCGCCCAACGCTTGCTCGAAACTGCGGGTTTGCAGCGCATCGAACACGCTGAGTTCGGATGGGCTCAGGGGTTTTTCTTCGACGGTGCGGGCGTTTTCGAACAGCGAGTCGTAGGCAAAGTCTTCCCAAATCGCACGGCTGGCGCCATTACCGATCAGAATCCCATTGAAGTCGATGGCGCTGCGCAGTGCGCTCCAGTCTTCAAGGTGGGCGTCAATATCCTGGAAATCCTTCATTGCGGCGGGTCTACTCGAAATCGGCTGGGTGGTGACTTTATCACGAGCGTGCGTTGATCCTGATCAAGATGCGCCACGCGTTACCGGTTGATTCTGTCGGCATACCGCCTCCGAGGATTGACCATGAGCAGCACCTTTTTTATTCCCGCCGTCAACATCATGGGCACCGACTGCCTCGACGAAGCCATGATTGCCATCCGCAACTACGGTTTTCGCAAGGCGCTGATCGTCACCGACGCCGGGCTGGCCAAGGCCGGCGTGGCCAGTATGATCGCCGAGAAGCTGGCGATGCAGGACATCGACTCGGTGATCTACGACGGCGCCAAGCCCAACCCCAATGTGGAAAACGTCGAGAAAGGCCTGGCGATGCTGGAGGCCACGGCCTGTGATTTTGTCGTGTCCCTGGGCGGCGGGTCGCCCCATGACTGCGCCAAGGGCATCGCGTTGTGCGCCACCAACGGCGGGCATATCGGCGACTATGAAGGTGTCGACCAGTCGAGCAAGCCGCAATTGCCACTGGTGGCGATCAACACCACCGCCGGCACGGCCAGCGAGATGACCCGTTTCTGCATCATCACTGATGAAACCCGCCACGTGAAAATGGCCATCGTCGACCGCAATGTCACGCCGCTGCTGTCGGTCAACGACCCGACGCTGATGGTCGGCATGCCCAAAGGGCTGACAGCGGCCACCGGCATGGACGCGCTGACCCATGCGATCGAAGCCTATGTGTCCACGGCCGCCACGCCCATCACCGACGCCTGCGCGATCAAGGCCATGGAGCTGATCAGCGCCAACCTGCGCCTGGCGGTGCGCGATGGCAGCGACAAGGCCGCGCGGGAAAACATGGCCTACGCGCAGTTCCTGGCCGGGATGGCGTTCAACAATGCCTCCCTGGGTTTTGTGCATGCCATGGCCCACCAGCTCGGCGGCCTCTACGACCTGCCGCACGGGGTGTGCAACGCGGTGTTGCTGCCCCATGTGCAAAGCTTCAACGCCAGCGTGTGCGCCAAACGCTTGAGCGACGTGGCGCGCGCCTTGGGCGCCGATATCAAGGGCATTACCCCGGAAGAGGGCGCCCAGGCTGCCATCGCCGCGATTCGCGCCTTGGCCCATGACGTTGAGATCCCGGCCGGTTTGCGCGAGCTGGGCGCCAAGTTGCAGGATATTCCGCTGCTGGCCACCAATGCCTTGAAGGATGCCTGTGGGCTGACCAACCCACGGCGCGCGGATCAGCGACAAATTGAGGAGATCTTTCGCAGCGCGTTCTAAAGGGGGCGGTCGCAAGCGGCAAGCGTTAAGCTACAAGCGGAACGGTATTCAACTTGAGCATGAAGCTTGCGGCTTGCCGCTGAGGTCCCCTGATGAGAGTTTTATTATTCGGCGCCACCGGCATGGTCGGCCAAGGCGTGCTGCGTGAGTGCCTGCTGGCCGCTGACGTACAGGAAGTGGTTGCTGTGGGCCGCACGCCGCTGACCCAGGAACACGGCAAGCTGCACCAGGTATTGCACAGCGATATGCTCGACTTCCAGCCGCTGGAAAACCTGCTGCAAGGCTTTGATGCGTGCTTCTTCTGCCTCGGCGTATCGTCGGCGGGCATGAATGAAACCAAGTACACCCACCTCACCTACGACCTTACCCTGGTCGCGGCCAGCACCTTGGCGCGGCTCAATCCGCAGATGACCTTTATCTATGTGTCCGGCGCCGGCACCGACAGTTCCGAAGCGGGCAAGTCGATGTGGGCGCGGGTCAAGGGCAAGACTGAAAACGCTTTGCTGCGCCTGCCGTTCAAGGCGGTATACCTGTTTCGGCCTGGGGTGATTCAGCCGTTGCATGGCGTGCGTTCAAAGACGCCGCTGTATCAATCTTTCTATACGGTGCTCGGGCCGCTGCTGTCGTTTTTTCGCCGGATCAAACCGAGTTGGGTGGTGAGCACCGAGACCGTCGGCCAGGCGATGTTGGCGGCGGCGCGTCACGGCGCGCCGCACGCCGTGGTGGAGCAGGCCGAGATCAATCGCCTGGCCAGCGAGCCGCGCTGATGCTGCACAAGAGCCTGGTGCGTCGCCTTGATCTGATCACCCTGCAACTGTTTGTTGCGGTGTTTGAAGAAGGCACGCTGACCCGCGCTGCGGCCCGTGAAGCCATCGCCGTGTCGGCGGCCAGCAAGCGCCTGATGGAGCTGGAGCAGGTGCTGGGCGTGAGCCTGTTCGTGCGCCGCGCCAAGGGCATGGACCTGACCGCCGCCGGCGAAACCCTGCTGCACCATGCACGGCAGATGCTGTTCAATGTGGAAAAAATGGGCCTGGAGCTGGGCGAACACAGCCACGGCGTGCGCGGTTATGTGCGCATGCTGGCGAATCTGTCGGCGATCATTCAGTTCCTCCCGGAAGACTTGCGCGATTTTTCTCAACGGCATCCCGAAGTGAAAACCGACCTGGAAGAGCGCCCCAGCAAAGGCGTGGTCCAGGGTGTGCTGGACGGGGTGGCGGACCTGGGCATTTGTTCCAGCGATACCGACACCAAAGGCTTGCCCAGTGTGTTGTATCGCCACGACAAACTGGTAGTGCTGATGCCGCCGGAGCATCCCTTGGCTGCACGCCAAACCCTGGCGTTCGAGGAAACCCTGGGCAGTGATTACGTGGGCCTGCACGCCGCCAGCTCGATCAATATGCGCACCCATGCCGCAGCGCGCGAGGCCGGCAAGATGCTGCGCCTGCGTATTCATGTGCCGGGGTTTGATGCGATGTGCCGGATGGTCCAGGCGAATATGGGCATCGGCATCCTGCCGCAAAAGGCCTATGAACTGTTCGGCCGCGCTTTGGGGTTGCATGCAGTGCCGCTGACGGACCCGTGGTCGGATCGCAGCTTGATTGTGGTGGTGCGTGATGAGGCGCAGTTGTCGCCGGTGAGTCGGTTGTTGTTTGATTACTTGAGTGTTCGTATTTCGCGAACGCTTCTTGCCAACTGACGGTTGGATTTATCGCCTCCTTGTCCTCTAGCCTTGGCTGCACATTCCAAGAATAAGAGGACCACCCCATGACGGCGCCGTTGAGCGGTATCAAGGTGATTGAAATCGGCACGCTGATTGCCGCGCCGTTCGCGGCGCGGATGCTGGCCGAGTTCGGCGCCGAGGTGATCAAGATCGAAGCCATGGGCCAGGGCGATCCGCTTCGTAAATGGCGAAAGCTGCACGAAGGCACGTCGCTGTGGTGGTACCTGCAATCGCGTAACAAAAAGTCCCTGGCCCTGGACCTCAAGTCCCCGGAAGGCCTGGGGCTGATCAAGCAATTGCTGGGCGACGCCGACGTGCTGATCGAAAACCTGCGCCCCGGCGGGCTGGAGAAACTCGGCCTGGGTTGGGACGTGTTGCATGTGCTGAACCCCAAGCTGACCCTGGTGCGCATCTCCGGCTACGGCCAGACCGGGCCTTACCGCGATCGCCCAGGGTTTGGTGCCATCGGTGAGGCCATGGGCGGCATTCGCTACACCACCGGCAACCCCGACTCGCCGCCAGCGCGGGTGGGTGTGAGCCTGGGGGATTCGCTCGCCTCGCTGCACGCGGTGATTGGCGCGCTGATGTCGTTGTTGCGGGTCAAGACCGGGCAGGGCGAGGGGCAGATTGTCGACGTGTCGCTGGCCGAAAGTGTGTTCAACCTGATGGAAAGCCTGGTGCCCGAATACGACATGCTCGGCCATGTGCGTGAACGCAGTGGCGGCGCCTTGCCGGGTATCGCACCGTCCAATACCTACCTGACCGCCGACGGCGCCTATGTGGTGATTGCGGGCAATAGCGACCCGATCTACAAGCGCCTGATGCACACCATCGGCCGTGCCGACCTGGCCGATGCACCGGAGTTTGCCCACAACGACGGCCGCGCCGCTAAAAGTGGGTTGCTCGACGCGGCCATTACCCACTGGACCAGCAGCCTGCCTATCGACCAAGTGCTCAGCGCGCTCGAAGCCGCCGAGGTGCCGGCCGGGCGCATCTATTCCGTGGCCGATATCGTCAGCGACCCGCACTACCAGGCGCGCGACATGCTGCTCAATGCCCAATTGCCCGGCGGCGTGTCGGTGAAGATGCCTGGCATTGTGCCCAAGCTTTCCGAAACCCCTGGCGGTGTGAACTGGCAAGGCCCGACCCTGGGCCAGCATACCGATGACATCCTCGGCAGCCTGGGCCTTACCGGCGCCGATATTCAACGCCTGAAAACCTCGGGAGTGGTGCAATGATCACTGATTATTCCGACGCGCTGATCGTGCAGGAAGTGTCGCCGCGCGATGGCTTGCAAATCGAGCCGACCTGGGTTGAAACCACCGACAAGATTGCGCTGATCAACGCGCTGGCCCTGGCCGGTTTTTCGCGGATCGAGGCGGGCTCGTTCGTGTCGCCCAAAGCCATTCCCGCGTTGCGTGATGGCGAGCAGGTGTTCCAGGGCATTGAGCGCCGGGCCGGTGTGATCTATGTGGCGCTTATTCCCAACCTAAAGGGCGCCCAGCGCGCCGTCGAGTCGCGCGCCGATGAGCTGAACCTGGTGATGTCGGCCAGCCAGACCCACAACCTGGCGAATATGCGCATGCGTTGTGAGGCGTCGTTGTCGGCCTTTGGCGATATCGTCAGCTTTGCCGCCGACCATCCGGTGCGCCTTAACGGCAGCATTGCCACCACTTTCGGCTGCCCGTTCGAAGGCAAGATCGATGAAGACCGCGTGCTGCACATTGTCGACGCTTACCGCGAGTTGGGCATTCAGGGCATCACGTTGGCCGACACCACTGGCATGGCCAATCCGCGTCAGGTCGAACGTTTGGTCAAGCGCGTACTGCAACAGGTGCCGGCCAGCGATTTGACCCTGCATTTTCACAACACCCGTGGCCTGGGTTTGTGCAATGTGCTGGCCGCTTACGAGGCTGGAGCCCGAAGGTTTGACGCGGCCTTGGGTGGCCTCGGCGGTTGCCCGTTTGCGCCGGGTGCGTCGGGCAATATCTGTACCGAAGATTTGGTCAACCTGTGCGAGGAGGTCGGCATTCACACCGGCATCGACTTGCCGCACCTGTTGCAAATGTCCCGTCGCTTGCCGGCCTTGCTAGGGCATGAACTCCCCGGCCAAGTGGCCAAGGCCGGGCGCAATTGCGACCTGCACTCGCCACCGGCTTACATCGCCACGCTGTAACGCGCTACCAGACAACAAAAACAATCGGGCGCCTGTGAGCAGCCCGCTGGAGAGAAACCATGAGCACTAATACGTTGGAGGCCGGCGTGCGCCCGGCCGCTGAAATCGATGCCGAAAAAGCCCTGGTCAGCAAGGTCGCCTGGCGCCTGATGCCGCTGATCATGGTGTGCTACTTGTTCGCGTTTTTTGACCGCATCAACATCAGCTTCGCCAAGTTCCAGCTGCAAACCGACCTGAGCCTGAGCGACACCGCCTATGGCCTGGGCGCCGGGTTATTTGTGGTGGGCTATGTGCTGTTCGAAGTGCCGAGCAACATGATGCTCTACAAGGTCGGTGCCCGCCGTTGGATCGCGCGCATCATGATGTCGTGGGGCCTGGCCACGGCGGCCATGGTGTTTGTCACCGCCGAATGGCAGTTCTATGGCTTGCGCTTCATCATTGGCGCCATGGAGGCGGGGTTTGCGCCGGGCGTGCTGTATTACCTGACGTTGTGGTTCCCGCAACACTTTCGTGGGCGCATCACCTCGATGCTGTTCCTGGCTTCGGCCTTCGCCGGTTTAGTCGGCGCGCCGTTCTCCGGGCTGGTGCTGGAACACCTCGACGGTGTGCTGCAGATGCGCGGCTGGCACTGGTTGTTCCTGCTCGGCGGCTTGCCCTGCATCGGCCTGGGTTTTCTGGTGCTGACCTCGCTCAAGGACCGCATTGAAGACGCGCATTGGCTGACGCCTGCCGAGAAAACCCTGCTGTCGAGCCGCATCGCCAAGCATGAGCCGAACCAGCACGGTGGCTCGCTGCTTTCGGCGATCCGTATTCCTGGGTTTTTGATGCTCGGGTTTATTTACTTTCTGATTCAGGTGGCGTCTTACGGCCTCAACTTCTGGGCGCCACAGTTGATCCGCAGTGCCGGTACCCAAAGCCCGGTGATGATCGGCCTGCTCACCGCAATTCCGTATGTGTGCGGGGCGATCAGCATGATCGTGATCGGGCGACTGTCGGACGCCACCGGCGAGCGCCGCAAGTTTGTCTGCGGCTTGGTGGTGCTGGGCGCTGTCGGCTTCTTCTGCGCCGGGATCTTTGCCGATCACACCACCTTCCTGATCATCGCCCTGGGCCTGTTGGGCGCGGGCATTATTGCCGCGATCCCGGCTTTCTGGACGCTGCCGCCCAAACTGCTGGCTGGCGCCGGTGCGGGGGCGGCCGGTGGCATTGCGGTGATCAACACCCTCGGCCAGTTCGGCGGCATTGTCAGCCCGGTGATGGTGGGGCGCATCAAGGACCTCACCGGCAGCACCACCCCCGCGCTGTATGTGATCGGCGTGTGTGCGCTGTTGGCGGCGGCGCTGCTGCTGTGGGGCTTGCCACAAAAACTGCGCACCCTCGACAAGGGCTGATCAGCCTGCAGTGGCCAGGGCGCGGGCCGGTGTGGCGCTGAACTGAATCAGTGCCACCCCGCCAATCAACAATAACGCCCCCAGCACGCGGGGCGTTGTCAGTTGGCGCTCCACCAGGCCAAACAAACCAAAGTGATCGAGCAGCAGCGAAGCGAGAGTCTGCCCGGCCATGGCCAGCGCAATAAACCCCGACGCGCCGAGCTTGGGCAGCAACATCAACGCCAGCGAAATAAAGCACACGCCAAACGCACCACCGGCCCACATCCACAGCGGCGCCCTGGTGATAAAGGCCAGGCTTGGCAGCGGCAAGCGCAGCGCGATGATCACCGGCAGCAACACAATAATGCTCACCAACAATGACGCCAGCGTGGCCCACAACGGGTGCCCCAGCCCGCGCCCGAGGCTGGCGTTGATCGCACTCTGAAACGGCACCACCGCTCCGGCGAACACCGCCAGTGCCAACAGACCTACCCACTGCAACGTCGTCATTTCAGTTCTCCCAGAGGTTTTGCTGGACTCTAGGCTATTCGTCGCGCAAATTTAAATTCCAAGTTCTTATGCCGAGCATGCAGCCAATGAATGATCTGCGCCGCATCGACCTCAACCTGCTGGTGATCCTCGACGCCTTGCTCAGTGAGCAACACGTCACCCGTGCCGCCGAGCGTTTGCACCTGAGCCAACCGGCGGTCAGCCATGCGCTGGCACGTTTGCGTGATCTGCTTGGTGACCCGCTGCTGGTGCGCCAGGGCGGCGCTCTGGTGCCGACTGCCCGCGCGCTGGAATTGGCCGCGCCCCTGGCCGAAGCCCTGGCCCAAGTGCAGGCGCTGCTGGCGCCCAACCGATTTGATCCAGCATCGGCCAAACGCCGGTTTCGTGTGGCGATGTCGGATTACAGCGCGGCGATATTCCTGCCGGGGCTGGTCCGCACCTTGCGCCGTGAAGCGCCTGGCATCGACCTGCAAATCGTCCAGGCCAGCCGCGAAGGCATGGTCGACGGCGTGCTCAATGGCGACCTCGACCTGGCCGCCGGGGTGTTCCCCGACATGCCCGCCGAACTGCGCACTACGCCGTTATTCAACGAGCATTACACCTGCCTGATTGACCGAGACAGCCTGCCGCCAAACGGCGTGTTCGACCTGCCCACCTACCTGTCGCGTCCGCATGTGCTGCTGGAAATGCGCGGCAGCGGCACCCCGGAAATCGAACGGGCGTTGACGGCGATTCGTGAGCGCCGGCACGTGGCGATCAGCCTGCCGCATTGGGGCGTGGCGCCGCAGTTGATCCAGGGCACAGACCTGATTTTGACGGTGTCATCCAGAGGCTTGCTCAACATCGATCAGCAGCACCTGCTGGCTGTGCCGCCGCCGTTTCATATCCCTTCGTTTGCGTTTGAGCTGGCGTGGTATGCGCGGCGGGGTGGGGATTCGGGGTTGCAGTGGTTGATTGGGCAGGTGCAGGGTGTATTGTCCAAAAGTCATTGATAACAGGAAAAAATAAAAATGCTCTCAGGCCTTAACCACCTGACCCTTGCCGTTACCGACCTGAACCGTAGCATCAGTTTCTACCATGAGCTTCTGCAACTTCGGCTCGATGCCACCTGGGACAGCGGCGCCTATCTGTCGTTGCCCGGTTTATGGCTGTGCTTGTCCCTCGACCCACTGCGCTCGCCAGAGCCTGCGGCTGATTACACGCACTACGCGTTTACTGCCGATACCGGTGATTTCGCGCAGCTGGTGGCGTGCCTGCGCGCTGCGCAGGTGCAGGAATGGCGGGACAACCGCAGTGAAGGCGCGTCGTTCTACTTTCTCGACCCCGATGGCCACAAGCTCGAAGCCCACGCCGGCGATCTGGCCTCGCGTTTGCAAGCCTGTCGCGTAAAGCCTTATGCCGGAATGAAGTTTTACCCGTAGCGGCGGAACGTGCAGAATCCATCCACCTCATCACCGTCTATCAGAGTCGCGCCCATGACCCTATCCCTGCTGTTCGCCGTGCTTGCTTCGGGTTTTATCTACGGTATTACGCCCGGGCCGGGCGTGCTGGCCGTATTCGGTATCGGCGCTGCCCGTGGCCGTCGTGCCGGGGCGGGCTTTTTGTGCGGGCATTTGCTGGGTGACGTGGTGTGGTGCAGCACGGCGCTGATTGCCATCGTGGGCGCGCGGGAAGTGGGCAGCACAGCCTTTGATGCACTGGGCGTGCTCAGCGGCTTGTACCTGTTCTGGCTCGGCTGGCGTGCGATCCGTACCCAGCGGCGCAGCAGCGATGCACCCCAGGGCGCGGCACGGCATCCGTTCTGGCACGGCATTCTGTTCGGGCTGACCAACCCCAAGGCCTACCCGGTGGCGGTCGCGACATTCACCGCGTTGTTGTCCAGCCGTGCCGAGCTGCTGACGTGGGCGATGCTGCCGTCGTTGATCTTCCTGAGCTTTATCGGTGGCCTGCTGGCCTACGCCATTCTGATCGGCGTAGTCGGCGCTCAGCGTGTGCGCACGGTGTACCAGCGCCATGAAATCCTTATCACCAAACTCTGTGGTGTGATGTTTATCGGCTTCGCCATCAATGCCCTGGCGCACGCATTGCCGGGCCTGTTTGGCAGCAAACCGGCCTGACACCACGACGACCGTTCGTCGCACTGGCGAGTTTTTTCTAAACCTTTACCGCCCTGAAAATTCGAATTCAGGGCGGGGCGTCTGTTCCCGCACCTATTTTAGACCTGGAGGAACCCCTCATGAGCCGCATGGCTATCCGGTTACGCACCGCCAGTTTCGCGATGCTGCTGGGCCTCGGCGCCAGCAATGCTTTCGCCCAGTCACCTGCTGAATTCATCGAGCAGGCTTCGGCCAAAGGGATGGCCGATATCGAAACCAGTCGCATGGCCCACGCCAGAACCTCGTCCCAGGAAATCAAGGACTACACCATCGAGGTGATCAACGAGCGCACCCAGGCCAACCAGCACTTGGCCGCGATCGCCAAGAAGCTCGACCTGCCGGTGGCACCGCGCGAGAAAATTGTGGATAAAGCCGAAACCTTGATGCCGGAGTTGAAGGACGGCGACTCGTTTGACGCCGCTTACACCGCGCAACAGGTCAAGGAAAACGAAGACGCTATTGCCCTGTTCAAACAGGAAGGCGCGGCGTCGGATGTGCCGGAAATCAAAGCGCTGGTGGATGAGACGCTGCCCAAGCTGGAGGAGCGCCTGCAAAAGGCGCGTGCCTTGGCTTCGACCTATGGCAAAGGTCATCAAGGCGACGGTTGAATCTTTTACGTGCAATGAAAAACGGCGGTTGGAGTCACTCCAACCGCCGTTTTTTTATGCCTGGTTCAGATCGGTTTTATTAGTTACCGCATCGTCGACCACTTCGCCACAACTGCTGTTAAGGCTGACATTGCCTGCGGCGCCGATGCTGCGGTATTCACTGCGCAGTTTTTCCAGTTCTTTACGGTCCAGGCCATCAAGGCTCAGCACGGCATTTTGTGCGTCCTTGGAGACGCGCAGCAACTCGTCGATCTTGATATGCAGGATGTCGTTGTCGCGGTTTTGTGTGTTCTGGATCAGGAACACCATCAGGAAGGTAATGATGGTGGTCGAGGTATTGATGATCAGTTGCCAGGTGTCGTTGTAATGGAAATATGGCCCGCTGAGGCTCCACAGGAAAATCAGTGCGACAGCCGCGTAGAACGTGCGGGCACTGCCTGCCCAGCGGGACAGAGATTGGGAGACTGCAGAGAATTTCATGACCGTTGTTCCTTGACCGGTGGGTGATGAAATTATGGACCGCAGGCGTGCTTTGAAATTTCTTTTTACATTTTAGGATTTGAGCACAGTAGTGCTCTTTCCTCCGGCTATTAGGAATAGGCCTACTTCGCCTTATGAATGGCCGGAGCAAGACTGGATTTTTATCCGGATGTTCTCCCATGCACGCTAACGCTACCTGCGACTTGCCCACGCTCTACTGTAAAACCGAAGAACATTTTTTTGCCGCGGTGTGCTCAACCCATCGCCGCTACGGCGGCGGCATCAACGCTTATTTCACCGATGAGTATTTCAGCCCGTTCAATTTGTTGTTTATCCGGGTCGGCAGCACCTTGCTGGACAACGCTTTGGCCGCACCGCTGGAGCTGGTCCGGCGTACCACGCAGGCAATACGTGTGGTGATCCATGAGGAAAAGCTCGAAGCGCTGGGCGAGGTGTTTTCGGCACACGGCTTTAACCCCGCCGAAAAGACCACCGCGATGGTGGGTGACCTGGCGGGCCTGGCTCCATGGCCAGGCGAGAGCGGTGTACAGATCCAGCTGACGCGGAACATGCACGATTGGTCTGAGCCCTTTGGCAGTGCGTTCAGGAGAGTGCCCGAGGAGGTTGCGCGTTATCAGGCCCGCCACCAGCGGGCCCTGGACGCGGGGCAGGCGCTTTACCACTTCACCTTGTCCGATGAGGGGCAGGTAAGGTCTTCGCTGGTGCTGTCCCTGTGTGATGGCGAGGCTCGGCTTAGCGATATTGGCACAACCATGGAGTTTCGTGGCAGAGGGTACGCCTCTCGATTGATCCATGCCGCTCTGCTTCACGCGTCGAGCCTCGGGGCACTGCGATGCTTTCTGGAAGCCACGCAGAATGCCTTGGCGCTGTACCGGCATCTAGGTTTCGAGCCTTTGTACGAGTGCCAGGCCTTTACCCGTGGCGCCATTGCAGACGCGTAATCAGAGGGCCAGCGTTGCCTGGCCGCGATCTTCAAGCGCCAGTAAATACTGCTTGGCCTCAAGACCACCGGCAAACCCGGTCAGCCCGCCCGAAGCACCAATTACCCGGTGGCAGGGCGCGATGATCGAGATGGGGTTGCGGCCATTGGCTGCGCCTACCGCGCGCACAGCCTTGGGGTTGCCGATCTGCCGGGCAATCTGGCTGTAGCTGCGGGTTTCGCCGAAGGGGATGGTCAGCAATGCCTGCCAGACTTGCTTTTGGAAATCGGTGCCGTCGAAATTCAGCTCCAGATCGAACTGGTTGCGGGTGCCGTTGAAGTATTCCCGTAGCTGGCGCTCGGCTTCCAATAACACCGGGCTGTCGTCGGCTTGATGCAACTCGCCCAGACGCACGCGATTGGCGCGTTCTGTTTCCCACAGGATGGCGTTGAGCTTGCCGTTGCGCGCCACCAGGGTGAGCTGGCCGACGGGGGAAGGCATGAGCTTGTATTGGTAAGACATGAGCGGGTTCCTCGACAGGCTTGGATAAAGGTACGACGCTACTGTAGTTTCATCCGCTTGCTCGGAAACTGCGTTTCTTGCGGTCGAATTCCTTCAGGGTCTAAAAACGTTTCTATAGCCAATTGGAAAAAAGCGGGTACAAGAAATACCGAAAAACAGTGTAGAGCGCCATCAGCACGGAGGGCGTACTCAGCAAAAATAGCGAAATGGCGTTGAGCAAGGTGGCAATCAAGGTGAGCACTGCCATCGGACGGCTTGCGTATTGCCAGGCGAGCTTTGCGCCATAGGCTGACGCTGCAAGTGCTCCAAGCGACAATAACAGCCCAAACGGAAATGGCAGCCTCACAAACGCGACCATCAGTGGCAGAACCACCACCCAGCCCACCACTTGGCGCAGGACAGAGTTTTGCGTGTGTTGTTCAGGTTCAGGCATTACAGATCATCCCGATCTCAGTGCAGACGAACTGACATCATCTCGATAAGAAGTCGCCGCTGCAGTCAGACTTTGCTGAGCTGACGTTACCGTTCCTGCTGCAGCACCTTGAGCGCCGCCGACGCCAGGAACCCCGACCGGCTTTTTTCTTCCGGGTGGCTGAGTACATAGTCATCGATGCGATTGAGCAGGTAACCGGGCAGGGTAATGTTGAGCTTTTGTGCCTTGCCCAGGTATTTGGTCACATCGATGTCGATCACGGCCCAGGTGCAGCCGGCGTATTCGGGGTTGGCCGCGTGCAGGGTGACTTTTTGCGCAGGGGGAATCGGCGCGCCATCCTCTGCAAGGATTTCGAAGTGCCCTTCGATCGCTTCGCGGGCCATGGCCATGGCGTCGTCCAGGTCGTCGCCGGCGGAGTAGCAGCCAGGGATATCCGGCACTTCCACGCCCCAGGCGTTTTCCTGGTCACCGGTTGAAATTGCGATGGGGTAAAGCATGTCTATTGCCCTCCAGAGACGCTCAGCTCAGCAGCGCCTGTTTCAAAATGCTCTTGGCGGTCTTGTCCAACAGGTCCTTCTTTGGATGAGGAATCGTCACCAACCCCGGTTTGGTCGGGTGTTTGAAGTGGTGGTGACTGCCTCGGGTACGCACCAGGTACCAGCCGTGCGCAACAATGTGACCTATCAAATATCGGCTATCCACAGCACCTCCTTGTGGTGTGTGATGGTGGTGACTATAACCACTGAAAATAAATTATCAACACTCTACCTACCGACGGCTGACGACCGGCCTTTCGGTAAGTGCTGACTGAAGTGTATGAGCCTTTGAAAACAGCGTCGTAGAGAGGTATTGCGGGGATTTTCGAGGTGTTACTCGGTGTGTAAAGCCTGGGCCAGAACGGCGAGAAATGCGTCAGCCAACAGGTTTTTGCTGGCTGCAGGTGTCAGCACCAACAGCTGCGCACAGGCATCCACCTCGACCATGGGTTTATAGGTGACACCCTTGTTCATCAAGCTGCGGGTACATTCGGGCACCAACGCCACGCCCTGTCCGGCGGCCACCAACGCAATGATCGAGGTGATCTGCCGCCCGGTCGGCCCGGCCCGCATGGGCACGCCGTGGTGGCGATACAACTGCTCGATCGACTGATTCAACCCCGACCCATAATCGGGCGGAAACAGAATCAGCGGGTAAGCACTGAGCTGCGCCAGGCTCACCTGTGCCTGGCCGGCTAACGGGCTTTCACTGGAAACCGCCGCCCACAAGCGCTCCTCACCCAGCGACAGCGCTTGCACGGCCGGGCTTTGCGGCAGCAGACGACTCAGGCCGATATCCAGGCGCCCATCTGCCACCTGTGCGCCCAAGCTGCCGGAAGCGCATTCCACCAAGGTCAACTGCACATCGGGAAAACCCTGGGCGAAGGCCTGGATCGCCTGGCTGAACAGGTCCGACAGCGCGATCGAACTGACGTAACCCAGGGTCAGTTGCCCAGCGGTCCCGGCGGCCAATTTACCGGCGATTACCTGTGCCAGTTCCACCTGTTCCAACACGCCACGCGCATAGGGCAAGAACGAACGGCCCTGGGCGGTGAGGGAAACCGTGCGGCTGGTGCGATCAAACAACTTGAAGCCCAACTCGGTTTCCAGCGCCGAGATCTGCCGGGTCAGCGGCGGCTGAGCCAGGTGCAGGCGAAGGGCTGCGCGGCCGAAGTGCAATTCTTCGGCGACCGTCAGAAAGTAACGCAGCTTGCGTAGGTCGAGCATCCTGATCCTTGGGTATTGATCGGTTCGAATTCGGTATTGGTTTAAGACCCGCTGGCCATTCTATAAAGACCTCACAAAATAAAACGAGAGGTTTCATGAAACCGCGCCTGCATTGTGCCCGTCTTGCCCTGTTCCTGTGTGGCTGCGCGGCGTTTCTTAACCTGTACGCCACCCAGAGCATCCTGACCACCTTCGCCGCGCAGTTTCATATCAGCGCCAAGGCGGCGGGCTGGAGTATCACAGTTACCACCCTGGCCGTGGCGATGACCGCGCCGTTTGTCAGCCGGCTGACCGCGCGTTTCGAGCAGCGCACAGTCATCGCCGTGGCCGCGCTGTTGCTGGCGGTGCCTGCGCTGATGACCGCCTACGCCGGCAGCTTTGCCGAAGTGCTGGTGTGGCGTTTTCTGGAAGGCATGTTGATCCCGGTGGTGTTTGCCACCAGCGTGGCTTACATCGGCGACCGTTGGCGCGGCGCCACGGTGACCGAAGTCACCAGCCTCTATGTGGCGGGCACCGTACTGGGCGGGTTCGCCGGGCGCTTCATCACCGGCGTGACGACCGAATATGTGGGCTGGCGCGAGGCCTTCGAATTGTTGGCGGTATTGAGCTTGATGGTCGGTGGGTTCATTCAGTTTTTGCTGCCCGATAACCGGCCGCGAGTCGCACCGGTCAAGGCTTCTTCGTCAGGCGTTTTTCGTAAGCCATTAGTGGCTGCCTACGCCGTAGGGTTTTGCGTGTTGTTCTCCCAGGTGGCGGCATTTACCTACGCGGGCCTGTACCTTGGCCTACCGCCTTTCAACCTCGGGCCTGCGGCCTCGGGCACGCTGTACATGGTGTTTCTGCTGGCCTTGATCGTGATCCCGATCGCCGGCCGCCTCAGCAAAGCCCGGCCCCACGCCGAGCTGCTGGCTGTTGCCGCGACGCTTGGCATCGGTGGCTCGGCGCTGACCCTCGCGCCGTCGCTATGGTGCATCGTCGTGGGGCTGGCCCTCAGTTCCACTGGCGTCTTTCTCGCCCAGGCCGCCGCCAACGCGTTCATCAGCGCCACCGCGCAGGGCAACAAAGCGGGTGCCGTAGGCGTTTACCTCACGTGTTATTACCTGGGCGGCAGTTGCGGTGCCATCGTCCCCGCACTGATGTGGGAGCGCTGGGGCTGGGCTGGGTGTGTAGCGCTGATCATCGGCTTCCAACTGCTGACGTTGTTGATCGCCCTGACGGGCTGGAAGCCTCTTAAACCTGAGCTGATACAAGCATCATGACCAACACAATCGCTGTGCCTGCGCGAGAAACCTCTAACCGCCGCCGTTCGCTGATCGCCGGCTGCGGCGCCCATGCCGTACACGATGGCCTTACGGATGTGATCTATGTGCTGCTGCCGATTTGGCAGGCACAGTTCGCTCTTTCCTACGCGCAGATTGGACTGTTGCGCGGCGCCTATTCCGGGATGATGGCCGTGTTTCAGCTGATGGCCAGCCGCGCCGCCCGACGATGGGGGCGCCTGCCGATGCTGGTGGGCGGCACGGCGCTTGCTGGCGTCGCTTATTTGCTGGTGGGGCAGGCCACTGGGCTGATCATGCTGCTATTGGCGTTGCTGGCAGGCGGTTTGGGCGCCAGCACCCAACACCCATTAGCCTCTTCGATGATTACTGATGCTTACGAGAACGGCGGCGGGGTCAAGCAAGCCCTGTCTCAATACAATTTTTCCGGCGATATCGGCAAAACCCTGATCCCGGGTTTGGTCGGCTTGCTGCTCACCGTAATAAGTTGGCGCGCCAGTGCCACACTGTTGGGGTTGCTCGGCCTGGCTGCGGCGGGGTTGTTGTGGTGGCTGGTGCCTGCGCAAGTAGCCGAATCCGCGTCTACAAAAACGGCCAAGCCGACTGGCGGAACGGGCTCTGTCACCGGCCTGCGCGCGTTGATCCTCACCGGTACGCTCGACAGCGCCGTGCGCATGGGCTTTCTTACTTTCCTGCCGTTTCTGTTGCAAGCCAAAGGCGCGGGAACTGCCGGTATCGGCCTGGCGTTGACGCTGCTGTTTATCGGTGGCGCCTTCGGCAAATTGCTCTGCGGCTACCTGGGTGCCCGCATCGGCATGATGAAAACCGTATGGCTGACGGAAACCAGCACGGCGCTGCTGATCGTTGCCGCCGTGTACCTGCCGCTGAATGGCCTGATGGTGATGCTGCCGCTGCTGGGCCTGATGCTCAATGGCACTTCTTCAGTGCTGTACGGCGCCGTGCCGGACCTGGCGGCGACGGGAAAGCGCGAGCAAGCATTTGCGGTGTTCTACACCGGCACAATCGGCGGCGGCGCGCTGGCACCCGTGGTGTTCGGTGGGGTGGGCGACGCGCTGGGTGTACCGGTAGCGGTGATGGTACTGGCGGGCATGTTATTGGTGACGTTGCCGCTGGCGTGGGTGGTGCAGCGGGGTTGCGAGCCTCAAACAGTCGAATAATTGCTGGTATGCCCAGGCCGAGCCAACAGATCAATGCCCAGTGAGTGAAGCACCTTCAGAACCGTTTCAAAACGTGGTTTTGCGCCCGGGGCAAATGCCTTGTACAAGCTCTCGCGCCCTACGCCCGCATCCGTGGCGATCTTTGTCATGCCACGGGCTTTGGCGACGTAGCCTACGGCGCGAAGGAACTCTTCGTTGTCACCGTCAGCCAGCACCTGAGAAAGGTATTCGCTGATGGCCTCGTCACTGTCGAGCAGCTCGGCCATATCAAATGTCGTCAGTGTTTGAGTCATGATCAAACCTCCTTTGCTAATTTTTTTGCTCGCCGGATATCGGCCTCTTGTGAGGACTTGTCGCCACCTGCCAGCAAGATGACGACCTCCCTGCCGCGCAGGGTGAAATAAACGCGATAACCTGCACCTACGTCTATCCGCATCTCTGAAACGCCGCCGCCCAGCACCTTGAAATCCCCCAGATTGCCCACACTGGCGCGCTCGATACGTCGAGCAATGGTGATTTTTGCTCGCAGATCGCGAATTGCCGAGCACCATTGAGTGAAGGCTTGGGTTTGCTGGATCGAATAACGCACGGGGCCTCACAGAATCTAACTGTATCTACTTGGATACGGATTGGCAAGAGACATGTCAGTGTCGAAGGCTGGGGAGAGTGATGCGAGGGCGCGCCGGTTTCAAACGTTCTTCAGGGTTTTCCTATTGCCAGAATTTACAGTCTGAAGGAGAACGGTACAGCGGTCCCGAATGTTGCGTTATTGCCTACACAACACTCAGAATCGTCCGAGTTGTACGCCTTGGACGAGCGCTTTAAGGTTCGTTTGCCGCTGCCCATCAGCGGTCGGGTTTAGTAGCCCGATTTGATCAACGGCGTATGGCTGTCCTATCAGTCAGGCATCTCGATGTCTGTTCTCAATGGTGGCTGTACGCAGGGCACTTTCGGGTGCGCCGGTTTCGTTGATCCGCCGGTCTACTAACCTGCATACAGCCGCCACCCATTGTTTAGTAGCTCTGGAAGGTGGTCCTTACCGAGGATCAACAGATGTGTACTGACGCCTGTAACCCAACCGCGACCCTGTTCAGCGTTCGCCCTGAAGCCAACACCGAAGCCTTGCTCGCCAACGCCTACGAAACCATTGCCGGCGCGGGTGCCATGACCAACGAGTTCGCCGAAAGCCTGCCTTCTCAACATCGCTACCTGGCCTTGGCCATTCAGCAAATGATCGAACTGGGGCTGATGCTGGTAGAAGCGGCGCAAGACCGCGTCGACCGCGCCGCATAGGTTTTTCACGCCCTGCAACAGGCTTGCCTTCCCAGGCCGCACATACCAAGGGGAAGGGGAGCCAGATACCCTGCATCGGAACAGGTCGCTCAGGCATGAAGCCAAATTTAGAACATAAAAAAACCGGCCACCAAGGGCCGGTTTTTTTATGCATCTCCCGCCAGAACCAACCTGACGCAAGACCAAAATCTGAGTGGAGCGGGTAGAGGGAATCGAACCCTCGTCGGAAGCTTGGGAAGCTACTGTTCTACCATTAAACTATACCCGCTCAGAGCGGCTGACTTTGTACCAGATGTTCGCCGGGATTTGAAGTTTTTCTTCGAAAAATGTGTGAGTTGGGTTCATCCAGCTTTTGTGGGAGCTGGCTTGCTGCGATTGCATCACCTGAGTGTGACTGACACACCGTGGCGCCTGCTTCGCGGGCAAGCCCGGCTCCCACATAAGCCTCGGCTTCAGACAGCAAACGCCTGCTGCGTCTGGCCCTGGTGATAACGCAACCGACTCACCTGGCGTTCTGGTTTCAAAAAGCCCACCACCGCGTCCCGGCTGTCCCTGCAGGCCGCCTTGTGCTCCATGTCCAGAAAATGCCCGGTCGCCTGGATGGTGCTGAAGCTGCTGTTGGCCACGTGCTGGCCAAACAGCTTGGCATCCTCGGCGCTGGTGTACTCATCCCATTCGCCATTCAAAAACAGCACCGGAATGTCGATCTGCCTGGCGGCTTTGAGGTAGCACAGCCGGTCGCTGTTGAGCACATGGCTGATGTGGAAGTGCATCTGCCCGTATTCATGCTCTGCCAGACCGCTCACATGCTTGTAGTTGAAGCGCTTGAACAATGACGGCAAGTGTTTGCCGATGGTGCTGTTGACCAGGTGGCCGACGCCGTGGCGATCGAGGTTGCCGAGGTAGTCGACGCCGCGTTCGAGGTAGTCGCGCATGGGCGTGTTGATCACTGGCGAGAACGAGCTGATCACGGCCTTTTCCACGCGTCGTGGCCGGTGGGCGAGGGCGACCAGGGCAGCGGCGCCACCCCAGGAGAACGACAGCACGTGTTCGGCGCCGAAGTGCTCGATGAGTTCCAGCAGGATCTGGCCTTCGGCTTCCTTGGTCAGCATGTGCTCATGACGGTTATGGATTTTGGAGCGGCCAGCGTAGGGCTGGTCGTACAAAACCACATTGAATTGCGGGTACAGGCTTTTCACGGTTTGAGCGAAGGATGCCGTGGTGGCCATGGAGCCGTTGACCAGGATGATGGTCTTTGCAGCAACATCCGCGCGATAGAACTCCGTGTAAACCCGATACTGACCCTGTATATCCAACACAGCGATTTCTGGCCTCATGTCGTAAGACTCCTGGCAAGCGGGTAGGGCGCGCAGATCACTCTGCACGAGCTTTATGACAGGTAGGCATACGCCTGGAAGATGAGGCCCATGTCGGTCCGAATACGGCTGGCCGACGGGTGTTGTTATGGCGGGCTGTTTGCCTGGGAGGCCCGTAGATCATGCGCGGGCGGGGCAAGGTGTTTCTTGGAGGTTATGGGGCGACTTGCCAGTCATAATTTGGCTGACGTCTTGATTCAAGCAGCACAGACGCCAGCTCGCAAGGCGACACGCTGGTTTTTTGCCATCACCGGCCGAACGGTCGTCAGACCTGTCGGATTTCTTCGTCGGTCAGTTCCCGATATTCGCCCGGCGCAAGGGTGGCATCCAACACCAAAGGCCCCATCCGCTCACGGTGCAGGCCGATTACCTTGTTATCAAAGTGCCCGAACATGCGCTTCACCTGGTGGTAGCGGCCTTCGATGATGCTCAGGCGTGCGGTCCTTGGGCCGAGTAGCTCAAGTTCTGCGGGTTGGGTGGTGAGGTCTTCGAAGGCGAAATACAGGCCCGCAGCAAAGGTCACTGCATACTCAGGACCAATGTCCTGCTCGGTTTCAACGAGGTAAACCTTGGGCAGTTTGGTCTGGGGTTGGGTCAGGCGCCGCGACCATTGGCCGTCGTTGGTGATCAGCATCAGCCCGGTGGTGTTGAAATCCAGACGGCCGGCGATGTGCAGCTCGTGTCTGTCCGGCTCATCCAGCCAATCAAGCACGGTGGGGTGGACCGGGTCTGCGGTAGCGCTCACGCAGCCTTGGGGTTTGTGCAGCATGAAATAACGCGCCGGTTTGCCGGCTTGCAGTACCTCGTCATCGACACACACGCGGCTGAACGCTCGCACTTCATGGTGCGGATCGCTGACTGGCACGCCATCGACCGTCACCCGTCGCTCAACCAGCAGCACACGCACTTGCTTACGATTGAAACGCGGCAGGTTGCTGAGGAAACGATCAACGCGCATTACGGCTGTTCAGCCCCACGCAATTGCGCATTTACCTGCGCACAGCGTGGGCACAGGCAGGCCTTATTGCGCAATTCGTCGGGCAGCGCTTCGAGCACCGCCGGGTCGATGGTGACGCTGTAGCACCAACAGGCTTGGCCGGCGGTGCGTGGGTCGGCCAGGGTGCAGTCGTTGCGGGCACCGCAGGCAGGGCAAAGGGTGGGGGTGGTCATGTCGGTTCGGGCTGTATCGCGCAATTCCTTGCACGATACAGCGCCGCCCTACTATTGCAAGCTGCGCAGGTAGCCGCGCCAGCCGCCGAAGTGGCTGATGTCCACGGCGCCGGTCAAGCCGTAGGGCTCGCAGATGAAGCCGGTTTCCCAACGCCCGTCGGCCAGTTGCACCTTGCCCAGGCCCAAGGGGGCGGGGATGCCGGTGAGGAAGGAGCCCATTTCGCCGCTCGGCAGCTCCCACACTTCCACCTCAATGGCCGCGCCGCTTTCGCTCACCCGCAACATGCCGGGGCGATAGGGTGGCCCACCGGCCAGCGCGAACAACTGATAGTCGGCCGAGCTGTGGGTGCGCTCCAGCAGGCGCGCACCTCGCCGCACTAATTGGCCGTTAAGCGCCAGCCCTTGCAGGTGCGCACCGCACACCACCAGCCGGGTGAAGTCATGACCCGCGCTGCCGACAGGCACAGGCAGCGACGTATCGTGCTGGCGCTGCAACGCGTCCGCCACACCCAGCAGGTATTGGTCGGTAAATGCCCGGCCAAACAGCGTCACACCCCAGGGCAAACCGTTGCGCATAAAGCCGCTGGGCACGGCGACGGCGGCGTAGTCCAGCAGGTTCATGAAGTTGGTGTAGTAGCCCAGTTCGGCATTGCGCAGCACCGGTTCGGCGTGCAGTTCTTCCAGCGTCACCGGGCGGCCGATGGTGGGCGTCAGCACGCAGTCGAGCCCTTCGAGCAAGCTATCGCACTGGGCTTTCAAGGCTTGCAGGCGGTACTGCGCGCGGAAGACTTCTACGCCGCTCACAGCCGGCGCTTTGGCCAGCACCGCACGAATCACCGGCAGCACGGCCTCGGGGTTCTGCTCCATCAGTTCACCGGCCACGCTGTAGCGTTCGGCTACCCACGGCCCTTCGTAGAGCAGGCGCGCGGCTTCAAGGAACGGCGACAGGTCCAGCGTTACCGGCTCGCCACCCAACGCCGTCAAGCGGTCGATGGCCTGCGCAAACAGCTGTGGGCCTTGCTCACAACCGAAAAACTCCAGGTCCTGCTCGCGCGGCACGCCAAAGCGAAATGCGCGGGGTGCGCCAAACGCCGACGCATCATTCCACGCCGGGTTTGCTCGGCTGTACGCATCCAACGGATCGAGCCTGGCGGTCAACGCCAGTAACTGGCTGGCCTCGCGCGCGGTGCGGGTAAAGGTGGTGACGCAATCCAGCGTGCGGCACGCCGGCACCACGCCAGCCGTGGAGATCAAGCCTTTGCTCGCCTTGAGCCCCACCAGGTTATTCAGCGCCGCCGGCACCCGCCCGGAACCGGCTGTGTCGGTGCCCAGGGCAAAACTCGCGACACCCAACGCGACGGCCAGCGACGAGCCGGCACTGGAGCCGCCCGACGGATACTCCGGCAACACGCTGTTGGGGCAGGCGCCATACGGCGAGCGGCTGCCATTGAGGCCGGTGGCGAACTGGTCGAGGTTGGTCTTGCCCAACGGCACCGCGCCCAGGGCGATCAACTGCTCGACAATGGTCGCGCTGCGTTGCGGCACATAGGCGAACGCCGGGCACGCGGCGGTGGTGGGAATGCCGGCTAAATCAATGTTGTCCTTGATCGCAAACGGCACGCCGAACAACGGCAATTGGGCTGCGTCGTGCGCGTCCAATGCGGCCAGGTACGGCTCCAGTTCTTCCGCGCTGAGCAGGTGGATAAACAAGTGATAGTCGGGGTTCAAGTGCACGGCTTTTTCGCGCAGGTGCCGCAGCACTTCACGGGGCGTGGTATCGCCGCTCAGGTAGGCATTGCGCAGGTTGTCCAGTTGCAGGTTCATGGCTTGTCCGCCTGTAGAAATGAAAGAGTCAGTCACGTTCGAGCACCACCACCCGTTGCCCGGCGCCGATGCCGCAGCCGGGTTGCACGGGGATCTCGCGCACGGTGCCGGCGAACGGCGCGACCACCGGGATTTCCATTTTCATCGACTCCAGAATCACCAGCACATCGCCGACCGAAACCTGTTCACCCGTAGCCACCTGGACTTGCCAGAGGTTGCCCGCTATAGGGCTGTCGACACTGATCTGGTTGGCCTGCAACGGTGTGTCTGCACCTTGTGGCGCCGCGAGTTCTTCACTGTCGAAATGCGCCTGGCCGCTGGCGATCCAGCGCTCACGCTCGGCATTGAACGCGTGCTGCTGATGCTCACGAAATGCGCCAATGCTTGCGGCTTCGCGCGCGAGGAAATCCTGATACTGCGCGAGGTTCAACTGGCTGTGTTCGATGCTCAATTCAAAGCGCCCCAGCGGAAAATCGCGCCGGATCTGCACCAGTTCATCAGCCGTCACCGGGTAAAACCGGATCTGGTCAAAGAACCGTAACAACCACGGCTTGCCATCAAACGCCGCGACTTCCCGGTAGCGGTTCCACATCTGCAACGTACGGCCCACAAACTGATAACCGCCTGGGCCTTCCATGCCGTACACACACAAATAGGCGCCGCCAATGCCTACCGAATTCTCGGCGGTCCAGGTGCGGGCCGGGTTGTATTTGGTGGTCACCAAACGGTGGCGCGGGTCCAGCGGCGTGGCCACCGGGGCGCCGAGGTAGACGTCACCCAGGCCCATCACCAGGTAGCTGGCATCAAACACCGTTTGGCGCACTTCGTCGAGGTTGGCCAGGTCGTTGATGCGGCGAATGAACTCCAGATTGCTCGGGCACCACGGCGCGTCCTTGCGCACGGTGGTCATGTATTTTTCGATCGCCATCTGGCACGCCGGGTCGTCCCACGACAGCGGCAAGTGCACGATGCGCGAGGGCACTTGCAGGTTGGGGGTGGCGCACACCGCAGCCCATTGCGTGGTGATCAGCACCAGCAAATCGGCCAACGGCAGTTGTTCGGGCTGGTAGTGGATTTGCAGGGAACGGATGCCTGGGGTCAGGTCGATAACACCTGGCAGGGCGAGAGTTTCCAAGGCTTGCATCAGCGCGTGGGCACGAAAGCGCAGCACCAGGTCCAGCTCGGGGGCGCCGATCTCCAGCAGCAGATGGGTGTCGCCAGCGAGGCGGGCGATGAGACGGGTGTCGCCATGGCCTACATTCAATACCACAGGCGACTCGGTCAAATGTGGGAGCGGGCTTGCTCGCGAATACGGTGTGTCATTCAACCCATCTGGTGACTGTTCCACCGCGTTCGCGAGCAAGCCCGGCTCCCACATTTGATCCCATTTCAGGGCGAGGTCGCGGGCGGTTTTGAGGTTCACCGGTTCGAACCGCAGCTTGTCACCGGCTTTGAGTTGCCCCAGTTGCCAAAGGTCGGCCTCGATCACCGTCACCGGGCACACAAACCCGCCCAGACTCGGCCCATCCGGCCCCAGGATCACTGGCATGTCCCCAGTAAAATCCACCGCACCGATGGCATAGGGGTTGTCATGGATATTCGACGGATGCAGCCCCGCTTCGCCACCGTCCGTGCGCGCCCACAAAGGCTTCGGCCCGATCAACCGCACGCCGGTGCGGCTCGAGTTGAAGTGCACTTCCCATTGGGTCGCGAAGAAGGTGTTGATGTACTCAGGCAGGAAATATTCCGGCGCACCATGCGGGCCATAAATCACCCGTAGCGTACGGATTTCAGGCAGCGTTTCAGTCATCAATTGCTGCCCGACGCTGACGTCTGTCAGTGGCAGTAAGTGCAACACATCGCCCGTGCGCAAAGCGCGCCCGGCGTGCCCGCCGAACTGGCCGAGGGTGAAGGTGCTTTTGCTGCCCAGGTAATCCGGCACTTGCAGCCCGCCGCGCAGGCACAGATAGCTGCGCGCACCTGCTCCAGTAAGAGTGCCAAGACTCAACACCGAGCCTGTTTCAATCAACAACGCGGTATTCATCGGCACCGGCTGGTCATTCAGCAACAACGTAATGGCTGCACCGGTAACGGCGACGACCGCCGCGCAATTGAAGCGCAACAGCGGCCCATTCATGGTGATTTCCAGCGCTGCCGCACCGTCGTCATTGCCCAACAGGCGATTGCCCAGGCGCAGCGCGCGGCTGTCCATCGGCCCGGAGGGCGGCACACCGACGGCCCAGTAGCCGAGGCGGCCGGGGTAGTCCTGCACACTGGTTTGGGTGCCGGCGCTGAGCACTTCGAAGGTGCTGGCGCTGTAGACCAGGCCTTCCAGGCAACGCGTCCACGGACGGCCGCTGGCAAACGGCGGGGCCAGCAGGATTTGGCGCAGGTAATCGCGGTTGGTTTCCACGCCGTAGAGATGGCTGTCGCTCAGTGCCTGATGCAGATCCAGGCGCGCCTGCTCGCGGGTCGGCGCCCAGCTGATGAGTTTGGCGATCATCGGGTCGAAGTAGGGCGGGATCTCGCAACCGGCTTGCACCCAGGTGTCGATTCGCAAACCTTCAGCCGTCGGGAAATCCACACGGGTTAACAGGCCAGGGCTCGGCTGAAAGTCCTTGCCCGGGTCTTCCGCATACAGCCGCGCCTGAATCGCGTGGCCCTGAGGGTGCAGTTTCAAGTCGCTTAGCGCGGGTAACTCACCGGCCGCCAATTGCACCATCCAGCGCACCAGGTCGACGCCCCAGACTTGTTCGGTGACGCCGTGTTCTACCTGCAGGCGCGTGTTCACTTCGAGGAAGTAGAAGCGGCCATCAGCGCTGTCAAAGATAAACTCCACGGTGCCGGCGCTGCGGTAGTTGACGGCCTTGGCCAGGGTGATGGCCGCCGAGCACAAGGCTTCGGCCATGCCGTCGGGCAGGTTCGGCGCAGGCGTTTCTTCGAGGACTTTCTGGTTGCGCCGTTGCACGGAACAGTCGCGCACGCCAAGGGCGATGACTTCGCCCAAGCCGTCGCCGAATACCTGCACTTCCAGGTGGCGGGCGTGCTCGATGTATTTCTCGATAAACACACCGGCGTCGCTGAAGTTGTTTTGCCCCAGGCGTTTGACTGCCTCAAATGACTCGCTCAACTCGGTTGCATGGCGGCAGACACGCATGCCGATGCCACCGCCGCCTGCGGTGCTTTTGAGCATGACCGGATAGCCTACGGTTTCGGCTGCCAGCAACGCGGTATCGAGGCTGTCGAGCAGCTCGGTGCCTTCCAATAATGGAATTTGATGGTGCTTGGCCAAGGCCCGCGCGGTGTGCTTGAGGCCGAATACGCGCAGCTGTTCGGGTGTAGGGCCGACGAAGGCGATACCCGCATTTTCACAGGCTTGGGCAAAGGCGGCGTTCTCTGAGAGAAACCCGTAGCCGGGATGAATCGCCTTGGCGCCACAGGCCTTGGCGGTGGCAAGGATTTTTTCCACTGCCAGGTAAGTCGCCGCCGCTGCGCCTTCGCCAAGGCTGTAGGCTTCGTCGGCTTGCTGGATATGCAGGCTGGCTGCGTCGGCTTCGGCGTAGACGGCGATGCCTTTGACCTGCAGCTCGCGCAAGGTGCGCAGGATGCGGCAGGCGATGGCGCCACGGTTGGCGATCAAGAGTTTTTCGAACATGGCAAAACCCTGCGGGCCGTCCCGCAAAGTGAGGGAGCACTGCGGTCGTCCGCAGTACTAATTCTGAAAGCAATGAAGATCCAAGTGTGGGAGCTAGTGTTTTCGGATGCATTGCCCGGCTCGGGACTGGCACAGGGCGAATAACCACTTACGCAGGCGCTTGAATTTCAGTTCCATACCAATAGCTCCGCAGGGGTCGGGTTGTAGCCGTTGCACGGGTTGTTCAGTTGCGGGCAATTGGAGATCAGCACGATCACGTCCATCTCTGCGCGCAGGTCGACGTACTTGCCGGGCGCGGAAATGCCGTCTTCAAAGGTCAGCCCGCCGTCGGCGGTGACTGGCACATTCATGAAGAAATTGATGTTCGGCCCGATGTCGCCTTTACCCAGCCGGCCGTCGTGGGCGCAGGCGCGCAGGTAGTTGTCGCGGCAGCTGTGCATGTAGCGTTTTTCCAGGGCGTAGCGCACGGTATTGCTCTCTTGGGCGCAGGCGCCGCCGAGGGTGTCGTGGCGCCCGCAGGTGTCATCGACGATGGTCAGCATCGGCTGGCCAAGGTTGGAATACAGCACGCTGCCGGTGCTCAGGTACACGCGGTTTTGCCGACGCAGGGTGCGCTGTACGTCGTAGCGTTCCTTGGGGTTTTTGCGGCTGTAGAACAGCGTGTCGACAGCCTGGTTGCCCTCCAGGTCGAGGATGCGCAGGGTCTGGCCGGCCTTGACCTCCATCAGCCACGGTTCGCCGGCGGGAATGGTGGCGCGGTACACGGCTGCCTCGGGTTGTTTCAGTGCGATAGACATGGCAGTTCCTCAGGCGAACAGGCGGTCGGTGTTGATAAAGCCGCGCTCGTTTTCCGGGCGCGACGTACGGCAGTGTTCGGCGACGCTGGAATCGGCGTTCATCCAGCTGAGTTTCAGCGGTTGCGGCGCGTAGTTCGGGTTGGGGTCCATCGGGTGTTGCAGCGCGGTCAGCACCACCAGTGTGTCCATCGGCGCGTAGAGTTCGATGTAGTCGCCGGCTTTGGAATTGCCCGGCACAAAGTGCAGGCCGCCGCCTTCGTCAACGCTGACCCGGCTGAACAGGTTGAGGGTCATCAACAGATCGGAAAGCCCCAACCCCCACTTGCCCAATTCCACCAGCAGGTTGTCGGTGCCGTTGCGCAAGAAGCCGTTGCGCAGTTCCTGATAACGGCCGTGGCCGTACTTTTCAGCGACCTCGGCGGCGCACAGCACGCCGCCGATGCTGTCACTCCAGCCACAGGTGTCGGCGGTGATGGCGGCCAGCACGCGGCCCATGTCCGAGTACAGGCAGTGGCCGCGGGTGAGCTTGGCGGTGTGTTGGCATTTGAGGCTGTCGGGCAGGTTCAGGCGCTCGGTTTTTTCGTTGGCATTGAGCAGGGTCAGGCTGACGTTGGCGCCGCCGCGAATATCCGTGAGGCGTAGCAGTTGGCCGCGCTTGAGCACAAAGGAGCGGTGGCCGCCGCCGGGTAGCATTTCTTCGGCGAAGGGTGGGAACAGTTGAATGGAATCGGTCATTTGCAAGTCGCTCCAAGTTCGGCGGCCAGCGCTTTGCGGCGCTCGCTGTTCAAAGGGATGTCATAGGTGATGCGCGCGCCATAGGCGCCGGGGGCGTGGGGGTCGACGCGAACTTTGTCGAATACCAGCAGGCGCGTGCCGAGGCTGAAGCCTTCGCTGAGGTCGTGGGTGACCATGAACACCGTCAGCCGGGTTTCGCGCCACAGCGCCAGCAACAGCTGGTGCATGTCTTTGCGAATGCCGGGGTCGAGGGCGCCGAAGGGTTCGTCCAGCAGCAACACGCGGGGTTTCATGATCAGGGCCTGGGCGATGGCCAGGCGTTGTTGCATGCCGCCGGAGAGCTGCGCCGGGTATTTGTCCAGTGCGTGGCCTAGGCCGACTTTCTGCAGCAGTGCGGCGGCCTGTTCCCGTGCCTCTTGTTTGGCTTTGCCGAACAGCCGACCCAGCAAGCGTGAGCGCGGTAGCTCAAGGCCCAGCGCAACGTTGTCCAGCACAGTCAGATGCGCGAACACCGAGTAGCGCTGAAACACCACGCCCCGGCTGGCATCCGGCTCGCCGGCAAGGGGTTGGCCGTCCAGCAGGATCTGGCCTTTGCTCGCGGTTTCCTGGCCCAGCAACAGGCGCAGGAAGGTTGATTTGCCGCATCCGGAAGTGCCCACCAGTGTGCAGAATTCGCCCTCATCGACGTGCAGGTTGAGCCCTTCGAGCACTACTTGGTCGCCATAGCGCTGCCACACATTGTTGACCCTGATAAAACTCATGCCCGCGCTCCTTCGTACCAGGGGAACGCACGCCGCGTGAGGGTTTTGAGGCCCCAGTCCATCAGCCAGGCGAGCAGGGTGATCCACACCACGTAGGGCAGAATCACGTCCATCGCCAGGTAGCGGCGCACCAGGAAGATCCGGTAGCCGAGGCCGTCGGTGGAGGCGATGGCTTCGGCGGCGATCAGGAACAACCACGCCGAGCCGAGCATCAGCCGCAGCGAGATCAGCAGGCGCGGCAGCAATTGCGGCAACACCACACGCAGCATCAAGGTCCAGGTGGACGCGCCGAGGGTCTGCGCCTTGACCAGCAGCTCCACGGGGATTTCCCGTGCGCGTTGCTCCAGGTCGCGGGCCAGCGCCGGGGTGATGCCTATAACAATCAGCATCACCTTGGACAATTCCCCCAGCCCGAACACGATGAACAGAATCGGCAATATCGCCAAAGGCGGCACCATCGACAGCACCGTGAGCAGGGGCGACAACGGCGCGCCAAACAGCGGCAGTGTGCCGGCGGCAATCCCCAGGCACAGGCCGGCGAGGGCGCTGATGCCTAAGCCGATGGCCAGGCGGCGCAGGCTGGAGGCGCTGTCTTGCCACAGCACGTATTCACCGGTGCGCGTATCGGCACTGAACGCCAGGCGTTTAACCGCGTCGCCCATCTGCATGGCGCTGGGCAGCAGTTTGTCGTTGGGGTTATCCGCCAGGCGCTCGGCCGAACCCACAAAGTAGGCGAACAGCAGCAGGGCGAACGGCAGCAGTACCAACAGCAGGCGGCTGGAGCGTTCCGGTTGACGGTTGATCAGGCGCATGGCCGGGTCCTCTTACAGCGTGCCGTCGGCGGCCATCTGCACGTAGCTGGGGTCGAAATGCAGCTTGAGGTTGGTGGTGTCGCCGCTGGTCATGCCCTTGGCGAAGCTCATGCCCACGGCGCTGGTGTCCTTGGCACCTTCGCCGAGCAGGCCGTGTTCAAACGAGAACTCGGCGACCTTGCGCATGGTGGCGGGCAATTGCGCGCTGGTGGCGAAGGCCAGGGCTTCCTTGGGTGTGGCGAACAGCTTGGTGGTGTCCAGTTGCGCCTGGAACCCCTTGAGGTCGGTGCCCGAGGCCTTGGCCATATGCTCAAGCGCTGCGGTGCTGGCAGCGTTTTTGGCGTTCATCAGCGCGACCACTTCAAACCACGCGCCGGTCAGGGCTTTGCCCAAGGCCGGGTTGTCTTTGAGGGTTTGGGTGTTGACCACCATCATGTCCATGATTTCGCCGGGCACTTTGCTGGAGTCGAACACTTGGGTGACGCCCGGTTTGGCCTTGATCTCGGAGAGCATCGGGTTCCAGGTGGTCACGGCTTGCACCTGGTCGGTGTTGAAGGCCGCGGCGATGTCGGCGTCGGAGGTGTTGACGACTTTGAGGTCTTTTTCGGTGAGGTCGGCCGACTCCAGCGCGCGGGCCAGCAAGTAGTGGGAGACCGAGAGTTCCACCAGGTTGACGTTCATGCCTTTGAGGTCGGCCACGGTCTTGCCGGTGCCCTTGATCACCACGCCATCGTTGCCGTTGGAGAAGTCGCTGACCACCAGCGCGGTGCTGTCCACACCACCCGCGGCGGGAATGGTCAGGGCGTCCATGTTGGTCATGGTGCAACCGTCGAACTGGCCGGCGGTGTATTGGTTGATGGACTCGACATAGTCATTGAGCTGCACCATGTCGATCTTGATGCCGTACTTCCTGGCCCACTTGTCGAGGATGCCTTGGCTGCCGGCGTATTCCCACGGCATCCAGCCGGCATAGATAGTCCAGCACACACTGAAGTGGTCTTTGGGCGCGGCCTGGGTTTGAACGCTCAGCACGGCGGCGAAGGCGGCGGCGAGCAGGGCGGGTAAACGGATTGCGGGCATGGGGCTTCTCCAGTTGAACATGGGCGAGCAGGAGCAACGCGGCACCGTGAACGGTGGCTTGTCTCCCGGGCTTTTATCCCGCCGTGTAACCTCAACTGGAGGTCGCCAACTCTCGGACCAGCCACTCGCTTTTCAAGCGAGCCGGAACCCTAGTCGGCCATTGCAAATTGTGGTGCCGCGAACCTATGATCAATCCTGCACAGGCTTGCTAAAGCGAGAGTCGTGCCAAGTGGTCGGCGGGCCTGTAGGACGCAGGTTTGCATGGCGGTGGGGGTGCGTTGAGGCAGTGAAGTGCGTTGTGCTGGTGCGCCATCGCACTGCAATGAGGCGTTCATCTCGTCTGAAACAGGTATTTCAAACTGTGTCAAAAACGCACCAGATTCGGTTTTTGATGTCAGATATTTCGTCATTCATTGAAAGACGAATGCCGCCCTTCAGCGTCGCTGGAGGTGCTCCCCAGCGGTCCAGGAGGCCGCCATGTATCGACGACTGCTGCTTAGTGCTTTATTCGGCCTGACCCTTTCTGCGTGTGTGCCCTATTACGATGGCGGTGCCACTTACTACCGCTCCGAGGTCTACACCGCACCGGCGCCAGCTTATTATTACGGCGGCCCCACCTACCTGTACGGGCGTGGCTACTACGCGCCGCCGCCGCGCTATTACTCGGCGCCGCGTTATTACCAGCCGGCGCCGCGTTATTACCCACGGCCCGGCTACCGGCCTTACCCGAACCAAGGCTGGGGAGGCGGGCATTGGGGCAACGGCGGGCGGGGCCGGGGCGGCGATCATGGCGGTGGCCGCGGTGGCCATCGATAACGGGCAATGACTTCAAGCGGCGCGCCAAGCGCCGCTTTTTTATGTGTACCGTTTATCCGTACTGTCAGAATTAACAGCTATCTTCGGCGTTTCAGTTGTACTTCACTGCCGGTACGCCGTTGTGCGTGCCCCTGGTGTCAGTGGGTTAATGGAACGTCTTATGATCAAGCGATTGATATGCCTATTGTGTGTGATGGCCATAGGTATTGCACAGGCCAAGGCCGAGCAGGGCTGCCCTTATGCCTCCTCGGTCAAGTATATGGACGGCCACTTCCAGGCCGAGAGTGGGAGTGCGCTGTGGCAGAGCCCCAATGTCGGCTTAAGTGATTTTGCCGACCGTTTTGTGGGTGCGCTTTTTACACCGGGCAAAGGGCAGGAACGCGAAAACGGCTTCCTGGAAAAGTGTGTATACCGCATGGGCAGTGGTGGGGTGGTCGCGTTGCGATACGGCGTGCCGGGAAAACTCAATACGATGTCGCTGACCTCAACGTTGTATTGGCAACCCACCCGCGACCTGTTGGGGCAGGATGTTTATATCTGCCAGGACAGCCAGCCGGATAATTGCTCATTTACCGTTCGGCGGCTGAATTGATCGCCTGTCAATAGTCGGACAAGTCTGCCAGCGGGTGCCTGCCGTCCCACGCTTTGGCGAAGTGCGCCTGCACCACGGCGTCCGGCACGCTGTTGACATCCGGCCAATGCCAATGGGGCGTCTGGTCCTTATCGATCAGGCGCGCCCGCACACCTTCGGCAAACTCCGGGTGACGGCAGCAATTGAGGCTCAGGGTGTATTCCATCTGAAACACTTCGGCCAAGGACAGGTGCCGCGCCCGCTGGATCTGCTCCCACACCAAATGGGCGGTCAGCGGGCAGCCTTCACTCAGGTTTTTGCCGGCGCGGCTGAACAGCGGGTCGGCATGCTCGCGTAACAGGCTCAAGGCACGCCAGGCACAGCGCACATCACCCACATCCAGCCACTCATCGATCTGCGCACGGCGTGGCAGCCATTGCGCCTCGGGTTGCTGGCCGACGGCTTCCTGGGCGAGCGCCTTGAGCAGACTGTTGAGCTGCATCGCGGTTTGTTCCTGCCAGTTCAGTTGCAGCAGGCCGTCTATCAACGCTTCCTGCTGGTCATCACCCAGGAAACGGTCGGCCAGGCCCAGGTCCAGCGCATCACGGCCATTGATATGGGCGCCGGTGAGGCCAAGAAATACCCCCAGCTTGCCCGGTAACCGCGACAGGAACCCACTGGCCCCCACATCCGGGTACAAGCCGATGCTGATCTCGGGCATGGCCAGGCGGCTGCTTGGTGTGACGATGCGCACCGAAGCGCTCTGCAGCAGGCCCATACCACCGCCCAGCACATAGCCGTGGCCCCAGCAGATCAGCGGTTTGGGGTAGGTGTGCAGGCGGTAGTCGAGGCGGTACTCAGCGGCGAAGAACTGCGCGGCCAGGGCGGGTACAACGCCGGGCTGTTCGCGGCAGGCCTGGGCGAGGCTGCGGACTTCGCCGCCAGCGCAAAAGGCTTTGGGCCCATTGCCGCGCAGCAGCACACACACGATATTCGGGTCTTTGGCCCAGGCTTCCAGGCGTTCGTCCAAGGCCAGAATCATGGGCAGGGACAGCGCGTTGAGAGATTTTTCCGCGTCCAGGCTGGCGATGCCGAGGCGGGCACCGTCGCTGCCGGTCAGCTCTTCGAAGTGCAGGTTCATTGTGACCTCAATCGAGACAGTGAGAGATCAGTATGATCGCTCCGTGGGAAAGTGCCGATGATGTGTCAGATCAATTGACAAGCGGGGTCGGCTTTCCTAGGGTTCGCCCATTCTTTTTTTACACGATGAACAGACCATGACCGAAGGCGACCGTATCAAACTCGAACCCAGCTGGAAACACGCCCTGCGGGACGAGTTCGACAAGCCCTACATGGCCGAACTGCGCGAGTTCCTGCGCCAGGAACATGCCGCCGGCAAAGAGATCTACCCGCCTGGCCCGTTGATTTTCAACGCGCTCAACTCAACGCCGTTGGACAAGGTCAAGGTGGTGATCCTCGGCCAGGACCCCTACCACGGCCCCGGCCAGGCCCATGGCCTGTGTTTCTCGGTACAACCGGGCGTGCCGACGCCGCCGTCGCTGGTCAATATCTACAAAGAACTCAAGCGTGACCTGAACATCGACATCCCCAACCACGGCTGCCTGCAAAGCTGGGCCGACCAGGGCGTGCTGATGCTCAACACCACCATGACCGTGGAGCGCGCGAATGCCAATGCCCATGCGGGCAAGGGCTGGCAGTTCTTTACCGATCGTGTGATCGAAGTGGTCAGCGAGCACCAGCCGCATCTGGTGTTCCTGTTGTGGGGCGCCCATGCGCAAGGCAAGCAAAAGCTGGTGGATGCGACCAAGCACCTGGTGCTGACGTCGGTGCACCCGTCGCCGCTGTCGGCGTATCGCGGGTTTTTGGGATGTGGGCACTTCGGCCGTACCAACAAGTTTCTTGAGCAGAATGGCGAGACGCCGATTGAGTGGCGGTTGCCGCCAATTTAAGGCCAAACACATTCAAATGTGGGAGCGGGCTTGCTCGCGAAGAGGGAGTGCCAGTCACTGAATGTATCGACTGACACACCGCTTTCGCGAGCAAGCCCGCTCCCACATTTTGAACTGCGCTAGGCTTAGATTTTTTCCGGCTGACGGTTCCAGTGCCTGAACAACGGCTCGGCCAAAAACAGAACAAACAACAATCGCATCACTTGCATCGCCGTCACCAACGGCACCGACAGCTGCAAGGTCTCGGCGGTGAGGCTCATTTCGGCAATGCCGCCCGGCATCATGCCCAGGGTGAGTGAGCGCAAATCCAGCTGCGTCAGCGCACTCAAGCCCACTGCCGCCAACGTCGCAAGTGCCATGGTCAGGGCGGTGCCGATCAAGGTACGGCCCATGAACGACGGCGCACGGCGGAAGAACTGACGGTTGAAGTGGCAGCCCAGGCCGCTGCCGATCAGCCATTGGCCGATCTGGCTGCCGCCGTCCGGCAGGCCGTAATGCAAGTCCCAGACAACACTGGCCGTCGCGCTGACCAACAGCGGCCCGAACAGCCACGGGTTGGGCTGACGTAAACGCTGCCAGCCCCAGGCCACCAGCGCGCCCAGCGGAAACAGCAGCGCCAGCCAACCCCAACTCACTGGCGCAGGGTGAAACTGCGGCGTGCCGCCTTCGAGCAAGTATTTGAAGATCGCCGGTACACACAGCACCACCACCAGCACCCGCAGGCTCTGGCCCGCCGCGACACGGCTGAGCACCGCGCCATTACGGGCGCCGAGGTTGACCATTTCACCGGAACCGCCTGGCATGCTGGAGAAAAATGCAGTGGCGCGGTCTTCACCGCTGCGGCGCATCAACCACACACCCACGACGCTCGACAGGCTGGTGATCAGCGCACCGAAGAAAATCAGGCCGAAGTGGCTCATCACTTGCTCGATCACCACCGGCGTGAAGTGCAGGCCGATGCCGATGCCTACCACCCATTGGCCACATTTGCGCCCGCCGGGAATCTCCGCCAATTGCCACGGCGTGAGGCAGCGCACCAGGATGATCGCCAGCAACGAGCCGACCATATACGGCAAAGGCCAGCCGACGAGGCTGGCCAGGTAACCGCCGGCCAGGCCGACCAGCGGTGTTGCCCACCATTGTTTAAAGGTGACCTCAGACATCGGCCAGGGCACGACGCTGTTGGGCACGTTTACGCCAGATACGCAGCAGCGGTACGAACAACATGATTGCCGTCAGTACCCACACGCCAAAGGTGATCGGGCTGGACCAGAGGATCTCCAGCGCACCGTTGGAGATCGACAGCGCGCGGCGCAGGTTCTGCTCCATCAGGCCGCCGAGGATAAAGCCCAGCAGTACCGGCGACAGCGGGAAGTCGAGCTTGCGCAGGATGTAGCCGAAGATGCCGATACCGACCATCAGGAACAGGTCGAAGGTGGTGGCGTGAACCGCGTACACACCGATGGCGGTGATGATCGCGATCACTGGCACCAGCGCCCAGTTCGGCACGGCGAGGATGCGCGTGAAGATGCGGATCATCGGGATGTTGAGGATCACCAGCATGATGTTGGCGACAAACAACGACGCGATCAGGCCCCAGACAATGTCCGGTTGCTGTTGGAACAGCAGTGGGCCAGGCGTGATGTTATACAGCGACAGCGCGCCGATCATCACCGCGGTGGTGCCCGAACCGGGAACGCCAAGGGTCAGCATCGGCACCAGGGCACCGCAGGCGGACGCACCGATGGCGGTTTCCGGCGCCGCGAGGCCGCGCATGTCGCCCTGGCCGAATTTGCCGCTGGCACCGGCCAGGCGTTTCTCGGTCATGTAGGCAACGGCCGAAGCGAGGGTTGCACCGGCACCCGGCAGCACGCCCATGATGAAACCCAGCAGGCCGCAGCGGATGTTAACTACAAAAACCGCACCGGCTTCCTTCAGATTGAACATCATCCGCCCGGTGGCTTTTACCGCTTCCTGGCCACGGTGGGTTTTTTCCAGCAGCAGCAGGATTTCGCTGATGGAGAACAGGCCCAGTACCAACACCACAAACTGGATGCCGTCGGTGAGGTGGATGTTGTCGCCGGTAAAACGGTACACGCCACTGTTGGCATCGATGCCGACGGCGGAGAGGAACAGGCCGATCAACGCCGCAACAAGCGTCTTCAGCGGTTTGTCACCGGCCATGCCGCCCAGGCAGACAATCGCGAACACCATGAGTACGAAGTATTCCGCCGGGCCGAAGGCAATCGCCCACTTTGCCAGCAGCGGTGCAAACAGCACCATGCCGCAGGTGGCGATAAACGCGCCGATGAACGAACTCCATGCCGACAGCGACAACGCCACACCGGCCAGGCCTTTGCGGGCCATTGGGTAGCCGTCGAGGGTGGTCATTACGGTAGAAGCTTCGCCCGGGATGTTGAGCAGGATCGAGCTGATACGGCCGCCGTATTCGCAGCCCAGGTACACGGCTGCGAGCAGGATCAGCGCCGATTCCGGCGGCAGGCCCAACGCGAACGCGATGGGGATCAACAAGGCCACGCCGTTGATCGGGCCCAGGCCCGGCAACAGGCCGACCACGGTGCCGATCAAGGTGCCGCACAGCGCGGTCACCAGGTTGTAAGGGGTCAGTGCAACGCCGAAGCCCTGGCCCAAATAGCTGAACGTATCCATATCAGTTCTCCAGAACTTCAAGCAGGCCGAGTGGTAGCGGTACATCCATGGCCTTGTCGAACAGCAGGTACAGGCCGATAGCCATGAGGGTGACGATCACCACGCTGGGCAGCCAGCGCCCGCCATACAGGCGTGCCATCGGAATGCCGATCAGCATGCTGCTGAGGATGAAACCCAAGGACTCGAAAGTACCGGCGAACACGATCAGCAACGCGACGCAGATACTGATCTTGATCAGGGTTTCGCGGTCCAGTGCCGGTTCTTCTTCGGTGTGCTTGGTAGGCTGCGGGCGGATGATCATGTAGATCAGGCCCAGGCTCATCAGGCCAAGCATCAGCAGCGGGTAGGCACGTGGGCCGACCGGCTCGTAGGAAAACGCCGCCTGATACGGCCAGGCCATCAGCGCAAGACCGGCGCAGACCAGCAGCATCACCGAGGCGAAAATGCGTTGTAAGAGCATGTGGAACTCCTGGGCCGCGCCGCCCGTTGAGGAGGGCGCGGCCGAGCAAAAGAGGGGCGATTACTGGATCAGGCCGAACTCTTTGGCCAGCACTTTGTAGTCAGCCACCTGTTTCTTCACGTAGGTGTCCAGCTCCGGGCCGGTCATGGCGAACGGGAACAGCTCACGCTGGTCACGCAGCTTGGCGAACTCTTCAGAGGCCAGCAGTTTGTCGAACGCTTCTTTCCACCAGGCGTAATCGGCATCGCTGACTTTTGGCCCAAGGTAGAAACCACGTACCACTGGCCAGACGATGTCGTAGCCTTGCTCTTTGGCGGTCGGAATATTCTTCATTTCCGGCTCGTCCAGGCGCTCCTCGGCGAACACCGCGAGCAGGCGCATGTCACCGCTGAGGATGTGCGGCATGGAGTCGGAGATGTCGGTACTGCCCACCTGGATGTGGCCGCCGAGCAGGGCGGTGGCGATTTCACCGCCGCCTTCGAGGGCGACGTAGCGCAGCTCGCGCGGGTTGATCCCGGCGGCCTTGGCGATCAGGGCGGTTTGCATCCAGTCCTGGCTGCCAACAGTGCCGCCGGAACCGATCACCACGCTGCCCGGATCTTTCTTCAGGGCTTTGACGAGATCGTCGAGGTTTTTGTAGGGCGAGTCGCTTTTCACTGCGATGGCACCGTAGCTGGTGCCCACCGCTGCCAACCACCGCACAGCGCTCTCATCGAAGCGGCCGAACTTGCCTTGGGCCAGGTTCAACAATGAGCCGCTGGACCAGGCCACCAATGTGCCGCCGTCCGCTGGGCGCTGTGCTACCACCGCGTTATAGGCCACCGCGCCCACGCCGCCAGGCATGTAGGTGACGCGCATCGGTTTACTCAGCAGCTTTTCATTGACCAACGCGCTTTGCGCCAGTTTGCAGGTCAGGTCAAAACCACCGCCAGGGGAAGCTGGGGCGATGCATTCGGGGCGCTTGGGTTCGTCGGCGGCCAGCAGTTGCCCGGCGAACAGCATGCAGCCGGCGGCGAGGGCCAATTTACGCAGTGAATAGGTCATTTTTAACTCCGTCTTGTTGTTATGGGGTACGACTACCAAAGAGCCAGGCTGTAACTCACCAGCACGCGCACTTCATCCGCATCACGGGCCGAGTAGTTGGAACGATACGTGGCATTACGCAGGCGAAACGCGACATCCTTGAACGTGCCGCTTTGTACGATGTAGCGGATCTCGCTGTTGCGTTCCCACTCCTTGCCGGTCTCGCCGTTCTTGAGCTTGATGTTGTCACCTGACAGGTAACGGCTCATGAAGCTCAGGCCGGGAATGCCCAGCTTGGCGAAATCGTAGTCGTAGCGCGCTTGCCAGGAGCGTTCTTCGGCGCCGGCAAAGTCGTTGATCTGTACGAAGTTGACCAGGTATGGGTCGGCCCCATCCACATACGGAAAGGCGCTGTCGCCAGACATGTGCTGGTAGCCGGCGCTGAGCTTATGGCCATTGAGGGCATAGCTGAACAGGCCGTTGAGGGATTTGTTGTCGATCTTGCCACCATGGGCCGCACCGGTGTCATCACTGATGGCCAGGCGCAGGTCAGTGCCGAAGGTGCCGGGGCCGAGCGGGCGTGAGGCGACCAGGCCGAGGAAGTGCTGGCGGTACACGTCATCGAGTTGGGCGAAGTGGTAGCTGCCGGTGATCTTGTCGGCGAACTTGTAGTCCACGCCGCCGAAGTTGAAGTGCTTGCCGGTAGCGCCGCTGACGAAACGGCTGTTCTTGTTGTTAAGGGCGATCTCTTCGTAGTCGGTGGAGTCTCGGTCTTTGGCTTTATCCAGGCGGCCGCCGGTAAACACCAGGTTCTTGAATTCTTTGGAGGTCAGCAAGCCACCGTTGAAGGTCTGCGGCAGGATGCGGCCGTCGTTGGGCTTGAGGATCGGCAGTTCAGGGATCAGCGCGCCGATCTTGAGTTCGGTGGCAGAGATCTTCACTTTGCCGGTCAGGCCGAGTTTGGAGTAGTCGTCGACAGCCCGGCCGTTATCGGTGGGCAGCAAGCCGCTGCCCGTGCGGTCGGGGCTGGAGTCGAGCTTGACCCCAAGCATACCCAGCGCGTCCACGCCAAAACCGACGGTACCGTCGGTGTAGCCCGATTGCAGGTTGAGCATGAAGCCCTGCGCCCACTCGTCGCGCTTGGATTGTTGCGCGCTGGTGCCGTCACGGAAATCGCGGTTGAAATACATGTTGCGGGTTTCCAGCGTAGCGCTGCTGTCTTCGAAGAAGGCAGCCTGGCTAAGCGGCGAAAAGCCGGCAAGGGCGGTGGCACTGGCAAGGGCGGTCTTGGCAAGACGGGAAAAACGCACAGGCGGGCAAGCCTGGGGCTGGGTCGACAGCATTGTGGTGTACTCCGTTATTGTTCTTATTTTTGGCGAAAACGCTTCGAGGCGTTTTTCGGGCGCTACGGATCAGGTAGCTCAGCGGGCATTACCCACCGTTGCTGGATGCTAAAGGGCGAAGCTTTCACTAACCTTTCAGTTGTCTTTCAATGTTTTCGGGCTTCACAGGGCAGGCGGCGCCTGTAAACTGCCCGCCAAAGCGTGGCGTCGACCATGCCCGAACGAGGTGAAAATCCATGCGCGTCCTCTTGGTTGAAGACCATCTGCAACTCGCCGAAAGTGTTGCCCAAGCGCTCAAGAGCACGGGTTTGACCGTCGACGTGTTGCACGACGGCGTGGCCGCGGACCTGGCCTTGAGCAGCGAGGAATATGCGGTGGTGATCCTCGATGTGGGGCTGCCGCGCATGGACGGTTTTGAGGTGTTGGCGCGTCTGCGGGCGCGTGGGAAAAATCTGCCGGTGCTGATGTTGACGGCGCGCAGTGATGTTAAAGACCGTGTGCATGGCCTGAACCTGGGCGCTGATGACTACCTGGCCAAACCCTTTGAGCTGACCGAGCTGGAAGCGCGGGTCAAGGCGCTGCTGCGCCGCAGTGTGCTGGGTGGTGAGCGTCAGCAGGCGTGCGGCGTGCTGGTCTACGACCTGGATACCCGGCGTTTCACCGTGGGTGGCGAGCTGATGACGCTGACCTCCCGCGAGCAGGCGGTGCTTGAGGCGCTGATCGCGCGGCCCGGCCGCGTGATGAGCAAGGAGCAACTGGCTTCTCAAGTATTCGGTCTGGACGAGGAAGCCAGCCCGGACGCCATCGAAATCTACGTGCACCGCCTGCGCAAGAAACTCGACGGCCAGCCCATCGCCATCGTGACGTTCCGTGGCCTTGGCTACTTGCTGGAAGCCCGCGATGCATAAGCCCAGCAGCCTGCGCTGGCGGTTGCTATGGAACCTGGCGCTGCTGCTGGTAGTGTTGATGCTCGCCAGCGGCATGAGTGCTTATTGGAATGGTCGCGAAGCCGCCGACACCGCCTATGACCGCACGTTGCTGGCCTCGGCGCGCACCATTGCCGCCGGGTTGACCCAGGTGGACGGCACCCTGAGCGCCAATGTGCCGTATGTGGCGCTGGACACGTTCGCCTACGACAGCGCCGGGCGGATTTACTATCAGGTCAATGACATCGATCGCAAGCTGATCTCCGGCTACGAAAACCTCCCTGGCCCGCCGCCGGGTACGCCGCGTACCGATGATTACCCGGCGTTGGCGCGATTTTACAACGCCATGTACCAGGGCCAGCATGTGCGGGTGGTGAGCCTGCTCAAGGCGGTGTCGGAGCCGAACATGAACGGCATGGCGGAAATTCGCGTGGCCGAAACTGACGAGGCGCGCGAAAGCATGGCCCGCAGCCTGATGGCCGACACGCTGCTGCGCCTGGGCATGCTGGCGGTCGGTGCGTTGTTGCTGGTGTGGTTTGCCGTGAGTGCGGCGCTGCGCCCGTTGGAACGCCTGCGCACCGCCGTGGAAGAACGCCAACCCGATGATTTGCGCCCGCTGCCGCTGGTGGAGGTGCAACATGAGTTCGGCCCGTTGGTGCGCTCGCTCAATCATTTCACCGAGCGCCTGCGCGGCCAGTTCGAGCGCCAGGCGCAGTTTATTGCCGACGCCGCCCACGAACTGCGCACCCCACTGGCGGCGCTCAAGGCCCGGCTTGAGCTTGGCCTGCGCAGCAGTGACCCGGCAACCTGGCGCAGCACCTTGGAAACAGCGGCCCAAGGCACCGACCGTCTGACCCACTTGGCCAACCAATTGCTGTCGCTGGCGCGCATCGAAAACGGTGCCCGCGCGATTGCCGAAGGCGGTGCGCAATTGCTCGACCTCAGCCAGCTGGCGCGGGAACTGGGCATGGCCATGGCGCCGCTGGCCCACGCGCGGGGCGTTGCCTTGGCATTGGAGGCGGATGAACCGGTGTGGCTGCGCGGTGAGCCGACGTTGTTGAATGAACTGCTGAGCAATCTGGTAGATAACGCCCTGGCTCACACTCCGCCGGGCGGTAATGTGATCCTGCGGGTGACCGCGCCGGCCATCCTCGAAGTTGAAGATGACGGCCCAGGCATCCCGCTGGATGAACGGGACCGGGTCTTCGAACGTTTCTACCGCCGCAGCCAACAGGGCATGGGCTCAGGCTTGGGGCTGGCAATTGTCGGCGAGATCTGCCGCGCGCATTTGGCCCAGATCAGCCTGCATGATGGTGAATTGGCGGGGTTGAAGGTGCGGGTGAGTTTTATCGCGGGGTAGTCAGTAGAACATTGAGCGCGCTTCATCGAGCTCGGCACGCAGTGTCTCGCTGTAGGGGTCGATGCGCAGTTTCTTGAGCGCCGGCAGGCTGGTAACGTCTACGTTGGCCAATGGATGCGCGGTGCCGCGGTGGCAATACAGTGCGGCGATTTGCACCACGTCGATGTAATCCAGGCGTGGGGAGTCGCGCTCCAGGTCCAGGTACTGCCCCGGCAGCTTGGCCAGCATCTCCGGGAAATCCCACACACCCAGCAGTTTGTCGCCCAGCAACGGGTGGATGCTGTCGATCACATGGTTGAGGCTGACCGGGTCGGCCAGCAGCTCGTAATGGTCTTCGGCGTAGGTGAGGATCGGCAACACGCCAATCTGATGCACCAGCCCGCCGAGGGCCGCCTGGTCTGGCTTGAGTTGGCTATGGTTGCGGCACAGGGCATAACTCACGCCCGCCACCTCCAGGCTGCGGCGCCACACTTCGCGCATTTTCAGTTCGACGACTTCGGAGCGGGCGTGGAAGATCTGTTCCATGACCAGGCCGATGGCCAGGTTGCTGCTGTAGTTGGTGCCCAGCCGCGTGATGGCGGTATGCAGGTCGGTGACTTCCTGGGTGGCGCGCAGCAGCGGGCTGTTGACCACTTTGATCAGGCGCGCCGACAGGGCGGTATCGCGACCGATCACTTTGCTCAAGTGGCTGATGCTGATATCCGGGTCTTCGGCGGCCTGACGAATGTTCAAGGCCACTTCCGGTAATGTCGGCAGAACCAGGTCATCGTTGTCGATGGCCGTCACCAAAGCCTGTTGGACTTTTTCCGCCAGCTTGTTCATTCATGCTCTCTAGGGTGCTGCAAAAAGGTACGGCGATTAACGCTGGATCTCTTTATCGCGATCCAGTTGGTACGGCAAGTCGAGCAGTTGTAAGCCGGGGCCTTCCAGGGTGCCGACGTGCACATCGCCGCTTTCGGCAGCTTCGGCTTGCAGCACGGCCAGAAGTTCAATTGATTGGTCAGCTTTTGCCGCGATCACGACTTCGCCGATCGCGCTGTTATGGTTGGGCGAGAACAGCGGTGTGCCTGGCTCGGGCAATTGCGTGGCACTGAGGCTCAGGCGATACAGGCGGCGCTTGAGTTTGCCCAGGTACTGCATGCGCGCGACGATTTCCTGGCCGGTGTAGCAGCCTTTTTTGAAGCTCACGCCGCCAATGGCCTGCAGGTTGAGCATCTGCGGGATAAACAGTTCGCGGGTTTGCGGCATGACCTGGCCGATGCCGGCGCGGATCTGGCCGAGCAGCCAGTCATTCAAGTCGGCTTGTTGCAGTTGGCTGGCCAATTGCTGGCGTACCGTTTCGGCGTGTTCGGCAGGCACCCAGAGTTCGGCGCGGTTCGGGGAGACACGAATGGCAATCAATGTGTCGGTGCGCACCACGCTGTCGGTGTCGGCCGGCAGCTCAAGGCCGAGGGCAGCCAGGGTGTGATCCGTATTCGACAAGCCAAAGCGTGCCCAGGCGGCGCTTTCGTCGGTGAGCTTGGATTTGGAGAACACCGCGTATTTCTTCAGGTCTGCCAGTTGCGGTTCGAGCAGCTCGGTGGCCATGGCCAGCAACACGCCGTCACCTTGCAGCAGGATGCGAAAACTCGACTGCATGCGGCCTTTTTGCGTACAGCGCGCGCCGAGGCTGGCCTGGGTGTCGCTCAGGTAATTGAGGTTGCAGGTCAGTTGCCCTTGCAGGAACTTGGCAGCGTCGGAGCCGCGGACAGCAAGGACGCCTTCGTGCGTCAGGGGGCAGAAAAAAGCAGAGTCGGCCATGGGTCTTCGCAGGTCAAAAAGTCATGGGTGCATCATAGAGGGGCGCCCGGCAAATGGATAGTTTCCGTATGGGCCGACCAAAGCCGAGTGTCCCGCTGCCGTCGGGCCTGTATACTTGCGCGCTATTTGAGGAGCAGTCCATGGTAGAAGAAGTAGAAATCAACCGCCTCTACTGGCACAGCCGCCGTGGCATGCTGGAGCTGGATGTGTTGCTGGTGCCGTTCACTAAAGAGATGTACGCGACGCTGGACAAGGTAGACCGCGACCTCTATGTGCGGCTGCTGACGTGCGAAGACCAGGACATGTTCGGCTGGTTCATGGAGCGCGCCGAATCCGAAGACCCGGAACTGCAGCGCATGGTTCGGATGATTCTGGATCGTGTCCAGCCCAAGTAATACGTTTGAATGCCGCTGGCAGGCCTCTAGGCTGATGCTGGCGGCGTACCTGCTTGCCCAGGCGTTCGCACTGGGTGCCTTGTTGATTATTGATTTGCCCTTCGCAAGCCTCGGCATTCTGGTGTGCCTGGCGCATGCCGCCTGGGTGTTGCCGCGGCATATCCTGCTGACTCACCGTTCGTCGATTCGTGGCCTGCGCCGCGACGAAGATGGCTGGCAGTTGTTCAGTGTCGGGCGCGGCTGGCACAGCGTGCAGTTGCGCCCCGACAGCCTGGCGTTGCCGCTGATCGTGGTGCTGCGCTATCGGGTGAAAGGCGAGTGGTGGGTGCGTTCTGTTTGTGTACCGATGGATTCGCAGGTCGCCGATGTGCACCGGCGCCTGCGGGTACGCCTTAAGTTCAGTCGCCGTAGGTGGCTGGCACCAGAATAGTGTCGCGTGCTTCGGGCAGCATTTGCGGGTAGTCGAGGGTGTAATGCAGGCCGCGGCTTTCCTTGCGCTCCATGGCTGAGCGGATCATCAATTCGGCAACCTGGGCCAGGTTGCGCAACTCGATCAGGTCGCGGCTGACTTTGTAGTTGCTGTAGAACTCGTCGATCTCATCCAGCAGCAAACGCACGCGGTGTTGAGCCCGCGCCAGGCGCTTGTTGGTGCGCACAATGCCTACGTAGTCCCACATGAAGCGGCGCAGTTCGTCCCAATTGTGGGCGATGATCACGTCTTCGTCCGAGTCGGTCACTTGGCTGGCGTCCCAGCGCGGCAGGGCGGCGGGCACTGGAATACGCGGCAATTGCTCAAGGATGTCGGCAGCGGCCGAGCGCGCGTAAACGAAACATTCGAGCAACGAGTTGCTGGCCATGCGGTTGGCGCCGTGCAGGCCGGTGAAGCTGGTTTCGCCAATCGCATACAGCCCCGGCACATCGGTGCGGCCGTGTTGGTCGACCATCACGCCGCCGCAGGTGTAGTGCGCAGCCGGCACCACCGGGATCGGGCCTTTGGTGATGTCGATGTTGAACGCCAGGCAACGCTCGTAGACGGTGGGGAAGTGGGTCTTGATGAAGGCTTCGGGTTTGTGGCTGATGTCCAGGTACACGCAGTCGATGCCCAGGCGCTTCATTTCGTGGTCGATGGCGCGGGCCACGATATCCCGTGGCGCCAGTTCGGCACGTGGGTCGAAGCGTTGCATGAAGCGCTCGCCGTTGGGCAGTTTCAGGTGTGCACCTTCGCCGCGCAGGGCTTCGGTGATCAAAAAACTCTTGGCTTGCGGGTGATACAGGCAGGTGGGGTGGAACTGGTTGAATTCCAGGTTGGCCACCCGACAGCCTGAACGCCAGGCCATGGCGATGCCGTCACCGCAGGCACCGTCGGGGTTACTGGTATAGAGATAGACCTTGGCGGCACCGCCTGAGGCCAAAATGGTGAAGCGTGCGCCGTAGGTATCCACTTCGCCACTGGCGCGGTTGAGCACATAGGCGCCGAGGCACCGTTCGCCGTCCAGGCCCAGGCGTTTTTCGGTGATCAGGTCGACGGCGACGCGTTGCTCCAGCAGTTCAATGTTGGGGCGTTGGCGGGCTTGTTCGAGCAACGTCTTGAAGATGGCGGCGCCGGTAGCGTCGGCGGCGTGGATGATGCGGCGATGGCTGTGGCCGCCTTCGCGGGTCAAGTGGAATTCGAATCCGCCGTCATCGCTGCCGGCGTGTTCGTCGCGCGTGAACGGCACGCCTTGGTCGATCAGCCATTGGATGGCTTCGCGGCTATGCTCGACGGTGAAGCGCACCGCGTCTTCGTTGCACAGGCCGCCGCCGGCGTTAAGGGTGTCTTCGACGTGGGATTGCACGGTATCGGTGTCGTCCAGCACGGCTGCGACACCGCCCTGGGCCCAGAAAGTCGAGCCATTGGCCAGGTCGCCCTTGCTCAGGACCGCAATGCGCAGGTGGCTGGGGAGGGTGAGTGCCAGGCTCAAGCCGGCCGCACCGCTACCGATCACCAGGACATCGTGTTGAAACTGTTGGCTCATTTGAAGGATTCCGCAAAAAGCGATCCAAAGGGCTGGCGCAAACAGGACGCCTGGATCGGCGAATCAAAGGGTCACACGGGCCACTAGTATATAGAGGGGGGGAGCGGCACAATAGCCGGGCATTCGTGGCAATGTGAAATTACGGTGCACAGCTGGGGTCATATGGGCCGGCTATTGAGATGGGAACTTTTTGCATGAGCCCCGACTCAATAGCAGGTTGCCCGAAAGCTGGGAAAACGTTGAGTTTATTGGCCCGTCGGGAGCATTGGACGCGTCAGAAAACCGGCGACAAGATTATTCGCGCAGCCGGCCTAGCCCGCGCTGCGTTTTTCGTGTGTGCCAAATCAGTGCATGCCGGAAACTTGCTTGGAGGGGGAGAACTTTTGCGAGAAGTCCTAGTCTATGTTTGCAAGCCTGATCGTTTAGTTATGCAAGCCTCCTGTGAGTACAACGAGGAGTGTTCATGCTAACCCAGGAAGAGGATCAGCAGCTGGTCGAGCGCGTTCAACGTGGCGATAAGCGAGCATTTGATCTGCTAGTGCTGAAATACCAGCACAAAATTCTCGGGTTGATCGTGCGGTTTGTGCACGACACCCATGAAGCGCAGGACGTTGCACAGGAAGCCTTTATCAAGGCGTACCGTGCACTTGGCAATTTTCGCGGTGACAGTGCGTTTTACACGTGGCTGTACCGCATCGCCATTAACACGGCGAAGAACTATCTGGTGTCTCGCGGCCGCCGCCCACCGGACAGTGATGTAAGTTCAGAAGATGCAGAATTTTACGATGGTGATCACGGCCTCAAAGATCTCGAGTCGCCGGAACGTGCTTTGCTGCGCGACGAGATCGAGGGCACCGTTCATCGCACTATTCAGCAACTGCCAGAAGATTTGCGTACGGCGTTAACTTTACGTGAATTCGATGGTCTCAGTTACGAAGACATTGCGAGCGTCATGCAATGTCCGGTGGGGACTGTAAGGTCACGGATTTTCCGGGCCCGGGAAGCCATCGACAAAGCCTTGCAACCGTTGTTGCAAGAAAACTAAAGACAGCGGCGACAGCCAAGAGAGGAACCGCCATGAGTCGTGATGCCCTGCAGGAATCGCTGTCCGCAGTGATGGATAACGAAGCGGATGAACTGGAACTTCGTCGAGTGCTCAATGCATTTGATGATGCCGAAACCCGTGATACCTGGTCTCGTTACCAAGTCGCTCGGGCGGTGATGCACAAGGATCTTTTAATCCCTCGTCTGGATATTGCTGCGGCCGTTTCTGCCGCGTTGGCCGATGAAGCCGTTCCGGCAAAAGCTGCTCGTGGTCCATGGCGTAGCCTGGGTCGCCTGGCAGTAGCTGCCTCGGTGACTGTTGCCGTGTTGGCTGGTGTTCGCCTGTACAACCAGGACGAAATTGCCGGTGCCGAACTGGCCCAGCAGACTCAGCAACCGGTCATGGCCGGTCCGCAAGTCAAAGGCCCAGCGGTACTGGCCGGCTACAAGGAAAGCTCTGATGCCACCGGCCCTATGGCCAACGGCGTACTTCAAGGGCAATCCGGCTGGCAGGACCAGCGTCTTCCAGGCTACCTGCGCCAACACGCACAGGAATCGGCCTTGAAAGGCACTGAAAGCGCTCTGCCATATGCTCGTGCAGCCAGCCTGGAAAACCGCTAAACCGCTAAGGGGCCCTATGCGCGCCATACCGCTCCTTACGCTTTTGCTCAGTGGTTGTTTTGCACTATCCGCCCATGCCGACGAAGCCCAAGACTGGCTGACTCGACTTGGGCGTGCAGAGCAGCAGCAAAGCTTTGCAGGTACGTTCGTCTACGAGCGTAACGGCAGTTTCTCTACCCATGACATCTGGCATCGCGTCCAGGACGGTCACGTCCGCGAGCGGCTGTTGCAACTCGACGGTTCTGCCCAGGAACTGGTGCGGGTAGATGGACGTACGCAATGTGTCAGTGGCACCTTGGTTGCCGGCCTTGGCAACTCACCGGATGCGCCTTCGCGCGCTCTGGATCCGCAAAAACTTACTCAATTCTACGAACTGGCCGTCATTGGCAAATCTCGCGTGGCCGGTCGCAATGCGGTGATTGTGTCGATCAATCCGCGTGATCAATACCGATATGGCTTTGAGTTGCACCTGGATCGTGAAACCGCGCTGCCACTCAAGTCCCTGTTGCTCAATGAACAGGGCCAGCTCTTGGAGCGTTTTCAGTTCACTCGACTGAACACTTCGGCTGCGCTGTCGGATCGTGACTTACAGCCCAGCAGTGAATGTTCACCTGTCGCTGTTTCCAGCACCAAAGCCCCCGAGGTGCCCGCTACCCACGCATGGCATCTGGACTGGCTGCCTCCCGGTTTTCAGCTCACCAGCAGCGTCTCGCGAAAAGATACTCAAACCCACGCCACTGTCGACAGCCTGATGTACGACGATGGCCTTGCACGTTTCTCAGTGTTTCTTGAATCCACCGACGGTGCGAGCGTGAGCGAAACACGCACGCAGCTTGGCCCAACGGTTGCTGTGTCGCGCCGTCTGAACACGGTCGATGGCGAAGTGATGGTGACGGTTGTCGGCGAAATCCCTATTGGCACCGCCGAACGCATCGCGCTGTCGGTGCGCGGCGAAAAGACCGCCGTCAAGCCATGAGCCGTTAATCCTATGTTCATCCTGACCTTTCAATGTGAGCCTTTGCGTGGTTGGGGCTGAGAGCATGAAATTTCTGGATCAGTATTTTCACTTGCAAAAAATCCCCATGTTTTTTATAGGTCAGAGCTTGTCGGCTCTGACCTTATTTTGTTCGCGGAACAAAAATGCCGGTCGAAGTTTTCGGCGTTTCTTGAACCCTGTCGCTCAACCCTGCTCGTCGTAACGGGAGCTGTATGTCGATACCACGTTTGAAGTCTTACCTAACCATAGTCGCCACGGTATTGGTGCTGGGTCAGGCCGTGTCCGCGCAAGCGGCCGAATTGCCTGACTTTACCCAACTGGTGGAGCAGGCTTCGCCTGCTGTGGTGAACATCAGTACCACGCAGAAGCTGCCGGATCGTAAAGTCTCGAACCAGCAGATGCCCGACCTGGAAGGCTTGCCGCCGATGCTGCGCGAGTTCTTCGAGCGTGGCATGCCGCAACAACGTTCCCCGCGTGGCGGCGGTGGCGGGCAGCGTGAGGCACAGTCCCTGGGCTCGGGCTTCATCATCTCGCCGGATGGTTACATCCTCACCAATAACCATGTGATTGCCGACGCTGACGAAATTCTCGTACGCCTGGCCGACCGCAGTGAGTTGAAAGCCAAGCTGGTGGGCACCGACCCGCGTTCCGACGTGGCCCTGCTGAAAATCGAAGGCAAAGACCTGCCCGTGCTGAAGCTGGGTAAATCCCAGGACCTGAAAGCCGGGCAGTGGGTGGTTGCTATCGGTTCACCGTTCGGCTTTGACCACACCGTAACCCAGGGCATCGTCAGCGCCATCGGCCGCAGCCTGCCCAATGAAAACTACGTGCCGTTCATCCAGACCGACGTGCCGATCAACCCGGGTAATTCCGGTGGTCCGCTGTTCAACCTGGCGGGCGAAGTGGTGGGCATCAACTCACAGATCTACACCCGTTCCGGTGGTTTCATGGGCGTTTCCTTCGCGATTCCGATCGACGTGGCCATGGACGTTTCCAACCAACTCAAAAGCGGTGGCAAGGTCAGTCGTGGCTGGTTGGGTGTGGTGATCCAGGAAGTGAACAAAGACCTGGCTGAATCGTTTGGCCTCGACAAGCCGGCCGGTGCCCTGGTCGCGCAGATCCAGGACGACGGCCCGGCTGCCAAAGGTGGTTTGCAAGTGGGCGACGTGATCCTGAGCATGAATGGCCAGCCGATCATTATGTCCGCCGACCTGCCGCATCTGGTAGGCGCCCTGAAAGCCGGCAGCAAAGCCAAGCTTGAAGTGATTCGTGACGGCAAGCGCCAGACCGTTGAGCTGACCGTTGGCGCGATCCCGGAAGAGGGTGCAACCCTGGATGCACTGGGCAACGCCAAACCAGGCGCAGAGCGCAGCAGCAATCGCTTGGGCATTGCCGTGGTTGAGCTGACCGACGAGCAGAAGAAGAGCTTCGACCTCAAGAGCGGTGTTGTGATCAAAGAAGTCCAGGACGGCCCAGCCGCCTTGATCGGCCTGCAGCCGGGCGACGTGATCACCCACTTGAACAACCAGGCGATCAACTCCACCAAGGAATTCACGGACATCGCCAAAGCGTTGCCGAAGAATCGCTCGGTGTCGATGCGCGTACTGCGTCAGGGGCGTGCAAGTTTCATCACCTTCAAGCTGGCCGAGTAATCCGCTAGCTCAATAAAAAGCCCCGCTTTCGGTTAACGAAAGCGGGGCTTTTTTGTGGGCGATGGTTTTAGCTCATCATCCCTTTCACCAGGCGTTCCTGCTCGATCAGCTCACGCTGGCGCGCGTCGATGCGCGAAGACAGTGGGAAGTTGTTGCCGGCCCGACGCTTGGCAAAGTCCAGTTGCTGAATAGCCTGCTTGAAGTCACCCACCAGTGCAAAGTACTCGGCACGCGCCTGATGTAAACCAATGATATTGCCGGACAAGCCGCGAGTCTCGGCCACCTGATACCACACATCCGGATCATCGGGCCGCGACTTGAGCAACCCATCCAGTGCCTTTTCAGCATCGGCCGTACGGTTCTGCTTGAGCAGCACATCGATGCGTATCTGATTCAGCGGATAGCTGCCGGGGTACTGGGCCAGCATACGATCAGTACGTTGCTGGGCATCCGGCAAACGGTTGCTGTCGATATCCAACTCGATCTGCGCCAGGTTGTAGGTAATGTCGTTGGGCGCCTTGGCCAGCAGCGGCTGCAAGCTTTCCCGCGCTTCTTTGAACTGAGTGCCCTTGATCTGCGCAATGGCAAGGCCATAACGCGCTATATCGTTTTTCGGGTTCTCGTCCAACTGCGCCTGGAAGCGCTTGGCGGCCAGCCCCGGCGTGTCTTCGTATTGCAGTTGTACCCGTGCGCGAATCAGTTGATAGCGCAAGCTGTCTTCCTTGCCGCCGGGTTTGGCTTGTTCGGCGCGGTTACGGGTGTCGGCAATACGCGATTCGGTCACCGGGTGAGTCAGCAAAAACTCCGGTGGCTTGGCGTCGAAACGGTATTGGCGCATCAGGCGTTCGAACATGGTCGGCATGGAGCGTGGGTCGTAACCGGCTTTTTCCAGGTTAAGGATGCCGATACGGTCAGCCTCTTGTTCGTTCTGGCGCGAGAACCTGCGCTGCTCCTGGATAGCTGCCGCCTGGCTGCCTGCAATCGCGGCAATACCAGCATCGCCCGCACCCGCTGCCGCCGCGATAATGCCGCCGAGCAGGGCGGCCATCATCGGGATCTGCATGCGCGACTGCGCTTCCACACCTCGCGCAAAGTGACGTTGGGACAAGTGAGCCAATTCGTGAGCGAGTACCGAGGCATATTCGCCTTCGGTCTGGGCATTCAGGAACAGGCCGCCGTTAACCCCGACAATCCCGCCGGGTGCGGCAAAGGCGTTGAGCTGCGGGCTGTCGATGAGGATAAATTCCAGACGCCGGTCATTCACCTGGCTGGTCTCCACCAGCTTGTAAACGCTGGTTTCGACGTAATCCTTGAGCTGCGGATCATTGAGCTGCGAAACCTGGCCCCGCAGGTAGGCCAGCCATGCGCGGCCCAGTTGGAACTCTTGTTGCGGTGAGACAATGGCAGAACTGGCGTCGCCGAGTGACGGCAGGTCGTCAGCGAAGGCCGGGGAGGCCAGCAGGCAAGCCAGCGTCAGCAGGGTAGGGCGCAAAAAAGTCATGCACAAAGCCTTTCGACAAAGAGCTTACTGTAGCCGGACACTGAGCTTCGGACCAGATATTCTAAGCACCCCAAACGCATGCCCGGAGCAAACCGATGACCGACGCTGTAGCCTTTGACGCCGAACTTGATGCCAGTGGCCTCAATTGCCCGCTGCCCCTGCTCAAGGCCAAGCTGGAACTCAACCGTTTGGCCAGTGGTGCCGTGCTCAAGGTGATCGCCACGGACGCAGGCTCCCAGCGCGATTTCCGCACTTTTGCCAAGCTGGCCGGGCATACGCTGCTACACGAAGAAGACGCTGCCGGTGTGTACCGTTACTGGTTGCGCAAGGCCTGAACTGTTCGCCCCCACCACCCGAGGTTGATTGATGTTCAAAGTGTTACGAGACTGGATTCAGCGCTATTTTTCCGATGAAGAAGCGGTGGTGCTGGCCGTCCTGCTGTTCCTGGCCTTTACCGCCGTGCTCACCTTGGGCGGCATGCTGGCACCGGTACTGGCGGGCATGGTGCTGGCGTACCTGATGCAGGGCCTGGTCACTACCCTTGAGCGTTTGCGTTTGCCCGGTGGCCTGGCGGTAGGGCTGGTCTTTGCCCTGTTCATGGGGCTGTTGGTGGTGTTTATCGTGGTGGTGCTGCCATTGCTGTGGCATCAGTTGATCACCTTGTTCAACGAGTTGCCGGGCATGCTCGCCAAGTGGCAATCACTGTTGCTGCTGTTGCCGGAGCGCTATCCGCATTTGGTGTCGGACGAGCAAGTGTTGCAGGCTATCGAAGTGGCGCGCGGCGAGATCGGAAAATTCGGGCAATGGGCGCTGACGTTTTCCCTGTCCAGCCTGCCGCTTTTGGTCAACATCATGATCTACCTGGTGCTGGTGCCGATCCTGGTGTTTTTCTTCCTCAAGGACCGCGAGATGATCGGCCGCTGGGTCAGTGGCTACCTGCCACGTGAACGGGCGTTGATTACCAGGGTCGCCGAAGAAATGAACCGGCAGATCGCCAACTATATTCGCGGCAAAGTCATTGAGATCGTGATTTGTGGCGGCGTCACCTACATCGCGTTTGTCGCGCTCGGGCTGAACTACGCGGCGCTGCTGGCCTTGCTGGTGGGTATATCGGTGGTAGTGCCGTATGTGGGCGCGGTGGTGGTGACCGTGCCGGTGATGTTGATTGCGTTGTTCCAGTGGGGCTGGAGCGATCAGTTCATCTACCTGATGGCGGTGTACGGCATTATCCAGACCCTGGATGGCAACGTGCTGGTGCCGCTGCTGTTCTCGGAGGCCGTCAACCTGCACCCGGTGGCGATTATCTGCGCGGTGCTGTTGTTCGGAGGGCTGTGGGGGTTCTGGGGCGTGTTCTTTGCAATCCCGCTGGCGACGCTGTTTAAGGCCGTACTGGATGCGTGGCCGCGGCAAGAGCCGGTGGTGGCGCCTTTGTTGTAAACAATTGGGGCGAACTAAAGGTTCGCCCCAATTATGACTCAAGCTTTATTCAATGCCTGCGCCGCCGCCAACACCGCATCCACATGGCCCGGCACTTTCACACCACGCCATTCCTGACGCAGCACGCCATCCTTGTCGATCAGGAAAGTGCTGCGGTCAACGCCCAGGTATTCCTTGCCGTACAGCTTCTTCAGCTTGATCACATCAAAGAGCTGGCAAACCGCTTCGTCCTTGTCGCTGATCAGCTCGAAAGGGAATTCCTGCTTGGCCTTGAAGTTCTCGTGAGACTTCACGCTGTCTCGCGACAGGCCAAACACTTCGGTGTTGGCGGCCTTGAACGCGGCGTACTGGTCACGAAAACCCTGACCCTCAGTGGTGCAACCCGGGGTGCTGTCCTTGGGGTAGAAGTAGATCACCACTTGCTTGCCCTTGAGGGCGGCAAGGCTGAACGTCTGGCCGCTGGTGGCCTGGGCTTCGAAATCGGCCACGGGTTTGTCGATGGCTACCGGCATAGGTACTTCCTTACATTGGGTTCTGTGGGCGCCACGGCTCGATCAGTGCGTCGAGGTTCAAGGCATCGGCGAAATCCAGGAACTGGTCACGCAGCCAACTGATCTGTACGCCGGCCGGCAAGGTCACGGTGAACGTGGCGTTGAGCATGGTGCCGCCGGTTTGCGGTGCCTGGTAGGTGTCGCAGGTCAGGTTTTCCAGCTCGACGTTGTGGTCGATGAAAAACTGGCACAGCTCATTGACGATGTCCGAGCGGTAGGCCGAGCTGACATACGCCACATAAGGCAGGGCCTGCGGGCGGTTTTCCAGGGCGGCGCTGCGCACTACGTTGACCGTGAAGTTGTGCTTCTTGGCCAGGCCCGGCAAGCCGGTTTCGAGGCGCGCCAGGGCGTCCCAGCTGCCGGAAATCTGCAGAACCAACGCGCTGCACTCGCCGTGGCGGGTGAGGCGGGAGGTCACGACGGCGCAGCGGTTCTCATGGCTGGCGCGGCACAGGACGTTGGTCAGCTCCATGGGGTTGGCGCCGAGGGCACTGATAACAAGGAATTGTTCGCGAACTGTGGGGGTGGACATGCAGCCTTCCTAAAGCGATGAGCGGTCGATACCGTGTGGGCTGTATCGATCAAAGGATGAAGGGTAGCGAAAACCATCGCCAAGGGCTAGGAGGTGGCGTTTTCATTACGCGATCGGTCTGATTTCAGCGTGCTTCAAGCCGCGCTTTGGCCCAATGATGGCATTGCCCGTCGTTTAGTTGGCCCAGAACGCATCCTCAGGCGGTACTTCGCTTGTACAAGCATCTTGGCGCCAGTACCATTACGGCTCTCTTTTTCCGGCAGGAGCGGTTGCATGATTGCGGGCAGTATGGTGGCACTGGTCACACCCATGGATGCACAAGGTCATCTCGACTGGGACAGCCTTGGCAAACTGGTGGACTTCCACCTGCAAGAAGGCACCAACGCCATCGTGGCGGTCGGCACCACAGGTGAATCGGCCACCCTTGATGTGGAAGAACACATCCAGGTCATCGAATTCGTGGTCAAGCGCGTGGCGGGCCGCATTGCCGTAATCGCCGGCACGGGCGCCAACTCGACGCGTGAAGCCATCGAGCTGACCAAGAACGCCAAGAAAGCCGGCGCCGATGCCTGCCTGCTGGTAACCCCGTACTACAACAAGCCGACCCAGGAAGGTTTGTACCAGCATTTCAAGGCCATTGCCGAAGCCGTTGACATCCCGCAGATCCTCTACAACGTTCCTGGCCGCACGGCCTGCGACATGAAGGCCGAGACCGTGATCCGCCTGTCCACCGTGCCGAACATCATCGGCATCAAGGAAGCCACCGGCGACCTGCAGCGCGCCAAGGACATCCTGGCCGGCGTGAGCAGCGACTTCCTGGTGTATTCCGGTGACGACGCCACAGCGGTTGAGCTGATCCTGCTGGGTGGCAAAGGCAACATCTCGGTGACCGCCAACGTCGCGCCGCGCGCCATGAGCGACATGTGCGCCGCCGCCATCGCCGGTGACGCGGTAAAAGCCCGTGCGATCCACGAGCAACTGATGCCGCTCAACAAGACACTGTTTATCGAATCCAACCCTATTCCCGTGAAATGGGCGCTGTTTGAGATGGGCTTGATGCCGGACGGTATCCGTCTGCCGCTCACCCGGCTCAGCGAAGCCTGTCACGAACCGCTGCGACAGGCCCTGCGCCAGTCCGGCGTCCTGGTTTAATTGAGGAAGCACTACGCATGAAGCGATTGGCCGGACTTTCCGCACTTGCCTTGATTATCTCCAGCACCAGTGGCTGCGGTTGGGTATGGGGCCCGGAAGGCTACTTCCGTGACCGCGGCAGCGATTACCTGGAAGCCCAAGCAACCAAACCGATGCAACTGCCGCCGGACGTCAACGTCGCCAAGCGCCTTGACCCGTTGCTGCCGATTCCGCGCAACGTCGCCGATGACACCACCAAGGGCGAGTACGTAGTGCCACGCCCGCAGCCGATCTCGGCCGTGGCGGACACCAGCGACTACAGCCTGCAAAAGAGCGGCGACAACCGCTGGATCATGGCTCAACGCCCACCGGCTGAAGTCTGGCCAGTGGCGGTGCAGTTCTTCCAGGACAACGGTTTCAGCATTGATCAGCAACGCCCGCAAACCGGTGAGTTCACCACGGCATGGCAGCACGGCAGCGAACTGTCCGCCAGCATGGCCAAGCGCCTGCAGGCGAGCGGTGTAGCGCCCGACAGCGAAGCCCGCGTGCGTGTGCGCATCGAACCAGGCGTGCAGCGTAATACCAGTGAAGTCTACGTGGTGAGCGCCGAGCGTCCTGCCGGCAGCACTGCCAACGTCGATTTCACCCCGCGTTCGGTCAACATGGGCGTAGACGCCGCGTTGGTCGACGAGATGCTGGCCAGCATGAGCCGTATCTCCGAGAAGGGCGGTTCGGTTTCCCTGCTCGCCGCCGGTAACTTCGACACGCCTAACCGCGTCAGCCTCACCGAGGACGGCAGCGGCAACGTGGTGCTCACCCTGGGTGAAGACCTCGACCGTGCGTGGGCCAGTGTTGGCCGTGCGTTGGAGCAAGGTCCATGGCGCGTTGAAGATATCAACCGCAGCCTGGGCCTGTACTACATCAACGTAGCGGAAAAGGCCGAGAAGAAAGACGACGAGCCAGGTTTCTTCGGCAAGTTGTTCGGCAGCAAGCCGACCAAGGAAGAGATCGAAACCCGTGCCGAGCGTTACCAGGTTCGTTTGAGCAAGGTGGGCGAGAGCGTGCAAGTGACCGTCGAGAAGAACATCAACACCGTTGCGCCGGCTGAAACAGCGCGCAAAGTGTTGGGCGTGATTCAGGACAACCTGGGCTGATCCGATGCGTTTTGCCGTTCTCGGCAGCGGTAGCCAAGGGAACGGCACGCTGGTCGCACATGACGACACGTATGTGCTGGTGGATTGTGGTTTCTCGTTAAAAGAAACCGAGCGGCGCCTGCTGCGCCTGGGGGTTCACCCCGCGCAGCTGAGCGCAATTGTGGTGACCCACGAACATGCCGACCACGTGCATGGCGTGGGTTTGCTGTCTCGGCGCTACAATCTTCCGGTGTACCTCAGTCGCGGCACCTTGCGCGGGATGCGCAAACCCATAGAACCCGCAGGTTTCCTGGCCGGTGGCGAGACGCTGCAGGTCGGTGCCTTGAGCATCGATGTGATTGCCGTAGCGCACGACGCCCAGGAACCGACGCAGTATGTATTCAGTGGCGGCCAGCGGCGTTTCGGCGTGCTCACCGACCTGGGCTCCTACTGCTCCAAGGTGCTGGACGGTTACCGTGACCTCGATGCCTTGATGATCGAGTCCAACCACTGCCGCGACCTGCTGGCACGTGGGCATTACCCCTACTTTCTCAAGCAGCGGGTAGGCGGCGAGCTGGGACATTTGAACAACCACCAGGCGGCGTACCTGGTGTATGAGTTGGGCTGGCAAGACTTGCAACACCTGGTCCTGGCCCACCTGAGCAGCAAGAACAACCTGCCGCAGCTGGCCCGGCAATGTTTTGTCGACACTCTTGGGTGCGACCCGGACTGGCTGCAACTGGCCGATCAAGATTCAGGGCTCGACTGGCGACACATCGCCTAGCCCACCATTTAGCAAGCGGAGCCCATCATGGAAAAACGTGAAGAACTCTACCGCGGCAAAGCCAAGTCGGTATACAAGACCGACGACGCCAACCGCCTGATCCTGCTGTTTCGCAACGACACCTCGGCGTTCGACGGCAAGCGCATCGAACAGCTTGATCGCAAAGGCATGGTGAACAACAAGTTCAACGCCTTCATCATGCAGAAACTCGAAGCGGCCGGCATTCCGACCCAATTCGACAAACTGCTGGGCGACAACGAGTGCCTGGTCAAGAAGCTCGACATGATCCCGGTCGAATGCGTCGTGCGTAACTACGCCGCCGGCAGCCTGGTCAAGCGCCTGGGCGTGGAAGAGGGCCTCAAGCTCAACCCTTACACGTTCGAGCTGTTCCTGAAGGACGACGCCAAGGGCGACCCGTTCATCAACGAATCCCACGTAGTGGCATTCGGCTGGGGCACCGCTGAGCAATTGGTACGCATGAAGGAGTTGTCCCTCAAGGTCAACGACGTGCTGAGCAAGCTGTTCGACGACGCAGGCCTGCTGCTGGTCGACTTCAAACTCGAATTCGGCGTGTTCCACGACGGCACCATCGTCCTGGGCGACGAATTCAGCCCGGATGGCTGCCGCCTGTGGGACAAAGCCACCAAGAAGAAGATGGACAAAGACCGCTTCCGCCAAGGCCTCGGTGACGTCATCGAAGCCTACGAAGAAGTCGCCAACCGTCTCGGCGTACCGCTGTAATCGACGCAAGCATCTGATAGCACGGAAAAAAATCGATTTTTTGGTTTGCTTTCGCGAAACACACTGTTATGATGCGCGCCGTTGGAGAGATGCCAGAGTGGCCGAATGGGACGGATTCGAAATCCGTTGTACCTTCACCGGTACCTAGGGTTCGAATCCCTATCTCTCCGCCATTATTGAATAACGAAAAACCCCCGATAACTTAATTGTTGTTGGGGGTTTTTTGTTTGGGGCAGAAATGTCGAGGCGATTTCTGCTACGGTCATTCATCAGATGACACGTGGGGCGCAACATGAACGTTGATCAAGTGTTGGCTCACTTATTGGCCAGTATTCCTGATCTGATCGCGGTTTATGTCTTTGGCAGTCAGGCGACAGGCGAGGCACATGCTGACAGCGATCTGGACTTGGCAGTGCTTGCTGCGGGCTCTGTGGACCCGCTGCTGTTGTGGCGGTTAGCTGGAGAGCTTGCTGACATTGTGGCGGTGCCCGTTGATTTACTCGACCTGCGGGCGGCGTCCACCGTCATGCAATATCAAGTCATAACAACAGGGCGCAGGCTCTGGAACAAGGACAGCCAGGCAGGTATTTTCGAAAGTTACATCCTCAGCGAAAAAACCGAGCTGGACACTGCAAGGGCAGGGTTGCTGGCCGATATCCAGAAGGAAGGAAAAGTACATGGTCGATGATGTGCTCATCAACAAAGCGTCGAGCATTGAGCGTTGTGTCGCTCGCGCTCGAGAGGAATACGACAAGGACCCCGCCGGTTTTGCTACTGACTTCACCCGTCAGGATGCGGCAATTCTTAATATTCAGCGTGCTTGTGAGGCCGCTCTGGATATGGGGCAGCACCTAATTCGACGTGAACGACTGGGTGTACCTCAGGGAGCCCGGGACGTGTTTGAGTTGCTATCACGAGGCGGTTGGGTCCAATCGTCTCTGCTGACCAACCTGAAAAACATGGTCGGTTTCCGCAATATCGCAGTGCATGAGTATCAAACGCTTCAGTTGCCGATCACTGTTGCAATCATCACTCAGCATTTAGATGATTTTCTGGCGTATAGCGCCTTTATCCTGACTAAGGATGCAGCGCCCGCTTTACGATAAGCCTGCTCACGCTCCCGTTTATCAATGGCCACCACCACCACTGTGATTTCCAGATCGATCACCTGACAAACCAACCTGTAACCGCTGCTGCGTAGCTTGATTTTGTAGCAGTCGGGCAGGTCATGCAGGCGATTGGCTTCAATACGTGGGTTGTTCAGGATTTCCACCAGCTTCTTTTTGAGCTGCTGACGAATGGTGTCGCCGAGCTTTTGCCACTCCTTCAACGCGCATCGAAATCAAGGCTATAGGTCATCTATAGAAACCTTTACCCGTTGAGGCGATGCCAATCGTTCCCGGACGGTGGCCATCAACGCTTCATCTTCCTCGGTCATCAGAACAGGCTTGAAAGGTAGCTGGCCGCGATCCGCCACGTATTGCAGGGCCTGGCGCATCAGTTCGGAAGGCGTAACGCCGAGCTTTTCCAGTTCGAGATAGGCGCGCGCTTTCAGGTCGTCATCGATACGAATGCTTATAGTCGCCATGGGAAAGATCCTCGTGTAATGACGTTGGTCATTACATTGGATCAAGAGGGGCTTATTGGCAAGCCTGTCGGGATGTATGGCGTTCGCATACTCCCTTGTTAGCGCGTCACAATGTCCATGTGTCATAGAGGCTCCTCAGCACACCAGCGATCTTTTTGAGGCTAGCCCAGAGGCTCGGGTACACAAGCTTCATTGTGGGAACACTCATTACTGGGCGTTTCCAAAAGCGTGATTACCCGTGGCGGTGGCTCTGCAGCTCCCGCACGGGCTTGCACTGGTTGAGGCAGGACGCTAACCTTCCGCCGTCGCCCTCATGGCGACCGGTTTTGACAGACCGAATAACGTGCGATCTCTGTGCATCCCCAAACTGGTTCCAGATCTTGTCTGTGCCCATCTGTTATGGCGGCTGTGCGTGGGGCACCTTCGGGTGCGCCGGGTTTCCACGTTTCCGGTCTGTCAACCCGCGTACAGCTGCCACCCAATCCTGTTTGACAGCAGGGAGTGGTAGCTCCTTTTCAAAACGTGGAGTTACATCATGAAAAAGATCACCCCCAACCCGACCGATGCTTTCAATGCCGAATCCGACGGTGAACCTCGCAAAATCTTCCACGTAGGCGCCGACGTCGGCACCGAAGAAGCCCTGGCCAACGCCTCCGAAATCCTCGCATCCGCCCTTCAAACCGCCTACCAATGCGCCGAAGACCCGGACAGCACGCAGTCACCCGTGATCATGGGCCTGGCGCAATTGATCGAGAACGCTCAGGCACTGGTGGACGCTGCACTTGAGCGTCATGTCCCAACGGATAAACCAGGCAACTAACCCTCTACCCCTGAAACAAAAAAAGCCTGCCGAGCTCAATGCTCAGCAGGCTTTTTAGTGGTTACCGAGTCCTATCAGCCAGGCTGCGCCGCCAAGCTATTACTCACATTACGCCCCAACACCAGCACGGTCACAAACCCAAGCCCCACCAGCGCCGTGGCCAGGCTCAACAGCATTGCGCTGCCCATCTGGTCCACGATCCGGCCGCCAAAGAACGAACCCAAGGCGATGATCACCTGGAACAGGGCAACGAACAGCGGCATGCCGCGTTCGACGTCTTTAGGTGCGACCACGAACATCCAGATACTCGCGCAGGCCGGGAAGGCGCCGAAGGCGAAGCCCCAGAGTGCGATGAGCATCGCGGCACCGGTCATGCCGGTGGCGAAGTGAGGGAACAGCGCGGTGCTGGTGCCGATCATCAGCGCGACCAGCAGCAGGGTATGACGCACACTGCGGTTGGCGGCGAAACCGGCAAACACGTTGCCCATCACGCCGGCCACGCCATACAGCAGCAACAGTGAGCCGATAGTCGGGCCGTCGAAGCCTGAACTGTTTTTGAAGAACGGCGCCACATAGGTGTAGGCAGCAAAGTGCGCCAGGCCGATCAGCAGCACGGCGATCAAACCGACCCGCGCTTGTGGGTTGATAAACAAGGCGGGCAGGTCACGGATCTGGATGGCTTTCTCCGGCGTGAGTCGCGGCAGCAGGAACACCTGGGCCAGCAGCACCGGCACGCCGACAATCGCGGTCACCAGGAAGGTCATGCGCCAGCCCATCAGGCCGCTGAGCCAGGTGCCGACGGGCACGCCCAGCACGGTGGCCAGGGTCACGCCCATCATGATGATCGAGGTCGCCTTCGCTACGCCCACGCCCTTGGGCGCCAAGCGGCCGCTTAGAGCAATCGCCGTGGCCCAGAAGCCGCCGATGCTGATGCCCAGCAGTACACGGCCGAACAATAGCAGGCTGAAGTCGCTGGCGTAGGCCACTACCGTGTTGGCGATGATCATGATCAGCGTCAAGCCGATCAGCAGGTAACGACGGTCCATGCCACCAATGATCACCGACAGCAAAGGCGCGGCGAGGGCGGCCATGATGCCGGGCAGGGTCACCATCAGGCCGGCGTGACCGGCACTGATGCCCAGGTCGCTGGCGACGTCATTGAGCACGCCTACCGGCAGAAACTCACTGGTTACCAGGGCGAAAGCGCCTACGGCGACCGAGAGAATCGCCAGCCACTGCTGTTTGACACTTTGTTGATTATGTTCGGGACGGCCGCTGTGGGCCTGGCTGGGGCTTGGCATGGTGTCGGTTCCAGAGGGAATGTCGCCTGAAGCCAGGCGAAGGGGAGGGAAAGTGGAGGCGATTATAGGAACCGGTGCTGGCAATCACACAGGCGCTCGTTTCGATAATAACCATCAGTGCAATCGATTCGACGCTCTGGGGCGGCCTTTATGGTCGATGAGCCAGCTTGCTAAGGAAATAGGCTTGTGGCGAGCAGGCTCGCCACAGTGACAGTGTTTACGGTTGAGCGGCGGTCTCTGCAGTCGTATTTGTACTCTGCGCGGCCATCTGGTCATGGAGTTTGCGGGCCACGCCCAAGCGCGAGAGCTTGGTCAATATACAAAAAACCGCAAATATTGACAGGCAGGCGATGAACAGCAAAAAGCCTTTTTGCTCCTTCAATCCGGTTTTTACGTTTTCAGCGTAGGTGGGCGAAAGAAATAGTGTGCAAATGGTATTGATGGTGCTTTCGGAGAAGTCCTCGTTATAGAACTTTTCCAGTGCTGTTGGTGATTTGCACTCATCGACCGATAATGTCTCGCTGGGCCAGAAGTGGAATTTGGCGTTGTTTTCCGAAAGATAAAATGACGGTACATCCGCAGCTTTTTTCAACGACACCATCAGGTAGCTGGAGTCAGCCAATGGCGGCGTGATGCTGATAATCGCCAGGAAGAAGGCGCCCAACCCCAAAAACCAATTGCGTTTGAAGGGCGTGATCATTGCCTCTTTAAGCGACAACTGAGTGAAGTCTTTCCAGTCAATGTACTTTCTGACCCTGGCCACATCGTTGTAACTGAAGTGGTTATCAGTGATCCACTGATCGGCTTGCCGCGCGTGTTCCAGGCTTTGCGCGGGGATATTGAATTCGAACCGATAATATTCAACTTCGCGCAGATCTTTGCGGGTGGCTTCATATTTTGGGTTTTCAAACGTGGTCGAGCCACCAAAAAACCGCCACATCAAGTCACGCAGAAATATCAACGAGCCTGAGCGCGAGTAGATGTATAAAACCAGCGCACATATTGCCAGGCCACTGAGCAGCCCGACGATGGCGGCGTAGTTTTGAAATGTCCATGTGACGATGTTGTCGTTGAGTGCAGGTTGGGACATGCAGGTCATCCTTGAAGGGTTATTAGAGAGCCGCGCGTCAGCGAAGTTGTTGTCACTGGCCGGGCGAAAATCTAATGAAAAGAAGGCCATTTTTCAAACATTATCATTGCGTCGAACATCGAACCGGGTGGGTACTACATAACTCTGGAATTCTTCTTACATGTTTTAAAAACAAAGGCTACAGCCAGTTCGTTGCGCAGGAATATTTAACTCACTATCTTCTGACGACGAGTCATTCACTCGTAGGCTTTCTCCTCAAACGCAAAGGAAATGCACCATGAGCAAAAACACAAAAAAGACCTCCAGCACCCTGGCGACCTTGGCCGCCGAAACCTTGAATAATCCAAACGCCTCGGCCATCGCCAAAAGCCTGGCCGCGTCAGCGCTGTCCCAGACCGGTACTGATAAGCAAACGAGCGCGCACATGGAGGAAAAAGCCGGCAAAGCCCTTCAAAGTGATAAATACAGTGGGGACACCAAGTCCCTGGCGGCATCGGTCCTTTCTCAAGCCAACAAAGAACGTGGGAGCTGAGTCATAAAAACCGCATAAAAAAGCCCCGTCGCTGAACCAGCGACGGGGCTTCTTCGTTTCCCCATCGGCAAAAATTATTCGGCCCTCACCGAATAACTTCTGCCACTGCGGTGTTCACTCCACAGGCCACCCAGGAAACGCCCATGAACACAGCATCCGACCGCTACGACCGTCTCACCCGCAGCTTCCACTGGCTGACCGCCGCCGTGGTGATCTTCATGTTTGCCAGTGCGCATATCTGGGAAAACCTGGAGAAGGGCACACCGCTGCGCAAGGGCCTGCAATCGGTGCATATCTCCTTGGGCATCGCCATGGCGCTGCTGGTTGCCGCGCGAATTGTGTGGCGTTTGTTCGGCGGCACTCGGCCCAAGGCCGACAGTCACCCAGCGCTTAACCTGCTGGCGAAATTGGCGCATGGTTGCCTTTACGTGTTGCTGGTGTCGCAGATTGTGTTGGGCTTCCTGTTTCGCTGGGCTCAAGGCGAGCCTTTCAATTTTTTCGGACTGTTTACCGTGCCCGCGCCTTTTGTGATCGATCATGCCTGGCGGGGCACCTTGGGCGGCCTGCATAACAATGTGGCCTGGGCGATCATCCTGCTGGCGGGCGTGCATGCCGTTGCTGCGCTCTGGCATCACTACGTGCTGGGCGACAGCACGTTGCGCCGCATGCTGCCGGGCTCACGCAATGCGCTTTAACAGTGATGTTTCCTCCCTATCGTTACGGAGTAAGGCAAGCATGAAGGCTCGCCACGAACACCCTGTCCACCTACCTCACCGCGCTGTTCTTCGGCGCATGCCTGGCTGCCGCCATCGCCGCAGCGCCACAGGTTTGAACGCCATGAACTTGTCCGCAGGAGGCAGCCATCGTTCGGGACGCTGAGTTTCGCCGCGAGTTGGGCCAGTTGTTGCCACGGTTATGGCGATACGGGTGGGTGTTGTCGCGACAAAAACACTTGGCCGAAGATTTGGTGCAGGCCACCTGCGTAAGGGCGTTGGAGCGTGCCGGGCAATTTGTGGCCGGCACGCGCCTGGATCGCTGGTTGCTGGCGATCATGCACTCGATCTGGCTCAACGAACTGCGCTCGCAACGGGTGCGCCAAGGGCGGGGGTTTGTCGATGCCGAACAGGCATTGTCGTTTGATGGTGAAAGCCAGGCACAGCAGCAAATCCTGGCTGCGCAAGTGATCAAGCGCGTTAACGGCTTGCCCGAAGCGCAACGCGAAACCGTATTTCTGGCGTATGTCGAAGGGCTTTCATACAAGGAAATTGCCGAAATCCTGCAGATACCTATGGGCACGGTGATGAGCCGGCTGGCGGCCGCCCGCTTGAAGTTGGCCGAAGTGGCCTCCCCAACAGCCCAGCAGGATAAAGCCAAAGGAGAACGGCGATGAGCCACACCGACACACCGTCCGATGAGCAGCTAGTGGCCTATCTGGACGGCGAACTGAGCACCGACCAACATCAACGGATCGCCGACCAGGCCAGCGCCGACCCGGTGCTGGCCGCGCGCCTGCACACATTGCGCTGCGCCGACTTGCCGTTCAAGGCCGCCTTCGACTCGGTGCTGGAACACGCCCCGACTGAACGCCTGCACGCAATGCTCAACGCCTTGCCACCAGCGCCGCCCCAAGCCTGGAGCCGTCGGCGTTTTCTTGCCGTGGCCGCGAGCTTCGCGATGGCCGGCGTGGCGGCCGATCGCCTGTTCATGGGGTGGCAGCGTGCTGAATCCGGCCAAGGCTGGCGGGCCTCGGTGGCCGAATACATGGCCTTGTACACGCCCAACACCCTGGAAAACCTCAGCCTCGACCCGGCCTCCCATGTGGCCCAGTTGACCGCCGTGGGCGCACAACTGGGCGTGTCGTTATCGCCTGAGTCCGTAAGCCTGCCTGGCGCCGAATTTCGACGGGCGCAGATCCTCGACTATGACGGCGTGTTGATTGGCCAACTCACCTACCTCGACCCACGCCACGGCCCTTTGGCACTGTGCATTACCGTCAGTAAAAAGGGCGTGCAGCCGCTGGCCACCGAGCAGCGCCGAGGCATGAACGTGGTGTTTTGGGCCAATCCTGCCCACGCTTTCATGCTGATTGGCCGAAACCCGGTTGAGGATTTGCAGCGCATGGCCAGTGGCGTCGAGCGGCGCTTGCCGGCCTGACCTCAGTGAGTCATCTGCTGTGCTCGCCAGCGCGCCGGGGTGGTGCCTTCCCAGGTGCGAAAGGCGCGGTAAAACGAATTGGTGTCTTCATAACCGAGCAGGCAGGCAATCTCCTCGATTTCGATACTTGGCTCGCTCAGCAAATGACGCACAACCTCCTGGCGCGTCTCCAGCATCAGTTGGCGAAAACTGCTGCCTTCTTCGGTGATACGCCGCTGCAATGTGCGCTCACTCATGCCCAGTTCGCGGGCCACTTCGACCATCTCCGGGCGACCGCTGGCCAGGATGCGCTTGAGGGCGCCCTTGACCTTATGGCTGATGGTGGCCGCTGCCGTCGCTTCGGCCAAGGCCGCGACCAGGGCCGGGTTCAACAGGTCGAGCAGTTCGGGGTTGTGACTGGCGAACGGCCGTTCCAGATCGGCGATGTCGAACACCATAGCGTTACGCTCGACACCAAAGTGCACCGCACAGCCAAAAAAGTCAGCCAGAGCGTGATTGTCCTGCGCGGGCCGGGCCAACTCGACACTGCGCGGCGTGATGTGTACCCCCGAGCCACGCCGCCCCAACTCCACAAACGTTGCAAAGGCCGCATCGATCAACAACGTGGGTGAGTGCTGCTGGGTGCGCAGCCAGTCGACAGTGACGGTGCAGTAATCGCCGTCTTCGATTACCCGCACACGCTCGGGTGTACACAGCTGCTTGAAGCGCGCCAGACGGTGCAGGCCATCGCGAAAGTCGCGGGCAATAAACGCCGCAAAGCTGGAAGGCGGCAGGGTACTGCTGTCCAGTTGGGTGACCATTCGCACGGCGGCCGCCGGGTCGTGGTTAAGCACGCCCACGGCCTCCCACAAACGGAAGAATTCCTCGGTATTGACCTGGCGCCTGTCGCGACGCTCACGAAGGTTGAGCGTTACGGGCAGGCGCGCCTGACGCAACACCGTCGCGGGTTCCAGCCCGATCGTTCGCAGGGCTTGCCAGAAAACGTCCGGGATATTGAACCGGGGTTGGCGTGCGTCAGGCATGCAGCACCTATCTCTAATTAATCCGAGGCCGACACACTCAGGTCATGCCATTTTTCGTCACTGGCCGCCAGGTCGGCCGCTGCGTGCGCTGCGTACTGCACCGCATCACTGCCGATCAGCAGGCGCAACGGCGCGTCCTTGCTCAGGGCCAGCTCCAGCACAATCTCGGCAACTCGCGCCGGGCCCGTCGGCAGAATGCCGGGGGAGTTGAGCAGTTCAACCAGCGCACCGACGCTTTGCTGGTAAGGCGCGCTGATGGTCGGGATGGTCATGGAACTGCCTGACCAATCCGTGCGCATGCCGCCCGGCTCCAGCACCGTCACTTGCACGCCGAACGGATTAACCTCCTGCGCCAGCACGGTTGAAAACCCACCGACGGCCCATTTCGCACTCTGGTAAGCCGCCAGGCCCGCCATGCCAATCCGCCCGCCCAGTGACGATACCTGAAAGATATGCCCGCTGCCCTGGGCACGCAGCACCGGCACCACGGCCTTGCTCACATACACCACACCGTAAAAGTTGGTATCGATCTGTGCCTTGAAATCTTCCAGGGTCACATCTTCAACCGAAGCCAAGTCACCGTAACCCGCATTGTTGACCACCACATCCAGGCGGCCAAAGTGCGCCACAGCGGCGTCGACTGCCTGCACCACCTGCTGGTGGTTGGTCACATCCAAAGCCTGCGGGTAAACCGCATCACCGAATTCGGCGACCAGATCATCCAGCTGGCGCGGGTTGCGTGCAGTGGCAACCACACGATCACCGGCGCGCAGGGCGGCCTCGGTGATGGCGCGGCCAAGGCCACGGGAACTGCCGGTAATAAACCAGATTTTGGACATGTGAACACCTCTTCGTGTGGGATGGCTGCTGCAGCCAGTGAACGAAGGATGGTCGATGGCGGTGTTTAGGGCACTAGCAGGAAGGCGCCAAGTGACTTGCAAAAGGCGCCAATTATTGGCTGGCCAAGCGTTTGGAAAGACACTCTATAAACACCGTTTCCGCCCGGCTCATCTTCTGCTCCCGATTCCACAGCAGATGAATATCCACATCCGCAATCCCTTCATCCGGCGGCAGCCGCCACAGCAGCCCCTGCTTCACGTCGTCTGCCACCACATGGATCGGCAGGCAGCCCAGGCCGTAGCCCGCAATCACCAGCCGGCGTACTTCTTCAAGGCTTGATGATGACGCCACGATGCGCCCACTGAAGCCTTGCTGGTCTCGAAAGATCGTCAGCGGCGACAACATGCCGCCGATCTGGTCGCTGGTAAAACTGACGAAGTTTTCCGATTGCAAATCGCCCTCGGCCAACCCGGTGCGCCCGAACAGTGGGTGGTGTTTGCCGCAAAAAAACGCATAGCGCTGGCGCAAAAACAGGTGCTGTTCCAGGCGTGGTTGTGGGCGACGGTTGAGGCTCAAGCCCAGGGTCGCGGTTTTTTCCAGCAGGGCGGCAACGATGTCGGAGCTGCGCATCACCTCCACTTCAAGGTCCACCCGTGGGTGCTCGCGATGAAAGCCTGCGAGGAAATCGTCGAAGGTATCCGAATTGATGCGGCTGATCATCAGCAGGCGCACTTTGCCGATCACTTCATCACCAGGCTTTTGCAGCGCGTTGCTCATCTGCGAAACCTGGCCATAGATCTCGCCGGCAATGGCGAAAATCTGCTCACCGGCTTCGGTGAGTACAAAACGCGGACCACGGCGGGCGATGAGTTGGCAGTCGAGCTGTTCTTCAAGGCGTTTGAGCGCCTGGCTGATCGCCGGTTGAGTCAGATGCAGGCGCGCGGCGGCGCGGCTGATGCTCAGCTCCTGGCCGATCACGCGGAAGGTGCGCAGCAGGTTCCAGTCCAGGCGGTCGTTGAGCAGCGGGTGAATGTCGCGGCGCGTCTCGGGCATGCAATCGCTCGATAATAAGCAGGATTTATAATTTGAATAATAAATAGAAAATTGACTAATCATAGCCCCGCGACGATAAATCACCCTTAACAAGCGCCCCTAGAGCGCATCGGTTTGACTTTCTCCTGCCAAAAAAATAACCAAAGGAGCCCACCCCATGAAGCCATCCGCTTCGCCGCAGCCGCGTCGTGCTGCCGCCGCCGCTTTTATCGGCACCATGATCGAGTGGTACGACTTTTACATCTACGCCACCGCCGCTGCGCTGGTGTTCGGCCAACTGTTTTTCCCCTCCGAAGACAAGCTGTTCAGCACCATGGCCGCCTTCGGCACCTTTGCCGTGGGCTTCTTCGCGCGGCCGCTGGGCGGCATTGTGTTCGGGCATATCGGTGACCGTATCGGGCGCAAGAAGTCCCTGGTGATCACCTTGGTGATGATGGGCGTGGTCACCGTGTGTATCGGCTTGTTGCCTACCTATGCACAGATCGGCGTCGCGGCGCCGGTGCTGCTGATTCTGCTGCGCGTGGTGCAAGGTATCGCCGTCGGTGGCGAGTGGGGCGGGGCGGTGTTGATGGCCGGCGAACATGCGCCTAAAGGCCGGCGCAATTTCTTCGCCTCCTTTGCACAGCTCGGCAGCCCGGCAGGTTTGATTCTGTCGCTGCTGGCCTTCAGTGCGGTCACGCGGTTGCCGGAAGAAGACCTGCTCAGTTGGGGCTGGCGGTTGCCATTCCTGGCCAGTGCGCTGTTGCTGATCGTCGGCTTGGCGATTCGCCTGGGCGTAAACGAATCACCCGAGTTCCTGGAAGACAAAGCCATCGCCGAAAAGGCGCGGGCGATCAAGAAAGACCAGGCACCGGTCATCGAAGTGCTGAGAACCGCCTGGCGCCCACTGCTGTTGTGCATCGGTGCCAATACCCTGGGCATCGCCGGTGTGTATTTCACCAACACCTTCATGATTGCCTACAGCACTCAGCAATTGGGCCTGCCGCGTTCGCTGATTCTGGAATGTCTGTTCGTTGTCGCCATCATCCAATTCTGTGTACAGCCACTGGCCGCCTGGGTCGCTGAGAAGGTCGGCGCTACGCGTTTTCTCTGCGCTATGACGGTGCTGGCGATGGCCTCGCCGTACCCGATGTTCGTGCTGGTCAGCAGTGGCCAGGCGCCGTTGATTATTCTGGGTATCGCCTTGGCGGTGGTGTGCATGGCGTCGTTTTATGCCGTGATCGCAGGTTTTGTCAGCGGCCTGTTCGAGACGCGCGTGCGCTACACCGCGATCTCGTTGGCCTACCAGGTGTGTGGTGCGCTTGCCGGTGGCCTGACGCCATTGATCGGCACCTGGCTGGCCCATGAATACCAAGGCCAATGGTGGCCGATGGCAGTGTTTTACAGCCTGATCGCGGCGGTCTCGTTGGTGTGCGTGCTGGCATTGTCACGCCGCCATGCCAGCGCTCACCGGCTTGAAATGGCACAGGGTGTTTAAGGGAGGTTTTGCAATGTTGAAGATTAATGGCCAGCGCCTGTGGGCCAGCCTGATGGACATGGCCGAGATCGGCGCCACGGCGCGTGGCGGTAGTTGCCGCTTGGCCTTGAGTGCCGAAGACAAGGCCGGTCGCGAGTTGTTCAGCCACTGGTGCACAGCCGCCGGGCTGAGCCTGAGCGTGGACGCCATCGGCAACCTGTTCGCCCGTCGCGCCGGCACCGACCCTGACGCGGCCCCGGTATTGATGGGCAGCCACCTCGACACCCAGCCCGAAGGCGGGCGCTTTGATGGCGTGTATGGCGTACTGGCGGGTCTGGAAGTGATCCGCAGCCTCAACGACCATGGCATTCAGACCCGCAAACCACTGGAAATTGCCGTGTGGACCAACGAGGAGGGCGCCCGATTTACGCCGGCGATGCTTGGCTCGGCAGTATTCACCGGTACTCTGGCGCTGGACCAGGCGCTGGCCACGGCAGATGTCGACGGCGTCAGCGTGGCAGAAGCGTTGCGCACCACCGGCTACAACGGTGAGCGCGCTTTGGGTGGTGCGGTGGATGCGTATTTCGAGGCGCATATCGAGCAAGGCCCAATCCTTGAAGACAACGCCAAGAGCATCGGCGTGGTCACCGGTGGCCAGGCGATTCGCTGGCTCGATGTGCGGGTCGAAGGCATGGCCGCGCACGCTGGCACCACGCCGATGCCGTTGCGTAAAGACGCCCTGTATGGCACCGCGAAAATGATCCAGGCCCTGGAAAATCTGGCGACGGATTTCGCCCCCGAAGGGCTGACCACCGTCGGCGAGTTGAGCATTGCCAAATCCTCGCGCAACACTATTCCCGGCTTGCTGAACTTCACCGTCGACTTGCGCCATCATCGCGATGCCGACATTGAAGCCATGGATCAACAAGTGCGTGCGCGCTTGCAGGCGATTGCCGAGAAGCGTGGCCTGACGGTCACTATCAGCCCTCACTGGATCAGCCCGGCCACGCCATTCGATACCGAGTGTGTCGCCTGTGTGCAGTCGTCGGTGGATGCCTTGGGTTACAGCCAGCAACGCATTGTCAGCGGTGCCGGGCACGATGCGATTCACCTGGCTCGCTTTTGCCCGACGGCGATGATTTTCATCCCGTGTGTCGGTGGCCTCAGCCATAACGAAGCCGAAGATGTATTGCCCGAGGACGTGCGCCAAGGCACCGATGTATTGCTTAACGCCGTGCTGCAACGCGCCGGCCGCACTAATTGACGACTCACATTTACTAGCCACACCGGATTCAAATGTGGGAGCTGGCTTGCCTGCGATAGCGGCCTTTCAGTCGACATCTCTGGCACTGATACACCGCCATCGCAGCCAAGCCAGCTCCCACAGGTTCGGTGTTCAGCCAGGAGCACTCCATGCGTACTTTCTTTCACCCTGAACAACTTTTGCACCACCCGCGCAGCTATTACTCCCGTGGTCAGATGCGTACACCGCAGGAAGTCCCCGAACGCGCCCGCAACTTGCTGGTGGCCGCGCAGACTCTGGGCTTTGAGATTCAGCAACCGTCGGATCATGGCCTCGATCCACTGCTCGCCGTACACGGTGCGCCTTACCTGACCTTCCTCCAGGAAGCCCACCAGCGCTGGAAGGAAATCCCCGAAGACTGGGGTGACGAGGTTATGTCCAACATCTTTGTGCGCGAACCCAATGCCCTGCGCGGCGTCCTGGCCCAAGCGGCACGCTACCTGGCGGATGGCAGTTGCCCGATTGGCGAACTCACGTGGCGCTCGGCTTATTGGTCGGCGCAAAGTGCTGTCGCCGCCGCCAAGGACATCCTCGACGGCGCACCGGCCGCCTACGCGTTGTGTCGCCCGCCGGGCCATCACGCACGTTTCGATGCGGCGGGTGGCTTTTGCTATATCAACAATGCCGCCGTGGCGGCGCAGGTGTTACGCGAAGGTTTCCAGCGCGTTGCGGTGCTTGATACCGACATGCACCACGGCCAAGGTATCCAGGAGATTTTCTACCAGCGCGATGACGTGTTGTATGTGTCGATCCACGGTGACCCCACCAACTTCTACCCTGGCGTTGCAGGTTTTACCGACGAGCGTGGCAGCGCTGCCGGTGAAGGGTTCAACCTCAACCTGCCGATGGCCCACGGTTCCAGTGAAGCGGTTTTTTTTGAGAAGCTTGAACTGGCCCTGGCGGCGGTGAAGGACTTTTCGGCGGACGTGCTGGTGTTGTCCCTGGGCTTTGATATTTACGAGCTGGACCCGCAAAGCAAAGTCGCGGTGACGCGCGAAGGGTTTGCACGGCTGGGCGAGTGCATTCGCGCATTGGAGTTGCCGTGTGTGATCGTGCAGGAAGGTGGCTATCACCTGGAGACGCTGGACAGTAATGCGCGGGCGTTTTTTGGCAGCCCGCAGGCCTGGAAGCGCTAATTCAGCGTCGGTTCCTCGACAATTTCGATATTGGCGGCCATCCACGCTCCGCCAGGCCCTCTTACCAATTCATAGGTGACGACCTGCCCCTCTCGCAACACCAACCCACTCTGGCGAGAGGTGGTGTTGCGAAAGAAGATGTCCTGTTCATCGTAGGCAACTGCTGGGTTATGGATTGCACTGCGAGTGGAATGTGCAGTCTGTGGAGTTTTTTTTGGCATGGCCGTTCTCCTTTTCAGCGCAGTGCGTCGCCCGTTTTGGGCTGGGTGCAGTGGTGATAAAACTAAGGCTTACTCCGGACGAACCTGGGCATGCCTGCATGCCCTTTTGCCCCCTTTCGGCAACAAAAGAAACTGTCTGACCCTCTGCCAGTTTTTTGTGGCCGTCCATTTCAATTGCTTTGAAATGGACGAAAAGGTCGTCTCCGCCATTCTGCGGCGTGATGAAACCGAAGCCTTTATCGTCGTTGAACCACTTCACAGTGCCGATTTGTCTGTTGCTCATCTTGTTCATCCTCGAAACCGAAATTATCCGCAGAAAGCCGGTGGTGTGCCGGCGGCGGTACCTCTAAGCAAAGGCCTGAAACGACAGGGCGTCAATGCTCGGCAGGACAAGCGGTACTGTCATTTATGACAGGTTTGCGGGCTTAAAAATGGGCACATACTGCGAAGTTTGATGGCTAAGGTGTACGAGTCGCAGGCGTCAGTTCCAACACCCGATTCCTCCCGCCTTCCGCCAGCAGATAAGTGCCACGATCCGTCGGTACAATCGACTGCGGCGCCTTCAGGAACGACAAAATCGTCTGCTGCTGCCCCTGTTTATCAATCAACAACAACCTTGCGCGGTGTGTCGAATCTTCATTGACCCACAACCCGCGTTCATCGCACATCAAAAACGTCGGTTTGTTCAACCCTGCCAGCACCACCGGATCGCTACCATCATCGGTCAGCTCGCGCACTACGCCTTTCTTCTTTTCGGTGTAGAGCATTCGGCCATCGGTGCAACGGGTGATGGACTCGCCTTCGTGAAGTTTGTCGCGCACCACGGTCAGCGTTTGATCGCTCCAGCGATAACGCAATAGCCGCCCATTGTCCTTGCGGTCTTCGATGGCGTAGAGGTCGTCGCCCTCAACCCACAAACCCTGTACGTTTTCGCCGCGAAACAGCTCGGTCACCACACCGTCCTTGAGAAAGCTGACCGGGGCGTCGCCGGTTTCCTGGCTGAACACCCAGCCGCCGTGGGTGGCGAACATGCCATCGGGCTTGGACAGGCTGCCGACCACCACGTCACGTCGACCGTCGGGGTGGATGCGTACGATGCTGCCTTTGGCGTCATTGAGTTCCTGGCTGATCATCAGCGAGCCATCCGGCATAGGCATCAACGAAGCGGCTTTGGGCACGTCACTGTGCACGGTTTGCACGCTCCATCCGGTGGCAGCGCTGACGGGGTAGAAGCTTTGCCAGGCGAAAAAGCCCAGGGTCGCAACAGCCAGTAAGCCGGTCAGGCTTAACCCCCAGCGCAAAGGTCGACGCGGGTTTGGGGTGTCAGTCATTTTTTCTTCCTTGTTTTTTGGCACGCCATCGGTGGGCGTGAGGCCTGCTCTCACCCGTGATTCTGAAATTGAGCGGCGTAATCCTGGCCGCCGTAAAACACGCCCAGGATCGACACGGTTTCAGTCTCGGCGGCTACGCTGAATGCGATGGCGGTGGTGTGCCGGTAATGGGTGATGCGCAAGGCGGGCAGCAGGTCGTTACGGCATTTACCGCGCAATGGAAACACGCTAAGGCTGTCGCAGTAGCTGATGATGTTGTCGATAAAACGTGCTGCAACATCGGGGGCTTCGGTTTTGCTGATGTAGTCTTCGAGGGCGTCCAGTTGGGCTAACGCCTCAGGCGCAAAGGCTACCGTATAGCTCACGGTTTTTTTGCGCCTGTTCGCTGGCGCTTGGCTGCCATGTGTTCGCGAACCTGCTCGGTGGAGAGCGCTCGGCCAGGGTCTGCATCGAGGGCGGCGGCGGCGGGGATCACCTGGTCGCGCAGCCAGTCTTCCATGGCGCGGTCACGGGCCATCAGCGCCCTGAGGCCGTCGCGTATCACTTCACTTTCGCTCGCATATTCACCGGAGGTGACCTTGGCTTTGACCAGGGCGGCCATCTCGAGTGGCAAGGTAATGCTCATTTGCTGGGTTGAGCGCATGTCAAAGCCCGCGAGTAATGGGTAGGATTCAATCCTACTCGACCATTGGCGTGTTGCAAGGAGCAACTGACCGATGTCGGTATCCGGCGTCTCATCGTCGATCCAAAATAGGTAGGGGTTCTGGCAGGTTTCCATGAGTGTTTCTCTCTCCTGTTGAGTAACTCAGGCTGCAAGTATTGACGCTTTTTAACGACTGCGTGGCGCCACTCAGCCAATAACGCACTGATATGTATGACTTCATATTTGTAGCAAGGTTATTAACGCCAACCGTCCCGGCACGCATGGCGCCTTACCACCGGCCATACGATAATGCCCCCCAAATCGACCACACTGGCCCATCCCCCGTGATCATCAACTTCGACCTAAACGACCTCCAAGCCTTCCGCGCCGTGGTAGACAAGGGCAGTTTTCGCGGCGCTGCCGAGGCCATCCGCATCTCACAGCCGGCCCTGAGCCGACGCATCGAAAAGCTCGAGTCCGCCCTTGACGTAAAGCTGTTCGAACGCACCACACGCCGGGTCAGCCTGACCATGGTCGGGCGCGCGTTCCTGCCTCAGGTGGAACGCATCCTCGACGACCTCGATATCGCCTTGATGGGCATCAGTAACGTCGCCTCCACGCGCATGGGCAATGTCACCATCGCCTGTGTGCCGTCCACTGCCTACTACTTCATGCCCCACGTGATCTCCGAGTTCCACAAGCTGTACCCGAAGATTCGCCTGCGGGTGCTGGATGCCAGCGCCGGCGAGGTGTGCAATGCAGTGGAAAGCGGCGAGGCGGATTTCGGCGTGAGTTTCAGCGGCAGCCTGGCCGATGAGGTGGAGTTCGAGTTGTTGTTCCAGGAGCGCTATGTGCTGGCCTGCCGTCGTGACCATCTATTGGCCGAGCGCGACAGCGTGAGCTGGGCCGAAGCCTATGAGCACGACTACATCACCGTGGACAAAACCTCGGGCAACCGCTTCCTGCTGGACCAGGCATTGCGGGGTGTGCGGGTGAACAAACCGAGTATCTGCGAGACCCACCACGTGACCACCATGATCGGGCTGGTGGAGGCTGGGCTGGGTGTGGCGATGGTGCCGTCGATTGCGATGCCGGCGTGCGAACACCCAATTCTGGTGAGTGTGCCGCTGGTCGAGCCGCAGGTGATGCGCCATGTGGGCTTGATAAAACGCCGCGGGCGGACATTGCCGCCAGCGGCGCTGGAGTTGGAGCGGTTGGTGCGCGAGATGCCGTTTCGGTCAGTGTGACACCGAGTCCAGGCCGGTGGATTGCACCACCGGTTGCGCCTCGGGCGAGGCCAGGAACTGCAGCAACGCCTTGGCCTGGGCCGGGTGTTCGGCGTTGACCGGAATACCCGCCGCAAAGCGCGTCACCGACTGCACGTCTTCCGGGATCTTGCCCACGTACGTCACGCCCGGCACCGGCAACAATTCGGCCACCTGCTGCAGGCCCACCTCGTAGTCACCCTTGGCGACCTTTTCGGCCACCGGGGTGCGCTCGACCATCGTGCCCTTGGCGGGCATGCCGAGCTTCTTGAACAACTCCTTCTCGACATACACACCGCTGGCGCTGTCCGAATACGCCACGGAATTGGCCTTGCTCAGCACGGCCTTCAACTCGGCGTCAGTGCCGATCGCAGGTTTGGCTGCGCCGGCTTTGACCACCAGGCCGATCCGCGAATCGGCCAGTTCCACACGGGACGCTGGGTCGACCTTGCCTTGTTTGATCAAGTCATCCAGGGCATAGCCGACCATGATCACCACGTCGGCATGTTCGCCACGGGCCAGGCGGTTGGGAATCGCTTCCGGTGCCTTGCCCATCGACGGACCGAGGATGGTGTCCAGGGTGTCACCGCTGTGCTGGGCATATTGCGGGCCGAGCAGTTTATAGGCGGCGGTGAAACCGCCGGAGGTCATTACCTTGAGCTGTTCGGCCTGGGCCGTCAGCGCCAGGGCGCCGAGGGCCAGGGCCGTCAGGGTTTTGATCAGCAGCTTCATTACACCGCCCCCTGCATCACCTGCCCACGCGCGTTGGCACGACGGTACAGCGCCAGGGTCGAGCACAGCGCGCACACCGCGGCGAACATCATCCAATAGGCCGGCGAGGCTTTGTCTTCGGTGATGTGAATGAACCACGTGGAGATCGCTGGCGTGAAGCCACCGAAGATCGCCGTTGCCAGGCTATAGGCCAGGGAGAAGCCCGCCACACGCACTTCCACCGGCATGATTTCGGTCAGCGCCGGGATCATCGCGCCGTTGTACATGCCGTACAGGAATGAGAACCACAGCAGGGTTTCGAGCATATGCGCAAAGCTTGGCGCGTTGACCACGAATGACAGCGCCGGGTAGGCGGTGATCACGGTCAGGGCGGTCATTGCCACCAGCACCGGCTTGCGCCCAAAACGGTCACTCAGGGTGCCGCCGATCGGCAGCCAGACAAAGTTCGACACGGCCACCAGCAAGGTCACCAGCAGGGCGTCGGAGGTGCTCAGGTGCAGCACGGTCTTGCCGAAGGTCGGCGCGTACACCGTGATCAGGTAGAACGCGGTGGTGGTCATGGCCACCATCAGCATGCCGCCGATGACAACGGTCCAGTTCTTCACCAGGGTCGCCAGCACTTCGCGCATGCTCGGACGATGCTTGCGGTTGGCGAACTCTTCGGTTTCCTGCAAGTTGCGACGCAGCACGAAGATGAACGGGATGATCACGCAGCCGATGGCGAACGGAATGCGCCAGCCCCAATCGGCAACGACCGAGGGTTCCATCCACACGTTCAGGCCGTAGCCCAGCGCAGCGGCCACCACGATGGAGATCTGTTGGCTGCCCGACTGCCAGCTGGTGTAGAAGCCTTTGCGGCCTGGGGTGGCCATTTCAGACAGGTAAACCGACACACCGCCCAGTTCTGCGCCAGCCGAGAAGCCTTGCAGCAGGCGGCCCAGCAGCACCAGCAACGGCGCCCACAGGCCAATGGTCTGATAACCCGGCACCAGCACGATCAGCAGCGTACCGCTGGCCATGATCGACAGGGTTACGATCAAGCCTTTGCGACGACCAACGTCATCGATATAGGCACCCAGGATAATTGCGCCCAGGGGTCGCATCAGGAAGCCTGCACCGAACACGGCGAAGGTCATCATTAATGACGCAAACTCATTAGCGGCGGGGAAGAACGCGGCAGCGATGTAGGTGGCGTAGAAGCCGAACAGAAAGAAGTCGAACTGTTCGAGGAAGTTGCCCGAAGTAACGCGGAATACCGCACCAACTTTCGAGCGGGCAGAGTCGGGCCGGGAAGGGCTAGTCATGGTTTTGTGTCTCCAGCGTTCTTTTTAAAGTGCTTGTTTCGCTTAAGACCGCGGATAGTGGCTGACACATTTAGAAATGATAAGTGAGTAATTTGGATGTATTGATGCGTCCTGGCTATCAATCGACGCGTCCGCCAAAATCACACGGCTGTTCTATGCTTCACAGGTGACCAATTCTTATGGATGGGAGGTGCGTATGGGTAACGAGCACAAACGCCAGGACGAGCCGGAGCACAAGCAGCCCCGGCAACGCGAAGAAGAAAAGCCGCAGACCTGGAAACATCCGGACGACGGCACCGAACTGTCCGAGCGCGATCAGGAGCGACCGCTCAAACCCTGAATTCCCAGGCGATGGTGATCAAATTGTGGGAGCTGGCTTGCCCGCGATGGCGGCGGGTCAGTCTCTACATCTGCGCCTGATACACCGCTATCGCAGGCAAGCCAGCTCCCACAATGTTTCTGTGTTCAGCCCACGATCGGCGTACACAGTTCCACCAGCGTGCCATCCGGGCAGCGCACATACGACACCACTTGCCCCCAGGGCTTGGTGCTCGGAGGCGACAGCTCCTTCGCGCCGTGCAGCAGCGCCTTGGCATGGGCGACGAATACATCCTCGGTGACAAAACCCACTTCCATCCCCAGCGGTTTTCGGGAGGCGTGCGCCTCGACGTGCCCGCCGTCGAAATTCATTTCGCCCAGTTCATGCGCAGCGAACGACAGTGTGGTGTCACCCGTCTCCAACTCGCCATAAGTGCCGGATTCATGCAAAAAACGGCGACTGAAACCGAAGGCTGTTTCAAAGAAAGCCAGTGACGCGGCAACGTCAGGCACATAGATGATGGTGTAGGCGAATTTCAAGACAGGCACTCCTTGCTGAAAAATAACCGGTCAAGGCACCAGCACGGCGATAGGAAAACCCACGCTATGGCTAAGCCAATAATGACCAGCACGATAGCGATCCTTTGACCTTCAAGCGCTGATTTATAGTCCCAAAGGCGCCGGATGAACAGTGTTCACATAGACGCAGCCCGCCGGGCTTTCTAAACTGCGGCTTGTCTTGGGGAAAGGGGCAGGTGCCGATGAATCGTAATGAACTACGTAAGGCCGACATCAACCTGATGGTGGTTTTCGAAGCACTGATGCTCGAGCGCAATGTAACGCGAGTGGCAGAGAAGCTGTTTCTCGGCCAGCCGACCATCAGTTCGGCCCTCAACCGCTTGCGCACCTTGTTCAACGACCCGCTGTTTATTCGCGTCGGCCACCGCATGGAGCCCACCGCGCGGGCCGAGGAGATCATCCAGCACCTGTCGCCGGCCCTTGACTCATTGTCGTCAGCCTTGAGCCTGACCCACGATTTCGACCCGACTCAAAGCACCATGACCTTCCGCATCGGCTTGTCCGATGATGTCGAGTTCGGCCTGCTGCCACCGCTGCTTCGAGCCTTGCGCCAGGAAGCGCCGTTGGTGGTGTTCGTGGTGCAGCACGTCGATTACTGGCGTATCCCCGACTTGCTGGCTTCCGGCGATATCACCGTTGGCATCACCCAGACCCGCGGCCTGCCAGCCAATGCCAAGCGCAAGTTGTTGCGGCATATCCGCCCCTGCCTGTTGCGTGCCGATGCCTCGGCTACACCGCTGACCCTCGACGAATATTGCGCCCGTCCCCATGTGTTGGTGTCCCACACCGCCAACGTGTCGGGGTTTGCTGACGAGTGGCTGGCCGAGATTGGTCGCAAACGGCATGTGGTGCTGTCTGTACCCCAATACAGCGCATTGCCGGCGTTGCTCGCCGGCACCGACATGATCGCCAGCCTGCCGGATTACACCGCCCATGCCATGGCCGCCGGCGGCAACCTGTTCTGTGAGCCGTTCCCGTTCGAAACCCCAACCCTGGACCTGTCGATGGTCTGGCTCAGCCACGTCGACACGGACCCTGCCGAACGCTGGATGCGTTCACGGCTGGAGGCGTTCATGAGTGAGCGCGACAGGCTGCCGGTACTGACGGAAAAGTCTTGAGATTAGCCTTCAGGGAGATCCACCGATGACGTTATCCCGTTCGTTCGTTGCGAGGGCTGACCGAAGTTTCACAGTGAAATCGGTCTGACTTCGTTCAACTGCATGCTATATGTAGGTTTCTTTTCAAGCCCGCTCGGAGCTTTTCATGCCGCACCTGCACCTGGAATACACCGCCAACCTGACTGGCCTTGCCGTCGAGAAAACCCTGCTGCGCCTGAACAATGTGCTGATGGCGTCCGGGCAGTTCGGTTCCGAGTTCGATATCAAGAGCCGCGCAATCAAGGTCGAAAGTTTCCAGGTGGGTACTTCACTCAGCCCGCGCGGTTTTATTGCGGTGAAGCTGTCGCTGCTCAGCGGGCGCTCACCCCAGGTCAAGCAGCAGTTGTCGGAAAGCTTGTTGGCGGCCCTGCAGGACGCCGCTGAGTGGTCGGCCGATTTGCAGGTTCAACTCAGTGTCCAGTTGCTGGACATGGATCGTGATTCCTACAGCAAAGTCGCTATTGGTTGAGGGTTACAACAAGCCCTGATCGGCGCACACCTTGACGATCTGCTCACGAAACCAGGTATTGGCGCTGTCCTGGCCGCTGGTTTCATTCCACTGCATGTCCAGGGTAAACCCCGGCAACCCGTTCGGCGCTTCGCAATGGCCGAACACGCTGGCCGGTGCCAGCAGCTTTTGCACACGGCGGGGCAGGGTGACGATAAAGTCGGTGCCGCTGACCATCTTCAAGGCGGCACTGTAGCTGTTGGCACGGGCAATCACCTGGCGCTTGTGGGCCTGGCGTGCCAGCCAGCCGTCGATCATGTCGGTGTCGGAGGTCCAGGGTGTGGGGAACACGTGGCGCCGTTCGACAAACGATTGCAGGCTGAAAGCCGGTTCGCGCGGGCTCGAACGTTTATCGAACACACACACCAAGTCGTCTTCCAGCAGCATCTGGGTCTTGAAGTCTTTGTGGGCACGGTGAAAGTGCGGGCCGAAACAAATCACCAGGTCGAGGCGGCCTTCGCGCAGGTCGTCGGCGGGCAGCTCGGTTTCGAGTTTTTGCACATTGACGATCACCGGCAAGTCGGCCCGGTCGAAGTTCTTCAACAGGCGCGGCAAAATCAGTTGCTCGAAGTATTCCGGGGCACAGACGTTGAAGGTCACCGCCTTCTGCGTCGGGTCGAAGGCCTGGCTGCCGGCATGGCACAGGTTGATGCTTTCAAGGATCTTCTGCACGTGTTCGTACATGGTGGTGGCCTTGTACGTCGGGCGCATGCCGGCCCGCGTGTTGATAAACAGCTCATCCTCAAAACTGGTGCGCAGCTTCTTCAGGCTGTAGCTCACGGTTGACTGACTGACAAACAGCGTCTCGGACACCTCGGTAACGCTGCTCTGGTCATAAACGGCAATAAACACCATCAAGTCCTGCATATCGAGCTTTCTGAGCAAGTTACTGTTTAGCATCGGTTTCGTCCGTAAACCCTTTGTACCGAACTCAGTACAAGACTGGCAAAAGCTTAACGGAACGGTCGTGCCAATAGAAAGTGCTGTAGGACGTTTCTATGTTTGGTGTGGGACATAAAATGTTGGCAACACGACGTTACTGAATATGTCGGCTGTAATGCTTTGGATTGAAGCGTGTAACGATCACCAGCATCAGCACAATCACGCCGGTCAGTGACCACCAGGCCCATTCGAAGCTGCCGAGTTGATCGCGGATCATGCCGGCGATAAGTGGCGACAGGCCAGCAATCAGGTAACCGATGCCTTGCACAAAGGCGGTCAGGCCGCCGGCGCGGCGCGGGTTGTCCAGGTGGTCGAGGGACAGGATCAGGCTCATCGGGAAAAGGCCGCCGATGCCCAGGCCAAGCAGGCATGGCCACAGTAGGCTGAGGTGTTGCGGGCTGAGAATGAGGCCGCAGAAGCCGAAGATGATCAACACCAGCAACACTGCGACCACCCCGCGTTTATCCTGGCGGCGGTTGGCGATGGCCGGGGTAATCAGGCCGGAGACCACTTCCATCGCGGTCAGAAAACCCAGCAACAAACCGGCGTTCTGTTCGCTCCAGCCTTGCTCCACGTAGTACGGCGCCAACCACGCCAGCACACAGGTGTAGGACGCCGTACCCAGGCCAAAAAAGACCGCCAGCAACCAGGCGCGGCGGTTGCCGAAAAACGACGCCTGTTTACCCGGCCCGGCTTGGGACAATGGCGGCAGCGCCGCGCGCTGGGCGTACCAGCACACCAGGGCAATCAATGCCAGTACCGCCCAGATCGCCAGGCCGATGCGCCAGCTGCCGGTCTGCACTTGCACGAACGGCGCGAATGAAGCCGCCAGCGCTGCACCACCCATGATCGCGGTGACGTACAGGCCCATGAACAGCGAAACATTGTCACTGAAGCGCGACTTGATCAGCGCCGGCATCAAGGCCTGGATCAGCGCGATACCCACACCGGCCGCCATTGCGCTGACGATCAGCTCCAGCGCCGAATCCACAAACAACCGCGACAGCGTGGCCAGGCCGATTACCACCAGCGACACCGCAATGCTGCGGTGCTCGCCAAGCCGCTTGGCCAGGGCCATGCCAAAAAACATCGCCAGGCCCATGGCCATGACCGGCAGCATGGTCAGCAAGGCCGCGCTGCTGAAACTCAACGGCACATCACCGCGAATCGACGACAGCAGTGGGCCGACGGCGGCCATTGACGGGCGCAGGTTAAGCGCGACCAGCACAACGCTGATCATCAGCCACACGGCGGTGGTGGGTTTTGCTTGAACGTTTTCCATGGGTGGACCTTGAGTGAACAAGGGCGAATCAGGCCATGGGCGGGGCAGCGGTGCAAATCAGAAAGTCGCAGGGGCTATCTAAAAATTGCGGACCAAAGAACAACACCGGCCACTGTGGGAGCTGGCTTGCCTGCGATGGCAGTCTATCTGCAGCGGATTTACCGCCTGACACACCGCTATCGCAGGCAAGCCAGCTCCCACAGAGGGCCGTGGTGTCAGCTAACGCGAATCACATGCTTGATCTCTTGAAACGCCGCCAACCCCCACGGCCCCAGCTCACGGCCGATACTGCTCTGCTTGTAACCGCCCCACGCCGTCTGCGGGAAGATCACCTGCGGTGCGTTGATCCACACCAGGCCCGCCTGCAAGGCATTCGCCACGCGTTCGGCGGTTTCGGCGTTGGCGCTCACCACACTGGCGACCAGGCCGAAATCGCTGTCGTTGGCCAGGGCGATGGCCTCGGCTTCAGTGGCAAAACGTCGTACACACAGCACCGGGCCGAAGATCTCTTCATTCCACAAGGCGCTGCCCAATGGCACGTCGGTAAACACAGTCGGGCGAATGAAAAAGCCTTTTTCCAGGCCCACCGGGCGAGCGCCGCCACACACCAACCGCGCGCCGTCATCAATGCCGCGCTGGATATGCCCCAGCACCCGTTGATACTGCGCACGGTTGATCAGCGCGCCCATCTCCACATCCTCGGCAAACGGGTCCGCCACGCGAATCGCTTCAGCCCGTGCCTGCAAACGCTGCAGGAATTCATCTGCCAGGTTGTCGGCCACCAACACGCGACTGGTGGCCGAACAGATCTGCCCCGCGTTGAAAAAACCACCGCCACAGGCCAGCTCCACTGCCAGGTCGAGGTCGGCATCGGCCAACACCAGCAATGAAGATTTGCCGCCCAGCTCCAGGCTCACCCCCTTGATGGTTTCGGCGGCGCGCTGCATCACCTGCACGCCCACCGCATTGCTGCCGGTAAAGGAAATTTTCGCCACACGACGGTCTGCCGCCAGTGGCGCACCGACCGCAAGGCCGGTGCCACACACCAGGTTAAATACCCCTGCCGGGAAGCCGGCCTCGGCAATAATCCGCGCCAATTGCAACTCCGCCAGGGGCGTGACTTCCGACGGCTTAAGCACCACGCAGCAACCGGCCGCCAACGCGGGGGCAAGCTTCCAGGCGGTGGTCACCATCGGGAAATTCCACGGCACGATCAAGCCCACCACGCCGCACGGCTCACGGCGCAGGCGTGCGCTGAAATCGTCGCTGGGCAATGCCACCGGGCTGTCTTGTGCTGCGTCCATTGCATCGCAGATACCCGCGTAGTATTCGAAGGTGGCGATCACGTCATCTACATCAATACCGGCTTCAAACAGCGGCTTGCCGTTGTTGCTCGACTGCAACTGCATCAGCGGTTCACGCTGCTCGCTCACACCTTGGGCGACCTTGCGCAGCAGGGCGCCGCGATCACGGCCGCTGCTTTTCGACCAATCGACAAAAGCCGTGCTGGCCGCGTCAACCGCCAGCTGCACTGCCGAGGCATCGCCCACGCTGACGTGGGCCAAGGTCGCCTCGGTGGCCGGGTTGATCACCTCCAGCACCGCATGGCCCGCCTGCCATTGGCCGTTGATAAACACACCGTTCAAGACTGCGCTCATACCGCCACCTCCTGCATCCACAGCCCTTGGTTGATTTCAATCAGTGTCGGCCCCTGGCGATCCGCGGCGGCGCGCAATGCGCTGCGCAAAGGCTCGATGCCCTGGATAGTTTCTGCGGCGCAACCCAAGGCTTTGGCTACGCCGATAAAGTCCGGGGTGTAGATGTCTACACCAACCGGTTCGATGGCGCGGTTGAGCATGTATTTCTTGATCTCTTCATAGCCCTGGTTATTCCACAGCAGCACGATGACCGGCACCTGCGCTTCCACCGCACTGGCCAGTTCCGGCAGGGAAAATTGCAGGCCGCCGTCGCCGATCAGGCACACCACCGGCTGGCCGTCACCTCGGCCCAGCCAGGCACCGATGGCGGCGGGCAGGGCGTAGCCCAGGGTGCCGTAGCCGGTGGACGAGTTGAACCAGCGGCGTGGGTGGTCAAGGTTCAGGGTCAGGTTGCCGCTGTACACCGGCTGGGTGGAGTCGCCCACCAGCACGGCGTTGGGCAGCGCTTGTAACACGGTGTCGAGAAACAGCGTTTGTGCGCGGGTGGCCGCGTCCCAAGTGGGCGCCAGTTCGGCCCACAAGCGCGCGACTCGTTCAGCGCCCCAATCGCCGTCACGGGCCGGCAATGGGGTTTTATCCAATTCGGCCAACAAGGCGTCGGCGGCTATTTGCGCATCGGCCACCAGAGCCACGTGCGGCGGGTAGTTGCGCACAGTCTGGTCGGCGTCGATATCGACACGCAGCAGTGCGCCGGGTATCTCGAAGCCACCGGCGAAGGTCACGTCGTAGTCGGTTTCGGCCAGTTCTGTGCCGATGGCCAACACCACGTCGGCTTCAGCGACCAGCGCACGGGCGGCGACCAGGGTTTGCGTCGAGCCGATCAGCAGCGGGTGCGTCGATGGCAGCAGGCCTTTGGCATTGATGGTCAGCGCAACCGGCGCGCCAAGGGTATCGGCCAGGCGCGTCAGCTCTGGCGCGGCGTCGATGGCACCGCCACCGGCCAGGATCAGCGGGCGTTTGGCCGCGGCGAGCAACTGGCTCATCTGCTTGACCGCCGACGGCGCTGCGCCTGCGCGGGCGACGCTGACCGGCAGGCAGGTCAGCAATGCATCGGCGTTCTCCACCAGCACATCCAGCGGGATCTCGATATGCACCGGGCGCGGTCGCCCCGCCTGGAACACCGCAAATGCCCGCGCCAGCACGCCAGGCAACTCCGCCGCCGACATCAGGGTATGGGAGAACGCCGCCACGCCGGCGATCATCGCGCTCTGGTTCGGCAGCTCATGCAGTTTGCCGCGCCCGCCGCCCAATTGGCTGCGCGACTGCACGCTGGAAATCACCAGCATGGGGATCGAGTCGGCGTAGGCCTGGCCCATGGCGGTGGTGATATTGGTCATGCCCGGGCCGGTGATGATGAAGCACACGCCGGGTTTGCCACGGGTGCGTGCATAGCCGTCGGCCATGAAACCGGCGCCCTGTTCGTGGCGCGGGGTGACATGGCGAATGCTGGAACGCGCCAGGCCGCGATACAGTTCAACGGTGTGTACGCCGGGAATGCCGAACACTTGGTCCACGCCGTAGCTTTCCAGGAGGTTGACCAATACTTCGCCGCAGGTCGCCATACATGTCGCTCTTGTTATGGATTCGAGGCGCTATTGGAGCGGCTGGCCCGTAGCGGCAACAATCGATAAAAAGTCATACTAGCCATGTCCCCACGTCATGGCTTACCCCGATGAAACGCCTTCCACCACTGCCTGCGCTGCACACGTTTTGGGTCACCGCCCAGTGTTGCAACTTCACCCGTGCCGCCGAGCAACTGCACATTACCCAAGGCGCAGTGAGCCGTCAGATTGCCGGGCTGGAAAGCCATCTGGGTTACGCCCTGTTTCAGCGCCAGGCACGGGGCTTGAGCCTGACCGAAGAGGGCCGTGAATGGTCGTTGCGTGCCCAGCAAGTATTTGGCCTGATCGGTGACGCGGTGGAGCAGATCGGCAGCCGCCGCGCCACCCTGCAACTCAAGGCTTCCACCTGTGTGATGCGCTGGCTGCTGCCGCGCCTGATGCAATGGCAAAAGGAGCGCCCGGAGGTGCCGGTGGAGTTGACCACCACCGTGGCCTATACCGTGGACTTTCGCCGAGAGCAATTTGACGCAGCGGTGATCTATGCGCCCATCGCCGAGCAGTCGGCCGAGGCACGGCACCTGTTTGATGAGCAGCTCACGCCCGTCTGTGCACCGGCGTTGCTCGGCGGTCTGCACACGCCGGCAGACCTGCAGCAACAGGTGCTGCTGCACCCCACGCGGGACGAGCGGGATTGGGCATTGTGGTTAAAGGCGGCGAATACGCGGTTGAGCAACCTGGCCCAGGGGCATCACTTCGAGACGCTGGACCTGGCCATGACGGTAGCGTCCCAAGGCTCGGGCGTGGCGATAGGCGACAGTGCGCTGATTGGCGAGGATGTGAAAGCCGGGCGGCTGGCCACGCCGTTTGAATTGCGGGTGCCGACGGGGATGGGCTATTACCTGGTGTACCCGCCGGGGACTGAGCCTTCGGCTGGGCTGCAAGCGTTAATGGCGTGGCTGGTGAGCGAGGCACACCAGCCCACACACTGAAGATCAAATGTGGGAGCGGGCTTGCTCGCGAATGCGGTGTATCAGGCAGAGATGTTCTAACTGAACCACCGCATTCGCGAGCAAGCCCGCTCCCACAGTTTTGATCGCGCCGGGTCAGTAACCGACGGTGAAGCGTTGACGCGAGTGCTTCGGTGTTTCCACTTCGTCGATCAGCGCAATGGCGTAGTCAGCAAAACTGATCCAGCTACGGCCCTCGGCGCTCACCAGCAGATCGTCCTGGCCCAGGCGGAATTTGCCGGTGCGCTCGGTTTCAACAAATTCTGCCGACGGCGACAGGAAGGTCCAATCCAGTTCTTTTTCCTGACGCAGCACGTCGAGAAACTCAGCACCGGCGCTGGCTTCGGCTTTGTATTCGGCCGGGAAACCCTCGCTGTCGATCACGCGACTGCCACCTGGCAACAACAACGAACCCGCACCGCCCACCACCAGCAGGCGTTTCACGCCGGCTTTTTTCACCGGGCCGATCACGGCGCTGGCGGGCAGGGTGGCGAAGTGCGCCGCACTGATCACCACGTCGTTGCCGCTTACCGCTTGCTGCAAGGCCGCCGCATCAAGGGCGTCGACCTTTTTAACGGTAAGGCCCGGGCGTGCCGCCAGCTTCTCGGTATTACGCGCAATGGCAGTAACGGTATGCCCACGACGCAGCGCTTCTTCCAGCAGTTGGCTACCGGCACGGCCGGTGGCACCAATGATTGCAATCTTGCTCATGACGTTCTCCAGTACGTTAGGGTTTAAAACCAATCACCACTTCATTTCGCCCTTGGCGACTTTGGCACCCAGTTCCAGGCTGCTTTCGTCTTCAAGGTTCGGGTAACGCTTTTTCATCGCTGCGATCAGTGCAGCCGAGTCCTTGGCCTTGGCGGTCTCGATATCGAAGGCCTTGATGTAGTCGGCGGTAAAGGCCACGGACTGCACGGTCGGTGTGCCCAGGTAGTGGCCCGGGATCACGGTGGCCGGTTTCAGGTCCTGGATACGTTGCAAGGTGGCCAGCCAGTCGGTGTGGGATTTGGCGGTTTGCGTGTCGGCCATCCACACGTGGGTGTTTTCAAATACCACGACACCACCGACGACCGCCTTGATCGAGGGGATCCACACAAAGGTGCGCTCCGGCTGCGGACCGTCCAGGCCGATCACTTCCAGGCTTTTGCCTTCCAGCGTCAGGGTATGGCCCTGCAATACCTGCGGGATGATGGCTTTGCTCGGCTTGTCGGCGCCGAGTTTCGGGCTCCAGAACGCGATTTTTTGCTCAACGGTGGCCTTGATATGGTCCACCACCGGCTGGGTGGCCAGCACTTTGGCGTCGGGGAACGCGGCGGTCAGGGTGTCGAGGCCGAAGTAGAAGTCCGGGTCGCCGTCGCTGACGTAGATGGTGGTGAGGTGTTTGCCGCTGCTGCGGATTTTCTGCACCAGTTGCTCGGCCTGGGTCTTGCCGAACTGGGCGTTGACCAGGATGAGGTCTTTTTCACCGCTGACCAGCACCGAGCTGACCGGCATCATGGCCGATGTGCCTGGGTTGTAGGCGTCCAGCTTCAGGTCGGCAGCCGCAGCATGGGCGGCGAATGCCAGGGCGGCCGAAGCCAGGGCCAATCGTTTAAGTACCGAGATCATATGCAGCTCCAGCAGCAGGTAAGTGATGCACAGAGCTTAGTTGCACCAAACACAACAAAAAATGCGATGCTTGGACATAGTTTGTTTCTAAAAGCGTGCAAATCATGGATCGTCTTCAAGCAATGCGGGTGTTTGTCGCGGTAGTTGACCTGGGCAGCCAGTCCGCCGCTGCGGATCAGTTGGACCTGTCGCGGCCGGTGGTCTCGCGCTATCTGGCTGAACTTGAGGATTGGGTCGGTGCGCGCTTGATGCATCGCACCACGCGCAAGCTCAGTCTCACCGCCGCTGGCAGTGAAACCCTGCCGCGCTGCCGGCAAATGCTCGAGCTGTGCAGTGACATGCAGGCGGCCGTCAGTGAGCCGGATGAAGCGCCGCGCGGCCAGTTGCGCCTGAGTGTCAGCAGCTCTTTCGGCCAGGCGCAGTTGGCGGATGCCGTGGCTGCCTACGTCAAGCTTTACCCATTAGTCAGTATCGATATGCAGATGCTCGACCGCACGGTGAACCTGGTGGATGAGCGTATCGACCTGGCTATCCGCACCAGCCTTGAGCTGGACCCCAACTTGATCGCCCGCAAGCTCACCCTGTGCCGCTCGGTGATCTGCGCTTCGCCCGCGTACCTGCTGGAACATCCGCTGCCCCGGCAAGTCAGCGACCTGGCAGCGCACAATTGCCTCACGCACTCTTATTTCGGTAAAAGCCTTTGGCATTTCACCGAGAACGGCGAGCCAACGTCGGTGGCGGTGCAGGGCAATATCACCGCCAATGAGGCCATGGCCCTGTTGCGGGTGACCCTGGCGGGCGCCGGTGTGGCGCGGCTGCCCAGCAACCAGGCGGGGGACTATATCCGTCGCGGCGAATTGATCCGTCTGTTGCCCGAAGCCGAGCCGCAACAGATGAATGTGTATGCGGTGTATGCCTCGCGTAAACACATGCCGTTGGTGCTGCGCAGCTTTGTGGATTTTCTGGTGAACAGCTTTCCGGAAGAGCCGGTATGGGACATTGGCCTCTAATCGACATAAACGTGTTGAATGACGCCCAATAATGGCAACTCGCCCTGACTGACCTATGCTTTAAAAAGCACCGAGTCGATCTATTCAGAGGTGTGCCATGACCCTAAAAATTAGAAAGTACCTGATGATTTTCATCCTGTCCGCGTTGGCCACCGCGCTGTACGGCACGGCCGCCTACCGGGTTGAACAGACCCGCATGCAGCCGACCTTCGCGATCAGCTGCCACCAGGATCTGTGTGTGCCGCGTACCGGCAGTTTCAGCGCGCTCAGGTAGGCTGCTCAGCCTTCAGTTGCTCGCGAAACGCCTTGGGCGAAAACCCCACCCGGCGGCGGAACAGCCGGGAGAAGTTGGTCGGGTCGGAAAACCCCAACACCTCCGACATCTCATTGATGGTCATGCTGGTATAGGTCAGCAAGCGCTTGGCTTCCAGCAACTGGCGGTCATGCATGATCTGCAAGGCAGGCTGCCCACCCAACTCCCGACACGTGCCGTTCAGGTGTGAGACCGAGATACCCAGCTTGTGGGCCAGGTCTTCAATCTTCGGGTGTTCGCGGTAATGCTGCTCGACCAACTGCGTAAAGCGCCGAAAATATTCACGCCCACGCGGCGCGCGCGGATGGCGGCGCTGGATCGCCTGGCGGCTGATCCACACCAGCAGCACGCTGACCAAGGCGTGCATCATCATGTCGCGGGCCGGTTGTTCATCGGCGTACTCATCCTGCAGGCGGGCGAACAGGCTGTTGAGGTAGTTGCTGTCCTTGCCGGCCGGGTAATTGCCCAGGGCGTGCAAACCGTCCACCGTCGCGCCCAGCTGTGTCTGCAAATGGCTGACCAGCGGTGCGGCCAGCGTCACGATAAAACCTTCCACATCTTCAGAAAACCGAAACCCGTGTACACACAACGGCGGCAGCACCTGCAAGGTGGCTTCGCTGAGCGTGGTGCGCTGGCCTTCGATTTCCAGTTGTGCCTGGCCCCTGTGTACGTACAGCAATTGGCACAGATCCGCGTGCCGGTGGGGTTGGATTTCCCACTGGTATTCCCGGCTCCGTCGGGAAATGGTTTCACAGTGCAACAAATCCGGGGTCGGCCATTGCTGGCTTTCTCCGTAAAGCTTGAAGACCGGAATCGCGGTACTGGCAGTTTTGGTCATGGTTTCAATCCGATACTCAGGATAGTGGTGCGGTAATCGCCCCAATTGGCAAAAAGCGCAGGCTTTGTCGCAGTTTTCACCTTCTTATGGCGGCCACTCAAGTGAAAAATGATCAGCAACAAGATGAATGACAACTCTTTCACCTGATCCGTTCGGGTGGAGCTTGCGGGCCATAAAAATAATGAAAACGCTGAAAACCCAAGTCGCCATTATTGGCGCCGGTCCCTCCGGATTGCTGCTCGGTCAACTGCTGCACAATGCCGGTATCCAGACCCTGATTCTAGAGCGCCAGAGCGCCGACTACGTGCAAGGCCGCATCCGCGCCGGGGTGCTGGAGCAAGGCATGGTCGACCTGCTGCGCGAGGCGGGCGTGAGCCGACGCATGGATGCCGAAGGCCTGGTACACGATGGCTTTGAGTTGGCACTCGATGGCCAACTGACCCATATCGACCTCAAAGGCTTGACCGGCGGCCAGTCGGTGATGATCTACGGCCAGACCGAAGTCACCCGCGACCTGATGGCCGCCCGCGAGGCTGCCGGCGCTGTGACCCTGTACGAAGCGCGCGACGTGCAGCCCCATGACCTTAAAACTGATCGGCCCTGGCTCACCTTCGAACACCAGGGCGAACGCTTTCGCCTGGACTGCGATTACATCGCCGGGTGCGACGGTTTCCACGGCGTGGCGCGCCAGTCGATTCCGGCGCAGTCGTTGCAGGTGTTCGAGCGCGTCTATCCGTTCGGCTGGTTGGGCATCCTCGCCGATACGCCGCCGGTGCATGACGAACTGGTGTATGCCAAACATTCGCGTGGCTTTGCGTTGTGCAGCATGCGCTCGCCGACCCGCAGCCGCTATTACTTGCAGGTTCCGGTCGATGAGCCTCTGGATGATTGGTCGGATGAGCGTTTCTGGGCCGAGCTGAAAACCCGCCTGCCCAGCCAATTGGCTGAACAGTTGGTCACCGGGCCTTCAATCGAAAAAAGCATCGCGCCGCTGCGCAGCTTTGTGGTCGAACCCATGCAGTACGGGCGCCTGTTCCTGCTCGGTGACGCCGCGCATATCGTGCCGCCCACCGGCGCCAAAGGCTTGAACCTGGCGGCCAGTGATGTGAGCACCTTGTTTCGGATCATGCTCAAGGTGTACCGCGAGGGCCGCGTGGACCTGCTGGAAAAATACTCGGCCATCTGCCTGCGCCGGGTGTGGAAGGCCGAGCGGTTTTCCTGGTGGATGACCTCGATGTTGCACCAGTTCCCTGAGGCCGACGGCTTCAGCCAGCGCATTGCGCAGAGCGAGCTGGAGTATTTCATCCATTCGCAGGCGGGGCGCCAGACCATCGCAGAAAATTACGTCGGGCTTCCTTACGAAGCTATCGAGTAGCCTGCTATCGTATCCAGCATTCCCGCAGGCTCTTCCTTGCCTGCGGGCCTTGCTCGAAGGTTCTGCCGTGACCAGCGTCAACCAACCCGCTCCACCCGTTCCTGCCGTTCGCAGTGTGCTCGCCGCCTTGATGCTGGCGATCTTCCTGGGTGCCCTGGACCAGACCATTGTCGCCGTGTCGATGCCAGCGATTTCTGCGCAGTTTCACGATGTAAACCTGCTGGCCTGGGTCATCTCCGGCTACATGGTGGCGATGACCGTGGCCGTGCCGATCTACGGCAAGCTTGGCGACTTGTACGGGCGTCGGCCGATGATGTTGATCGGCATGGGTGTGTTCACCCTGGCCTCGCTGTTCTGCGGCATGGCGCAAAGCATGGAGCAGTTGGTGCTGGCGCGGATTCTCCAGGGCATCGGTGCCGGCGGGATGATCTCGGTGAGCCAGGCGATCATCGGCGACATCATCCCGCCCCGCGAGCGTGGGCGTTACCAGGGTTATTTCAGCAGCATGTACGCGGTGGCCAGTGTGGCCGGGCCGGTGCTGGGCGGGTACATGACCGAATACCTGTCGTGGCGCTGGGGGTTTTTGATCAACCTGCCGCTGGGCGCCGGCGCCTGGTACGTGGCGCACCGCACACTGGTGGGCCTGCCGGTGCCGCAGCGCAAGCCGATTATCGATTACCTCGGCACCGTGCTGATGATCATCGGCCTGACTGCCTTGCTGCTGGGCATCACTGAAATCGGCCAGGGCCATCATTGGCGTGACGAGCAAGTACTGGGGCTGTTGGCCTGCGCGCTGGTGGCCTTGACGGTGTTCGTGTGGCACGAACGCCGGGCGCGTGAGCCGTTGTTGCCGATGCACCTGTTTGCCAACCGCAGCGCGGTGCTGTGCTGGTGCACGATTTTCTTCACCAGCTTCCAGGCGATTTCCCTGACGGTGTTGATGCCGTTGCGTTATCAGACGGTGACCGGCTCGGGTGCCGACAGCGCCGCCTTGCACTTGCTGCCGTTGGCCATGGGCTTGCCGATGGGCGCTTATTTCGCCGGGCGCATGACCTCGGTGACCGGGCGCTATAAACCGATGATTCTGACCGGCGCGTTGTTGAGCCCGCTGGCGATTCTCGGCATGGCCTACAGCGCGCCGCAAGCCGTGGCGCTTACAGCGGTGTTTATGCTGCTGTGCGGGATTGCGGCGGGGATGCAGTTTCCGACGTCCCTGGTGGGGACGCAGAACTCGGTGGAGCAGCGCGACATTGGCGTGGCCACCAGCACCACTAACCTGTTCCGCTCGCTGGGCGGGGCGGTCGGGGTGGCGTGCATGTCGGCGCTGTTGCTGGCGTTGTTGCAGGATTCAAGCTTTGCGCATTTGGCCAGCGGTGCGCTGGGGGCTGAAGGCAGTTCCGGCAACGTGTTGCTCGACGGCCTGAACGCCGCGCCGGGCCCTGCGCAGGATGCCTTGCGCGGGGAACTGGCGGTGACGTTCCGGCATTTGTTGATGGTGAGCGCGGCGGTGTCGTTGCTGGGGTTGGCGGCGGCGATTGCGATGCCCAATCGTGTGCTGCGTGGCCGTGAAGACAAAGCACGTTAACTGACACAATGGATGGCATTCCAACTTAGATCAGGGGCTGTAGTACCCAACCGCCACCATCAAATGCCCGGCCTTGCGCACGTACGCATGCTTGTTTTCAACCTTCTCGGTCACCGGGTTCTTCCAGCGGTACTTGTATTCCCCCTGATCCTGCTCGGCCATCAGCTTCAGGATCGGCTCACCCACCGGCTTGCCATCCGGGTCTTTGATCTTGCGAAAGTCGGTATTGATCAGGCGCAGGTTGGTGCCGTGCGCCACATAGCGCCCGGTATCCAGGTCAACCACAAACACATACAAATCATCCTGCAGAAACCCGCCCTGCAGTGAATTGATCGCCTTGAGCGTGCCGGCTTCATCCTTGAGCAGAGCATTCACTGCCTTGTTGCGCAGCGCCCGGGCCTGCTCCGGCGTGGCCCGTGGCAAGTAGTAACCCACCGCGAGAATGCGCTCACCCACGCGCTGGTAAAACACACGCTTGTGCTCAACCTTGCCGTCGTTCCAGTTCTGCCAGCGGTAGTCGGCTTGTTGGATGCCTTGGCCTTCGGGCACGGTCAGTGCCTTTTTGAACGACGCTTGCAGGTCTGGCCCGAGCACTTCGGACACATCGCGGCCGATCAATGCAGAGGAGGGCCCGCCGCTGGCCAGCAGCACACCCTTGGTATCAACCACGAACACGTAGCGGTCATGGTCGATAAACTCACCCTGGCGGCTGAACGCGGCGAACGCCTTGTCGCCGTTGCTTTGAAAGTAGGTGACGGCCTTTTCCAGCAACGCCTTGGCGGCCTGGGCGTCCTCATCCTGAGTGGCCGCGTGCACCTGGCTGAAACCCAGCAGCAGCAGGCAGGTGAGTCGGAGCAATCCCTTCATTACCGATCCCTCTTTATTGTTGATGTGAGCACAGCGTAGACGGCTCCTGCTCAGGGCGCCGCCAGCCATTGATTGACGATGCCGTCATACACCCCGGTGGCCATGCTCAGGTGCAGCCACTGGTCGACATAGCTTTTCCATGCCACGTCGTCGCGAGGCAGCAAAAAGGCTTTTTCGCTGTATTGCATCTGCCGCTCAGGGTTGACCGCACACAGCCCAGGCTTCTGTTTTTGCTGGAAGCGCGCTTCGCTGGCGTCGGTGATCATCACGTCGGCCTTGCCCGCCAGCAGTTCGTCGAAAATCGTCACGTTGTCATGCAGGCGGATCTGCGCTTTGGCCAGGTGGGCGCGGGCAAACACCTCATTGGTGCCGCCTGCCGGCTCGATCACGCGCACCTGCGGCTGGTTGATCTGCTCGACGCTCTGGTAACGCTGCACATCGGCGCAGCGCACCAGCGGGATCTTGCCGTCAACGCCGAGAGGCTGGCTGAAGAAGGCTTTTTTCTGGCGCTCCAACGACACCGAAATGCCGCCCACCGCGATGTCGCAGCGCTGGGCGAGAAAGTCCGGCATCAGGGTTTTCCAGGTGGTGGGCACCCATTTGATGTTGGCATTGAGGCTCTTGGCCAGGGACTCGGCCATGGCGATATCAATGCCTTCATAGCGCCCATCGGCACGCAACGCGGTGTAGGGCTTGTAGTCGCCGGTGGTGCAGACGCTGAGGGTGCCGTTTTGCAGCACCTCGTCCAGGCGTGAGTCGGCCAGGGCGTGGCTGGTCACGCTTGCCAGTAAACAGAAGGCCAGGGGCGTTTTCATGCGGTCGAATCCTTGGGCATGCTCGGGTCGCCATTATTTCCAGCTAAACGCAGGGATGGCAATTGTTTAGCCAGGCTGCAACCAAACTCCGTCAACCCTGAATTGAACAACCTTTGCGCGCGTGTGACGCTGCCGGGCATCTACCTCACTGTGAATCCCGCATGGACGGCTCTCCCGACACTCACCTCGCGACACTGCCGTCCGCGCTCGCCTTCTGGGCCTTGTTCCACTGCCGACACGCGCGCCCACCAGATACCTTTCTCCTACGTTGATCTGCCCCATGGATGACGCGCACCTGTGCGCATCTGCCCGGCGGCGCCCGTGCGCCTGCCTGACGCAAACGTATGAGAGTTCCCATGAGTGTTTTTGCCAGCCTGCAAGAAGCCCAGTCTTTTCTTGAGCAACACCCGGACATCGAAATGTTCGAGCTGTTTATCCTCGACAACAACGGCGTACCCCGCGGCAAGTTGCTGCACCGCGATGAGCTGCTGGCGGTGTATGAAAGTGGCCGCCCGTTGCCCAGCACCATCCTGGGCCTGACGATTAACGGCGATGACGTGGAAAACTCCGGGCTGGTGTGGGAAGTCGGCGATATCGACTGCCGTGCCTACCCGGTCAGCGGCAGCTTGCAGCGCATGCCGTGGCGCCTGATCCCGACAGCCGCTGTGCAAGTCAGCATGCACCCCACCGAAGGCTTGCCGGCCACCGTGGCGGACCCTCGGCATGTGCTGGCCAAGGTGATCGACGGGCTCAAGGCAGACGGGTTTTACCCGGTGATGGCGGCGGAGTTGGAGTTTTACCTGCTCGACCAGAAACCCGACAGCAACGGCCGCCCGCAACCGGCGCGGGATGTTGACGGTAATCGTCCACGCTCGACCCAGGTATACGGCTTGCGTGAGCTGGAGCAGATCGAGCCGTTCCTGGCCGACCTCTACAGCGCTTGCAAGCTGCAAGGCATTCCGGCGCGCACGGCGATTTCCGAGTACGCGCCGGGCCAGGTGGAAATTACCCTGGAACATCGCGCCGATGCTCTGCAGGCCATGGACGAAGCGGTGCGCTACAAGCGCCTGGTCAAGGGCGTGGCGCATAAGCATGGGATGACGGCCTGCTTTATGGCCAAGCCGTTCGATGACCTGGCGGGCACCGGCATGCACATGCATGTGAGCCTGGCGGATGCTCAGGGCAATAACCTGTTCGCCAGTGAGGCGGCCGATGGCACGCCGCTGCTGCGCCAGGCGGTGGGCGGCATGCTCAGCACCTTGCACGATTCGCTGCTGATGTTTTGCCCGAATGCCAACTCCTACCGGCGCTTCCAGACCAACAGTTATGCGCCGCTGGCGGCTACCTGGGGCGTGGACAACCGCACCGTCAGCCTGCGCGTGCCGGGTGGGCCGGCTCATTCGCGGCATATCGAACACCGGATTTGCGGGGCCGACGCCAACCCTTACCTGGCTGCCGCTGCCATCCTGGCGGGTATTCACCGAGGTATTCGCGAACAGCGTGACCCAGGGGCGCCGGTGGAGGGCAACGGGTACGCCCAAGCCAATGCATTGCTGCCCACTGACTGGCTGACCACCTTGCGTGCGCTGGAGGGTTCCAGCTGGGCGCGGGAGACGTTTGGCAGTGAGTTTCTCGGTGTTTATTTGGCGGTGAAACGTGCGGAGTATCGCCAGTTCATGGGGGAGGTGGGGGAGCAGGATTGGCGTTGGTATCTGCATCAGGCGTGATCTGCTGGCAGCAGATTTGGATACACCGAAGAGCTGCTTTTCTGTGGGAGTTACGGTTTCAACCTTTTTTTCACGTTGCAGTGGTTAAGCTGCGGTTCAAGGTCGTTCACTACCGTTCCACCCACATGAGCCCGCGATGTCGCCACAACCTCCATCCTCTATCGAGATCGAATTCGCCGAACGCTGTGACCGCGAGCATGCCCAGGTCTGCGGCAACACGCGTCCGCCCGCGCTGCTCAAGCGTCTGTCGGCCTGGCGCGATGAACGGTTGGTGCGCCAGGCGTTGAAAGTGGCCGGCGAGCCCGGGTTGATCCTCGACCTGGCGTGTGGCTCTGGCCGGTTCTGGCCCGTGTTGGCCGAACACGTCAACCGGGTGATCCTGGCCTCGGACAATTCCCAGGACATGCTCGACCATGCGCGCACCCACCACCCGGCGGCGTTGCTCAAGCGGGTCAAAACATTCCAGGGTTCGGCGTTTTCCATCGGCCTGTCGGCCAACGCGGTGGACTGCATTTTCTGCCTGGAGTTGTTTCGTCATGTGCCCGGCAGCGACGTGCGCATGGCGCTGTTGCGCGAATTCCATCGCGTCAGCCGCGACACAGTGATCGTCTCGGTGAACTCACGCACACTGGTGGAGGACGAATTCCGCCAGGCCGGTTTCAAAGTCCTCCATCAACAGGAGTTCCTGCCGGGCTCCAAGCTGTGGCGTGTCTACGTTTTGCGTAAGAGAGGCTAACTCCCGCCTGCCGGACTATTCTCCATCTCTTGTAAGAGTTTTCATGATGGTGTGTGCACTGCGGATGCTCGCAAGTCCCTTTCGCGATATATACTGCGCGCCATTCTTCAAGGGAGAGCCGTGTGGCCATCGATATTCACTGGATCTGCGACAACGATAGCCTCGGCCAGCATTGCGCCGAATGGCAGCAGTTGCCATTCGTCGCCCTCGACACCGAATTCATGCGGGTCGACACTTTTTATCCCATTGCCGGGCTGATCCAGATCGGTGATGGCGTTCGCGCTTACCTGATCGACCCCCTGACCATCGATAACTGGCAACCCTTGGCCGCCTTGCTGGAGAACCCGGCGGTGATCAAGGTGGTGCACGCCTGCAGCGAAGACCTGGAAGTGCTGCTGCGCCTGACCGGCAGCCTGCCGGTGCCGTTGGTCGACACGCAATTGGCGGCGGCGTACCTGAACCTCGGTTTCTCCATGGGCTACTCGCGGCTGGTGCAAGCAGTGCTCGACATTGAGCTGCCCAAGGGTGAGACCCGCTCGGACTGGCTGCAGCGGCCATTGTCCGAGACGCAAGTGAGCTACGCCGCCGAAGATGCGGTGCACCTGGCCGAAGTTTATGTGCGCTTGCGCCCGCAGCTATCGGATGACAAATACGCCTGGGTACTGGATGACGGCGCCGAACTGGTGGCTAACCTGCGCCGCGAAGTCGACCCGTATGAGGTGTACCGCGACGCCAAGCTGGCGTGGAAACTCTCGCGTGCCCAGCTCGCCGTATTGCGCGAACTCTGCGCCTGGCGCGAGCAGCAGGCCCGCGCCCGAGACCTGCCGCGCAACCGCATCATTCGTGAGCACTCGTTGTGGCCCCTGGCCAAATCCCAGCCGGATAACCTCGCCGCGTTGGGCAAGATCGAAGACATGCACCCGCGTACCGTGCGTCAGGATGGCCAGTTCCTGCTGGACCTGATCAAACGCGCCGGCAGTGTGTCGATGGACCAGTGGCCGCCCGCTGTGGCTGAGCCGCTGCCGGTGGACGCTGCTGCGCTGATCAAGCAACTGCGCGCCCTGGGCCAGGCCGAAGCCGAACGCCTGGAAATGGCACCGGAACTGATGCTGCGCAAGAAAACCCTCGAAGCCCTGGTTAAAAGTGGCTACCCCGATGGGCCTTATACATTGCCAGACTCGCTGCGTGGCTGGCGCCGCGAGTTGATGGGCCAGGCGCTGCTCGACAGCCTGGCCACTGCCGGAGAACAGCCTTGAAACGTATTTGCTCCATCTATCGCAGTTTGAAAAAAGACGGGATGTACCTCTACGTGCTCAAAAGCGATGCGCTGGAGCGCGTACCTGAGCCGTTGATGGCCGCCTTTGGCAAGGCCCATCTCGCGTTCGAGATGATACTGACGCCCGAGCGCAAGCTGTCGCGCGAGGACATTACCGTGGTCCTGGAAAACCTCGACAAGCAGGGCTACCACCTGCAAATGCCGCCGGCCGAGGACGAGTACATCGAGCACTTGCCCGAAGAGCTGCTGCGCCGCAACGACCCGATGTAACCGGTCAGTGCCCCGTTCGGGGCACGTTCTTTTATGGACTCGTATTCGATGGGCGGTGGCCGTAAGGAAGCGGGCGGCCGTCTGCAGTGTTTTTGAAAGGTTTGAACCATGCGTGTTCTGATTGCTGAACAGGATCACCCGCTCTACGCCCAATTGCTGAGCGAAGCGGCCCCGGACGTTGAGGTGTTGACCAGCGGCGACTCGGCCGAACTGTCGCGCCTGGCCGCCGATTGCCCGGTATGGCTGGGCCAGCCGGACCTGCTCGCCACGTTGCTGCGCCAGGGGCATAAGCCGCAATGGCTGCAATCGACCTGGGCGGGTATTACGCCGCTGCTGGCCGATGGCTTGCCGCGCGACTATCGCCTGACCCGTGCGGTTGGCATTTTTGGCCAGGTCATGGCCGAGTTCGTGCTCACCTATATGCTCGGGCACGAGCGCGAAGTGCTGGCGCGGCTGGTCAGCCAGGTCGAGCGCAAATGGGACAACCGCATGGGCCAGAGCCTGGCCGGGCGCAAGGTGCTGGTGGTTGGTACCGGCGACATCGGCCAGAGCGTTGCCGACTTCCTGGTGCCGTTTGGCGTCAAGCTCTACGGGATTGCCAGCAGTGCGCGGGAGCAGGCACCGTTTATCGAAGTGGCCGGGCTGGAGCAACTGAGCCGGCTGGTGGGCGAGGTGGACTATGTGATTAACCTGCTGCCCAACACCCCCGAAACCCATGATTTGTACGACGCGGCGCTGTTCAAGCAATTCAAGCCGACCGGGTTGTTTATCAACGTCGGACGCGGCGTGGCGGTGGTCGATGCCGATTTGGTCGAAGCATTAAAAGAAGGCCACCTGGCCGGCGCGGTGATCGACGTATGCCGTCAGGAGCCACTGCCGCAGCGCCATCCGTTCTGGACCGCCTGGGGCTTGCTGCTGACCGGGCACAGCTCCGCGCCGACGTCGCCGGGGATGATGGTGGAGTTGTTTGTGCAGAATCTGCGGGCTTATCAGGCCAAGGATGCGCTGCGCGGGGAAGTCAGCTTCGAACGCGGTTACTGACACAACACATGGCAAATGTTGTAGCTGGCTTATGTGGGAGCTGGCTTGCCTGCGATAGCATCACCTCGGTCTACCTGATTCACCGAGGTGCCTGCATCGCAGGCAAGCCAGCTCCCACACAAGGCCTCACACATTTGGGTTCTACGCAAGGCTTACAGGCTGAAGTCACCTTCCGACACCAGCTCGCTCAGCGGCTTGCGCGGGCTCGGCGCTTCACGACCTTGCAAGTACTCCGGCAAGCTCGACTTGTCGCCCAGCTTGCCCACCGCTACGGCTGCATGCAGCGCGTAACCTTCTGGAATCTTCAGCTCCTTGCGGGTCAGCTCCTGATCGAAACCGGCCATGCCGTGGGTGTGCCAGCCGCTGAGGCTGGCTTGCAGCGCCAGGTGGCCCCAGGCTGAGCCGGTGTCGAAGGTGTGCCACAAGGCCGGGGTTTCTTCGCTGGCGCCCGGGGCGGTGAAGTCGGTCTTCGAGGCGATGATTACCAGGGCCGACGCGTGTTGCGCCCAATTACGGTTGAATTCATTGAGCAGACCCAGGAAACGCTCCCAGTTTGGCGTGTCGCGGCGCGCGTAGAGAAAGCGCCATGGCTGCGAGTTATAGGCCGACGGCGCCCAGCGTGCGGCCTCGAAGAAACTCAGCAGGGTCTCTTGCGGGATGCTTTCGCCGGTAAAGGCACGCGGCGACCAGCGCTCGGTGAATTGGGTGTGGATCGGGTAATCGGCAACGCGTGTCATGGGCAGTTCCTGATCGTCAATTCGGCCCTCAAAGCTACTGCGCGCCCACTAGACTGACAAGTGTTGTTACACCGCCAGTCGTAAGCGCTTGGTTCCGGGAGCCTTGGGCACTAGACTGGCGGCCTTTTCACCTATCGATACTGATGTAGAGCCATGGCCGCCAAAGTCGAACCTTTCTGGATACGCAAAACCCTTGAACACCTCGACCAGGAGGAGTGGGAGTCGTTGTGCGACGGCTGTGGCCTGTGCTGCCTGCAAAAGCTTGAGGATGAAGAGGACAACAGCGTCTATTACACGCGCATCGCCTGCAAACTGCTGGACCTCAAAACCTGCCAGTGCAGCGACTACGCCAACCGCCGCGCCTCGGTGCCCGATTGCATCCAGCTCACGCCGGGCCAGGCCGACCAGTTCAAATGGCTGCCGCCGACCTGCGGCTACCGCCTGGTCAGCGAACGCAAGGACCTGCCGCTGTGGCACCACTTGGTGTGTGGGGACCGCGATGCCGTGCACCATGAACGCATTTCCCAGTCCGGCCGCATGCTCGCCGAAGGCAGCGTGCCCGAAGATGACTGGGAGGATTACCTGATCTTCCGCGCGGGCTGAAAAAAGGAGTGTGTATGAGGGTGGCAACCCGGCTGGCGGCATCCTTGGTGCTGCTGGCATTGAGCCTGCCTGCGTGGTGCGCGAAGAAAGTCGACCTCGATTATCACGTCAAGCTGCTGCCCCAGAGTGATCAGGCTGAGGTGCGCGTGAGCCTGTCCCAGGGCTCGGCCGTGCGCAGCCTGAACTTCGATTTGGGCCGTGACGGCGACTACAGCGACTTCAAGGCCGACGGCCAATGGCAGGTCACCGGCAGCCGTGGCCTGTGGCAACCCAGCGCCGACAAGGCCAGCCTGACTTACCGCGTGCGCCTCACCCATGCGCGTAAGGCGGGCGTGTATGAGGCGCGGATGACGCCGAGTTGGGCGCTGTTTCGCGGCGAAGACCTGGTGCCGGCTGCGCGGCTCGATCAGCAGGACGGTATCGAGTTGGTGTCGCGGCTGATGTTCGAGTTGCCGGCCGGCTGGAAAAGCGTTGAAACCGCCTGGCCGCGTGTCGGCAAGCACAAGTTCCGTATCGACAATGTGTCCCGCCTGTTCGACCGGCCCACCGGCTGGATGCTCGCGGGTAACCTGGGCAGTCGTCGGGTGCGGCTGGGTGAAACCGAAGTCACCGTGGCCTCGCCCAAGGGCCAGGCCATGCGCCGCATGGACGTGCTGACGCTGCTGACATTCGTGTGGCCGCAAGTAGAAGCCGCGCTGCCACGCCATCCGGCCAAGCTGTTGATCGTCGGCGCCAGCGACCCGCTGCGCCGTGGCGCTTTCGCATCGCGCGACTCGATCTACCTCAACAGCCGCACGCCGCTGATCAGCGAAAACGGCAGCAGCGCGTTGCTGCGCGAAGTGGTGCAAGCCATTGGTCGTTTCAACGACCACGATACCAGTGACTGGATCAGCGAAGGGTTGGGCGAGTATTACGCCATTGAACTGCTGCGGCGTGCCGGCGGCATTACCGATGAGCGCTATGCGGCAATCCAGACGCGGTTGGCCAAGGAAGGCAAGGGCGTGACCAGCCTGCGCGGCGATCAGGTCAACGGTGCGACCGTGGCGCGGGCGGTGCTGGTGTTGCAGGAGCTGGACCGCGAGATCCGCGTCAAGACCCACAACAAGCGCTCGCTGGATGATCTGGCACAGGCAGTGATGCGGGCGAACAGCGTTACTACGGCGGAGTTTGTGCAGTTGGCCGAGAGTGTGATTGGCGAGTCGTCGGTGGTGCTGGACTCCAAGTTACTGCACTGATTCCAGCCTTGCACACAGCAAAAATGTGGGAGCGGGCAAGCCCGCTCCCACAGTTGACCGCATTCAGCTTGATTATTTAGTGGCTTTCTCCGCCGCCACTTCAGCCTTGGTCTTCAAGTTCTTCAACTCTTCGCCCGCGCGTTCGATCTTGGTACGCACGCTGTTCATTTCCTGACGACCTTGCTCCAGCTTGTCCTTGAGCGAGCTGTGCCCGGTTACGCCGCGCACCAGCGCCACGCCACCAATCGCCACCTGGATCAGCCCGAAGATGCCGCCACGGCGCAGGCCTTTGCCGACCATCATCACACCGCCGGCCACCGAAAGAATGCGTTCCGACCCGTGCACGTTTTGCTCGCTTTTGGGGGCGGGTTGCAGGTGTTCGATGATAGGTCGCAGGGTTTTGCTGTCGCTCATGGTGTGTCTCCAACAAAGGCAAGTGTAAGTAGCTGACTGTTTGCAGGCGGCGGATGTTCCCGAAATATCAGTACTTGGGGCCTGAGCGGGTGTTGTTGCCCTTGGCCAGACGGTCGTAGAGCACCACATTGACGGTGGCGGCCAGGTTCATGCAGCCGGTGGTCGGGATATACACCACGTCTTCACACCAGTCGCGGATCTCTTTGTCCAGCGAGCCGTCTTCGGGGCCGAAGATGTACAGCGCGCGGTCGGGGTGCGTGTACTCGGGCAGCGGGCGGGCGCCTTCTACCAGCTCCACGGCGACCGGGATACAGCCCAGCGGCAGGATCTTTTTCAGGTCATCGATGCCGATCAGCGGAATGTCGTGGTGGACCTTCTTGGTGTCGGTGATGAAGTCCCGGGCGCGCTCGTAACGCACGCCGGTGTAAAACACCGAGGCCACGCCGTAGCAGCCGGCGGCGCGCATCACCGAGCCGACGTTTTCGGGGGATTTGGGGTTATACAGACCGATGCAGCTGTAGCGTTTATTGCCCACGGGGAAGGGTGCCTTGGAGGAAAACCGCGATTATACGGCCTTGGAGGCATGTGTTGCTTGGGCGATCGCTATCGCGGGCAAGCCCGGCTCCCACACTTGGAATGCATTCCCCTGTGGGAGCTGGCTTGCCTGCGATGAGGCCGGCACAGACAAAGAAGGGCTTCAGTCGTCCTTCTTCATCAACCCCGCCAACGCCGCAAACGGGTTGTGCGTCGCCTTGGCAATCGTCGGGCTGCTGGTGGAGCCTTCGCCGAAATACTGCTGGTCGGTGTAGCGCGAGTGTTCGTTGTCGTGGCAATACAGGCACAGCAACTCCCAGTTGGAACCGTCCTGGGGGTTGTCATCATGATTGTGGTTGCGATGGTGTACGGTCAGTTCGCTCAAGCGTTTGCCGGCAAACTCACGGGCACAGCGGCCGCACACGTGCGGGTACATCTTCAAGGCTTTGTCGCGGTAGCCCATTTCCCGGTCGCGCTGGGCATCGGCGAGGATGCGGTCCAGCTTGGCGGTGTGGGAGGGCGGGTTGGTCGAGCTCATCATGGCTCCTGGCTATTTGGGGGTTCACGGATAGGGTTGATTCTAGCCGCTTGCGCGGTAAATGACCGCTGGCTTTTTCAGCGGCGGTACAGCCTGGCTTGAGCGAACGTTTGTAGTATCGGCACATTCACTTCACAAGGATCTGAAACCTATGCGTGTGTACACATGGACCGCAGCCCTGCTGCTCAGCGTGCTGGCCGCTCAAGCCCAGGCGTTCTCTACACCCAAGCCCGGCCAGGTAATCGAGGTGGCCCTTGAGCAACTGCACCCGACCCAGGCCGTGGTGGGCTTTGACCAGATCTACTACAGCCTGGGGCTGTTCGCCGACAAACCGGCCAAGGTGTTCGACGAATACTGCGAAACCAACGGCCAGGGCGCCGCCGACAACGTGCCGAAGAAAGCCGACCTGCACCAACCCACCAGCTTTACCTGCAAGGACCCGGTGGGCACCCATCCCGATGACATGAAGACCGTGGTGGTCGGCCCCGGTGGCCAGTTGTACCTGACCGACGGTCATCACAGTTTCACCACCTTGTGGGAAGTGCCCGGCGGCGGCCCGCAATTGAAAATGTGGGTCAAGGTGACCGATGACTTCAGCAACAGTGCCGACATGAACACCTTCTGGCAGCGCATGGAGGCGGCCCGCAAGGTCTGGCTCAAGGACAATCAAGGCCAGACCCTGCCGCCGCAGCAACTGCCTGCGCACCTGGGCTTCAAGAACCTGCAGGACGATACGTTTCGCAGCCTGGTGTACTTCACCCGCAAGGCCGCCTACGGCAAGCCGGACGATGGCGCGATTGCCCCGGAATTCCTGGAGTTCTACTGGGGCAACTGGCTGCGCACGCAGATTGACTTGAAGGCGTACAACCTGAACAAAAAGGGCGGCTACAAGGATGCGATTGAAGCGGTCGCCAAGCGTATGGTCAGCCTGGCGCCGGGTTCGCAGGTGGGCAGCAGCGGTTTTACTGCCAAGCAGCTGGGCGGTATGACCAAGCTGGATCAGGGCGAACTGGACAAGACCTTCGAGAAAAAAGTGCCGTATGTGATCGATTACCGCAAATCCCGAAACTGACACAGGAGCAATGTGGGAGCTGGCTCCCACATTTGGATCTATGGCGTTTGTGGGTTTGCCTCAGCCCTTGAGCTTCTCGGCAATCCAGATGGTATGCCGGGTGCCCTTGTTGCCATGGGCGAACACCTGCACTTCCTCGGCCTTGAACCCGGCTTTGCGCAGTTTGTCGCTGAACAGCTTGTCGGCGCTGGCTGACCACACCGCCAGCACGCCTTTAGGCCGCAGCGCCTTGGCACACGCGGCCAGGCCACCGGCCGAATACAGCCAACTGTTGGCTTTTTGCGTCAGGCCTTCGGGGCCGTTGTCCACATCCAGCATGATCGCGTCAAAGCCCTGGGGCTCGGCCTGCAGCACTTTGGCTACGTCTTCCAGGCGGATCACCGTGCGTGGGTCCAGCAGCGGGCGGCCGGACTTTTCCCCCAGTGGTCCGCGGTTCCATTCCACGACGCCAGGCACCAATTCCGCCACCACCACTTCGGCGCTCTTGCCCAAATGCTTGAGGGCCGACGCCAGGGTAAAGCCCATGCCCAGGCCGCCGATCAATACCCGCGAACCCGGCCTGCCGGCGACTTTGCGGCAAGGAATTTCCGCCAGCGCGTCTTCGGAGCCATGCATGCGCGTGTTCATCAACTGGCCGCCGTCACCGCCCTGGATCTTGATGACAAAATCCTCGCCGTATTCGAACAGGCACAAGGCACCGCCGTTGTCGGGGATCGGAGTGGTGTCGAGCAGAACGAAACGTTTCATGGAAATCTCATTGGGAAGGGCATTCTTGCGCGGTTGGGAGTAGCCTTACGACATTCCGGTCAGGCCATGGAGCCATCGATGAAGTGCAGCATTCTAACGGTCATTGCGTTGAGCGCGCTCACATTGGGTGCGGCGCAGGCACAAGAGGCGCAAACCGTGCCCGTGGCGCCTACGCCAACCCCCGGTGCGCCGGGCACGCCGACGCCCACCTTGTACCCGCAAGTCACCCCGCCCGTGGCGCCCAAAGCCAGCGCGAATGGTTCGCCCGCGCTGGTGCCGATAGTGTTGCCAACGCCACCCAAGGATCAGACGGTGCCCGGCCTGCTGCAAAATGACAGCAAGCCGAAGACGCCCGGTGGTTAAAATTGCTGGGACAGTAACTGCCCATCGGCCATGCGCAGGCGCTTGGACAAGGCAATCGCAATCGCGCGAATGATCTTGGCCGCCACTCTGGGGGCTTCGTTGAGCATTTTTTCCAGCGCATCCTTGCCCAGGTTCAACAGCACGCAATCACTGGCGGCCACGCAGCTGGCAGAGCGCCGCTCGCCGTCCAGCACCGCCATTTCGCCAAAGGCCCGGCCGCTGCGCAGGGTGGCGATGGTCAGGCGCTGGCCGCTGTGATTGGTTTTTTGCACGGCCACCTGGCCGCTGTGCAGGATGCACATGAAGGTGCCGGCATCGCCCTCGAGGAAAATCACCTCATCGCGGGCGATGCTGCTGATATTGAAGTAGCCGGCGGCCACGTGAAAATCTTCCGGTAACAGCGGGTCGAACAGGCCGCAATCCATGAGCATGTCGCGGATTTCGTTGTTCATCAGAGTCGGTAATGGCATAGCTGCAATCTTGGTCCATCAATCAAGTGGGGCGGTCTTGTGTTCAGACAGGACCGCCCCACTAAGTTCCTTAAACGAGGCCCAGGGCCTTGAAGACAAATCCATATTCGAGCGCTACGTCACGTAACCCCTGATAACGCCCGCTCATCCCGCCATGGCCGGCACCGAGTTCAGTCTTGAGCAGCAACAGGTTGCGGTCGGTTTTTGTGTCGCGCAATTTGGCCACCCACTTGGCCGCTTCCCAATACTGCACGCGGCTGTCGTTGTAACCGGCGATCACCAGCATATGCGGGTAAGCCTGGGCCTGGACGTTTTCATAGGGCGCGTAGGCCTTGATGCGTTCGTACACCTCAGGCTCTTGCGGGTTGCCCCATTCGTCGTACTCGGTGATGGTCAGCGGCAGTTCCGGGTCGAGCATGGTGTTGAGTACGTCGACGAACGGCACTTCGGCAATCGCCGCCTGGAACAGCTCCGGGCGTTGATTGAGCACCGCGCCGATCAACAGGCCGCCGGCGCTGCCGCCGCTGATAGCCAGCTGCTTGGAGGTGGTCAGCCCTTCGGCGATCAAGTGCTCGGCGCAGGCGATAAAGTCGCTGAACGTGTTCTGTTTATGTTCCTGCTTGCCATTGCGATACCAGGCTTCACCCAGTTCGCCGCCGCCACGTACATGCGCGATGGCAAAGGCCACGCCGCGCTCCAGCAGGCTCAGGCGCGCATGGGAAAACCACGGGTCGAGGCTTGAACCGTAGGCGCCGTAGCCATAGAGGTACAGCGGCGTGGGTTTGCCCAGCTGATCACGCTTGACCACCAGGCTGATCGGCACCTGAGTGCCATCTGCGGAAGTCGCCCACAGCCGTTGGCTGACATAATCGTCGGCGTTGAACACCCCGAGAACCGGGGTTTCCTTGAGCACCATCTGCGCGCCGCTGGACAGTTCAAGCTGGCGCACCTGGGCCGGACGGTTCAGGGCTTCATAACGCAGGCGAATCTTGTCGCTGGCAAATTCCAGGCTGTTCTGTACGTAAAGGCTGTAGGCGGCGTCAGGCAACTCCACACGGTAGGCGGTCGAACCCTGCGGGTGCACTTCGATCACCGGCAAGCCGCCGATGCGCAGGCTCAAGGTCATGGCGCCAGCATTGAGGGTCACGCCGTCGAGCATCACGTCGTCGCTGTGGGGGATCAGGTTTTGCCATTGATCCTCGCTTGGCGCAGTGCCCGTGTCGGCGGCGACGAACAGCGCATAGTTGATGCCATCACGGTTGCTGCGGATAAACCAGGTCCATTGGTTATCCAGCATGCCGTGGTCGACGTCGTATTCATGGTCTTCAACCCGTCGCGCCAGGCAGGTGAATGCCTGCTGCGGCTGCTCGGCGTCCAGCACCCAGATTTCGCTGGTGGTCTTGCTGCCCAGGGCCAACAGTAGTTGGCGCTCGGAGCTGGAGCGGTAGCAGTGCAGGAAGAACCGCCCGTCGGGCTCGTGGAATACTTCCTGCGCTGCCGTGCCATCCAGGCGGTAGCGGTAAAGCTTGTGCGGGCGATGGGTGTCGTCCAGCTCACCGAAGAACAGCGTCAGGCTGTCGTTGGCCCAGGTCATGCTGCCGTCGCAGTCTTCGAACTCCAGTTCGCTGACCTTACCGGTGGCCAATTCCTTCACGTACAAGGTGTAAATCTCTTCACCATTGGTGTCGAGGCTGTAGGCCAGGCGCTGGTGGTCGGGGCTGATGCTGAACGCACCGAGGGAGAAAAAGCCGCCGTTGGCCAGCACGTTCGGGTCCAGCAGCAGTTCTTCGCTGCTTTCGTCCACGGTGTTGCTGTCATCCGCCGGGCGACGGCAGCGGTAGTGGCGGGCGTATTCATCACCGGCGGTGGTGCGCGTGTAATACAGGTACGGGCCCCATGGCGAAGGCAACGACAGGTCGGTTTCCAGGATGCGGCCCTTGATCTCCTCGAACAGGCTTTCACGCAGGGCTTTCTGGTCGGCGAGCTGGGCTTCCTGCCAGGCGTTTTCGGCTTTGAGGTAATCGAGGACTTCAGGTGTGTCACGTTCTTGCAGCCAGGCGTACGGGTCGGGGCCTTGGGCCTTGCGGGCGATCGGGGCGGTCGATAGGGGCATGGATCACTCTCTGTCTGGCGGATGGTGGCAGGCATTGCAGCCGAGACACGCAAAAGCCGTTATCATAGCCGCCTCTTTGCCAGCCTTGCCATGGACACCATGACCGAGAACGACTATCTGACCGCTTGGGGCCTTTACGCCTTCGCCGCTTTGGGCTGCCTGTTGGTGTGGTGGCGCATGACCCGCTGGATCTGGCGCTGGCTGCGCGAGCCGCTGCAATTGCTGATGGCGGTGTTGCTGTTCAGCCCGACCATCGTCGACCCGGTCAAGACCCAGTTTGCGCCAGCCGTGGCCATTACCGCCCTGGACCTGGTGCTGCATGTGGGCAATAACGCCTGGCGGGCCATCTCCGACCTGTTCATGTACACGATGATCGCGTTTGGCGTGTATATCGTGTTCGTGCTGATCCGCTGGCCCATTGAACGTGCCGCCAACGCCCGTCGTGAGCGCAAGGCCGCCGCCGACGCCGCACTGGCCGCCGAGCCGGTAGACGAGGACGACGAGCCGTTCCGTCGCCCGGCGCCTGCCGGCAACCTGCGGGTTGAGCCGCGCCTTTAACGTTGTAAGCCCTGCAGCGAGAGCCCTGGCATGTGTGAATTATTGGGCATGAGTGCCAACGTCCCCACCGATATCGTGTTCAGCTTTACCGGGCTGATGCAACGGGGCGGGCGTACCGGCCCCCACCGCGACGGTTGGGGCATCGCGTTTTACGAAGGCCGTGGCCTGCGGCTGTTCCAGGACCCGGCCGCGAGCAGCGAGTCGGAAGTTGCGCTGCTGGTGCAACGTTATCCGATCAAAAGTGAAGTGGTGATTGGCCATATCCGCCAAGCCAATGTGGGCAAGGTGAGCCTGGCTAACACTCACCCGTTCGTGCGCGAACTGTGGGGCCGTAACTGGTGTTTTGCGCATAACGGCCAATTGGCCGACTTCAACCCGCGCGCCACGTTCTACCGGCCGGTGGGCGATACCGACAGCGAAGCGGCGTTCTGTGACCTGCTCAATCGCGTGCGCGAAGCCTTCCCGGAGCCCGTCGACATCGAGCAAGTGCTGCCGGACCTGATCGCCGCCTGCGCCGAATACCGCAGCAAAGGCGTGTTCAACTGCCTGCTCAGCGACGGTGACTGGCTGTTTTGCTACTGCTCGACCAAACTGGCACAGATCACCCGGCGCGCACCGTTTGGCCCGGCGCGCCTGAAAGATGTCGACGTGATCGTCGATTTTCAGGCTGAAACCACGCCCAATGACGTGGTCACGGTGATCGCCACCGAACCCTTGACCGACAATGAAAACTGGACCCGCTACGAACCGGGCCAATGGAGCCTGTGGCGACGTGGTGAATGCGTCAGCCAAGGCGTTACCGAGTAAGGATATCGACCATGTTGCTCAGTTATCTGCGGTTGGTGCTGTTTGCCATTGGCTTGTTGGTCGGCGTGCAAGTGCCGGGGTTTATCAACGACTACGCCAAGCGCGTCGAAGCCCATTTGATCGAAGCCCAGACCGGCCTGCGCGGCTTTGATGCCACGGCGCAGCAGTTCTTCAATGGCGACTTGCAGGCGCTGGTGGCCCACTACCGCGCCAGTGATGACCCGGTGTTTCGCAGCGATGCCAACAGCCTGGGCACTTTGCTCGATCGCCAGGTGGCGTTGGACAAGCAGTTCCAGGCCATGCAAGGCCCTTGGTACATCCGCGCCCTGCAAGTGGCGGTGGCGGCCGACCCGGATATCCGCCTGGAAACCTGGAATGGCTACAGCTACCAGATCCTGCTGACACCTGAGGCGATGGGCTGGGGCCTGGGCGGGGCGATGCTGTTGTCGTTCGGCATCGAATGCCTGTTCCGCCTGATCGACTGGGTGGTGTTGGGCGGCAAGCGCCTGCGCCAGAGCCGGCCGATTGAAGAGCGTGATCTTAAAGGCCTCTAGAGGCCTGTGGGAGCTGGCTTGCCTGCGATAGCGGTGGGTCAGTTTGCACATCTGTAACTGATAGACCGCTATCGCAGGCAAGCCAGCTCCCACCTTTTTAATCCGGTTTCGCCAGCAGCATCCGGTCCTCACCCACTTCCTCGGCATACCGCGCTACCACCTTCTGGCACAACCCGACAATCTCCTCCACCAACTCCACTCCCACGCGCCACGACACCACCACCTGCAAATTCGGCAGGCGTTGCGCCATTGGCAGCATCACCAATTCCCCACGGGCCAATTCTTCCATCACCAGCACCGGCGGCAACGCGCCAATGCCGAAACCATCGCGCAGCAGGCGAGTAATCGCCGACACCGAGTTCACACAGTTCATGCGCGGCGCGGCCACACCGTTGGCTTGCATCAGGCTCAGTACATCCTGGTGCGGGTGGGAGTTTTTCGAGTAAGTGATGATGCGCTCCTGGGCCAGTTCGGCGAGGGAGGCGTAGTCGCGGTTGTAGATCGATTGGCTGGCGACGATCCAGGCCATGGGATGGCTGGCCAGCTCCAGGCTGCGCACGGTTTCCTGGCGCAGCAGGTCGGTTTGCAGGATCAGGTCGAGGAAGCCTTTTTGCAGCTGATCGCTGAGGTTAAGTGCTGTATCGGCGACCAGTTCGATTTCTACTCGCGGGAAGTGCTCCATCAATTGCGCCACCAACTGGCTCAGCCAGGTGTGGATCACTGTGTCCATGGCGCCGATCCGGATGCGTCCGACCTTGCTGCTGGTGGTCTCCAGGGACTGCTTGAGGCCCTGCATGGTCACCATCATCTGCTCGGCATAATCGAGCACCTTCAAGCCTTCCGGGGTCAGGCTGACGCCGCGTGAGTCGCGCAGCAACAGCTTCACGCCCAACTCGCTCTCGAGCACGGCGATGCGGCTGGAAATCGAGGCCTGGGTGGTGAACAGCTTTTCGGCGGTCAGGCGAAAGCTCTTGAGCTTGGCCACCCAGACGAAGGTTTCGAGGAACTTCAAATTCATGGGATCAACTTTTCTTATGCTTGGATCGGTTTTTATTAGTTGGACGCCGCACCCGGCAAGCGCCAAAAATCGAGCCATTCCACGATAAGCGCCGTTAGGGTGTCAGGACAAGTTGCGAGTTCTGCGTAAAAAATCCCACACTACAAAAAATACAAAGCCTACAGGAGCAACCACCGTGAGCCGTCTGCTTTTGAATTGCGACATCGGCGAAAGCTTTGGCAACTGGACCCTGGGTCTGGACGCCGAGGTCATGCCGTTCATCGATTGCGCCAACGTGGCTTGCGGCTTCCATGCCGGCGACCCGAGCATCATGCGCCAGACTGTCGGCCTGGCCCTCAAGCACGGTGTGCAGATAGGTGCGCACCCGGCCTACCAGGACTTGCAAGGGTTTGGCCGCCGCTCCATGAACTATACGCCGCAAGAAATTCAGGACCTGATGCACTACCAGATCGGCGCCCTTGATGGCATTTGCCGTGCCCAGGGTACCCGCGTCAGCTACGTCAAACCCCACGGCGCGCTGTACAACGACATGATGGCCAAGCCGGCGCAACTGCGCGCGGTGATGCAGGCTGTGGCCGCGTATGGCGACTTGCCCTTGATGCTGTTGGCCAAAAGCGACAACCGCGAGGCCCAGGCGATGGGCGATGAATTCGGCCTGACTCTGTGGTTCGAAGCCTTTGCCGACCGAGCCTACGACCAAAACGGCCATCTGGTCTCCCGCCAGTTGCCCGGCGCCGTGCACCATGATGCGGATACCATTGTGCAGCAAGCCCTGACCATTTCCCGTGGGCAAGCCTTGACTGCCAGCGACGGCAGCGCCTTGGTGTTGCAGGCCAACACCCTGTGCGTACACGGCGACAACGCCAGCTCGATCGCCGCTGTGCAACGCATCCGCGAGGCGATGAAGCCAGCATGAAGCCACGCATCGAAGTGGTGGCCATCGACTGCCTGATGGTGCGTCTGTTTGAGGTGATTGCTGAAGCCAATATGCCGTGGATGCTCGCCGCCACCCAACGCCTGCGCGAGGGTTTTGGCGCCGCACTGGTGGATCTGGTGCCGTCCTACACCACCTTGATGGTGCATTACGACCTCACAGCGTTAAGCCCGGCTCAAGCGCGGGAACTGATCGATCAGGCGCTGACCGACTTGCAACCCCAGGCGCAGGGCAGTGGCCAGTGCCACGTGTTGCCGGTGTGGTACGACCTGAGCGTCGGCCCGGAACTGACGTTGCTCAGCCAGCGCAGCGGTTTATCCGTCGAGGACGTGATTCAGCGCCACAGTGCCCACGAATACCAAGTGTTTGCCCTTGGCTTCGCGCCTGGCTTTGCCTTTATGGGCTTGGTGGACGAAATCCTCGCCACGCCACGCCTCAACACGCCGCGTAAACGCGTGGCGGCCGGCAGTGTCGGCATTGCCGAGCGGCAAACCGCCGCCTACCCGGTGGTGTCGCCGGGTGGCTGGAACCTGATCGGCCGCACCCCGGCCAAACTGTTCGACCGCGAGCGCGACGGCTACAGCCTGATGCAACCGGGCGATACGGTGCGTTTCGAAGCGATTGATCACGCCGAATTTATCCACCTGGGTGGCGATGACACGCCGTTGGAGGCGCAGGCATGAGCCGCTTGTTGATCGAGGCCAGCACGCCGCTGTGCCTGTTGCAGGACGCCGGGCGCTTTGGCGTGCGCCACCTGGGCGTGACCCAGGGCGGCGCGCTGGACTGGGTGTCGAGGTCCTGGGCCAATTGGCTGTTGGATAACCCGTTGGCTGCGCCGGTGGTGGAAATCACCTTGGGCGGGTTTACCGTGCAGGCTGAAGACTATTGCTTGCTGGCGTTGGCCGGTGCGGATTTGGGCGCTTATATCGATGAGCGCGCCATCAGCCCTGGGCGCAGTTTTATCCTGCAAAAGGGTCAGCGTCTGCGCTTTACCCAGCCGTTCAGCGGTGCGCGAGCTTACCTGGCAGCGCCCGGCGGGTTTGATGCGCCGGCTGTGCTGGGCAGTTGTGCCACGGTGGTGCGCGAGGAATTGGGTGGGCTGGACGGTTTCGGCAAGGCCTTGGCCGAAGGCGGGCGGTTGGCTTATTCCGGTACGGGCGGGGCGATGAAGGTGCTGAGCGTGCCTGAACTGCCGGTAAAAGCACCACTGGACGTGATTGTCGGCGCGCAGATCGGCCAGTTCAGCGGGCAGAGCCTGTTCGATGCGTTCAATACCGACTGGTCGCTGGACAGCCGCGCCGATCGCATGGGCATGCGTTTACTGGGCACGCCGTTGCAGTACCAGGGGCCGTCGTTGATCTCTGAAGGGATCCCGTTGGGCGCGATCCAGGTGCCGCCGGATGGGCAACCGATTGTGTTGCTCAATGATCGGCAGACCATTGGTGGCTATCCGCGTTTGGGCGCGTTGACGCCGTTGGCGCTGGCGCGGCTGGCGCAGTGTTTGCCGGGGGAAAAGGTGAGGTTGGCGCCGGTGGTGCAGGAGACGGCGCATCGGCAGCACATCGAGTTTTTGCATCGGTTTAACGCTATCTGAAAATGTGGGAGGGGGCTTGCCCGCTCCCACATTTGATCTTCATTTACTTGGAAAGAAACCGCATCCCTTCTTCCAACCCACGCAACGTCAGCGGATACATCTGATCCTCCACCAACTCGCGCACAATCCCCGTCGACGCCGTATAGCCCCAGGTGTCTTTCGGGTAGGGGTTAATCCAGATCAGCTTCTTGTACTTGGCCATGAAACGCTGCATCCACACGTACCCAGGCTCTTCATTCCAGTGCTCGACACTGCCGCCGGCCTGGGTGATTTCATACGGCGCCATCGACGCATCGCCGATAAAGATCACTTTGTAATCGGCGCCGTACTTGTGCAGCAGGTCCTGGGTGGAGGTGCGTTCCGAGGTGCGGCGCTGGTTGTTCTTCCACACCGACTCGTACACGAAGTTGTGGAAGTAGAAGTACTCCAGGTGCTTGAACTCGGTCTTGCACGCCGAAAACAGCTCTTCGCAAATCTTTACGTGAGCGTCCATCGAGCCGCCGATATCGAATAGCAGCAACAGCTTGATGGTGTTGCGCCGCTCCGGGCGCATCTGGATATTCAGCAACCCGGCATCCCGCGCCGTGTGGTCGATGGTGCCGTCGATATCCAGCTCTTCGGCCGCACCCTGGCGCGCAAACTTGCGCAGTCGGCGCAGGGCGATCTTGATATTGCGCGTGCCCAATTCCACCTGGTCGTCGAGGTTCTTGTACTCGCGCTGGTCCCAGACCTTTACGGCCTTGCCCTGGCGCTTGCCGGCGTCGCCAACCCGGATGCCTTCCGGGTTGTAGCCGCCGGAGCCAAACGGGCTGGTGCCACCGGTGCCGATCCACTTGTTGCCACCGGCGTGGCGTTCTTTCTGTTCTTCCAAGCGTTTCTTGAACTCTTCGATCAACTTGTCCAGGCCGCCAAGGGACTGGATCTGCGCGCGCTCCTCGTCGGTCAGCGAGCGCTCGAATTCCTTGCGCAGCCATTCTTCAGGGATCAACGCCTGCAAGTGGTCGTCGAGTTTTTCCAGGCCATTGAAATAGGCGCCGAACGCGCGGTCGAACTTGTCGAAATGCCGCTCGTCCTTGACCAGGATCGCCCTGGCCAAGTAATAAAACTCGTCCATGTCAGCGAAGACCACGCGCTGTTTAAGCGCGTTGATCAGGTCGAGCAACTCGCGCACCGACACCGGCACCTTGGCGGCGCGCATCTCGTTGAACAGGTTGAGCAGCATCAGCGATTACCGCGACGGCTCATGAACGCCAGACGCTCCAGCAACTGCACGTCTTGCTCGTTCTTGACCAACGCGCCGGCCAGCGGCGGGATGGCTTTGGTCGGGTCGCGTTCGCGCAGCACGGCTTCGCCGATGTTGTCGGCCATCAGCAGCTTGAGCCAGTCGACCAGTTCGGAGGTGGACGGCTTTTTCTTCAGGCCCGGCACTTTGCGCACGTCGAAGAACACGTCCAGCGCTTCGCTGACCAAGTCCTTCTTGATGTCGGGGTAATGTACGTCGACGATTTTTTGCAGGGTGCTGCGGTCGGGGAAGGCGATGTAGTGGAAGAAGCAGCGGCGCAGGAATGCGTCCGGCAGCTCTTTTTCGTTGTTGGAGGTAATGATGATGATCGGGCGTTTCTTGGCCTTGATGGTCTCGTCGATTTCGTAGACGTAGAACTCCATCTTGTCGAGTTCTTGCAGCAGGTCGTTGGGGAACTCAATGTCGGCCTTGTCGATTTCATCGATCAGCAGGATCACGCGCTCCTCAGCCTCGAAAGCTTCCCAGAGCTTGCCCTTTTTCAGGTAATTGCGCACATCGTGGACTTTCTCGTTGCCCAGTTGCGAGTCGCGCAGGCGGCTGACCGCGTCGTACTCATACAGGCCCTGATGCGCCTTGGTGGTCGACTTGATGTGCCAGGTGATCAGCTTGGCGCCGAAGGATTCGGCCAACTGCTCGGCGAGCATAGTCTTGCCGGTGCCCGGTTCGCCCTTGACCAGCAACGGCCGCTCCAGGGTGATGGCGGCGTTGACGGCCAGTTTCAGGTCATCGGTAGCCACATAGGCCTGGGTGCCTTCGAACTTCATCGGTCATTCCTCGAATTCATCAATGCCCGGACTATACCGCGCAGCCCTGGCGACTGTGAACGCAGACGGGTTATTCAGTCTCTGAATGGCCGGTCACATTGCAGCCCAACGAGCGGGGTTATGCTGATGCTCATGTGGGAGCCCGCCAGTCCCCCTATTTACTCTGCGGAAGGCTTGGGTTGTTCGTAGCGGGCATTGAACGCCTGGATGAAACCATTACGCAAAATCGCCAAAAATGCGGAGAACGCGCTGATATCTTGCTGATGTACGCTGCCACTGAGTTCCACGCGGGTGGCAAACTGGTTTTTGTTCTGGTTCTTCAGCACGGTTTCGCTGGCGCCGACCACGGCTTCCCAGATCGAGCGGAAGATATTTTTATCTTTGTTTTCAACATCCTGCTTCCAGTCAAAGACCTCTACATCACGCAGCAGTGGCTTGATGTAGCCGTTCAACTGGCCTTTATCGGCCTGGGCCTCAATTACCACGTCACCGGTGCCGGCCTTGAAGTCGAACTTGCCATAGGCCGAGGCGAAGTCGTTCAGGCGCTTGAGCTGGATGTCCTTGGCGCGAAAGCGGAATTCGAAATCTTCAAAATTGCTCAGCGGGTCAAACGCTGCTGTGGCTTCCAATGGCGCCTGGCCCAGCAATTGCGCCTTGCCTTCGAAGGTGGCGTCACGCTTGCCTTTGACGTCGACCACGTTGGTAAGGTTGTAGAAGCTGGCGTTGACCCCGGTGGCGTACATGTTCACCGCCGGCTTGGAATTGAAATTGTGGAAAGCAATCTTGCCGTCCTGGATGCGCACTTCGTTGAGGGTGATCGGCAACAGCTTGCTCAACTGCTCGCGCCAGTCGGTGCCTTTACCGGTCTGGGACGCCTGCTGGTTGCCACCGTCGACGAAGTTCAGCTCCGGCTGGAAGAACTGCACCTCGGCCACCACGGCGTGGTCGTACCACAGCGAATGCCAGCTCACCGCCAGGTCGATCAACGGCGCCTTGACGAACGGCACGGGCACCTTGCCGTCGACCTTGACGATCTGCAGGCCGTTGATCTTGTACGCGCCACGCCACAGCGCCACGTCCACGTCGGTCACTTGGCCACGGTAGTCGCCCATGTCGGCCAGCTTGTCGTTCAGGTAATTACGCACCAGATAAGGCAGGGCCAGGTCCAGGGCGATCAGTACTACCACCAGTACGGCGACGATCCATAGCAGCCCACTGTAGCGACGTTTCATGTCAATGCTCTCCAACGGTATAGGCGATGGACCGCACGCGCGGGCGCAACGTTCCTCTGACTGGACGCCTAAAGGCCTGAGGCATACCCTTGGGGACTTCTTGAAATTGCCTTAAGGACCCGTCATGAGCCGTATCTTTGCAGACAACGCGCACTCCATCGGTAACACGCCCCTGGTGCAGATCAACCGCATCGCGCCGCGTGGCGTGACCATCCTGGCCAAGATCGAGGGGCGTAACCCGGGCTATTCGGTGAAGTGTCGCATTGGCGCCAACATGATCTGGGACGCCGAAAGCACTGGCAAACTCAAGCCGGGCATGACCATTGTCGAACCGACTTCCGGCAACACCGGCATCGGCCTGGCGTTTGTCGCCGCCGCGCGTGGCTACAAGCTGCTGCTGACCATGCCGGCGTCCATGAGCATCGAGCGGCGCAAAGTGCTCAAGGCGCTCGGCGCCGAACTGGTGCTGACCGAGCCGGCCAAGGGCATGAAGGGCGCTATCGACAAGGCCGGTGAAATCGTCGCCAGCGACCCGGCCACCTACTTTATGCCGGCCCAATTCGAAAACCCGGCCAACCCGGCGATCCACGAGAAAACCACCGGCCCGGAAATCTGGAACGACACCGATGGCGCCGTGGACGTGCTGGTGGCGGGCGTGGGCACTGGCGGCACCATTACCGGCGTTTCGCGCTATATCAAGAACATTGCCGGCAAGCCGATTCTGTCGGTGGCGGTTGAGCCGATGGTATCGCCGGTGATCACCCAGGCGCTGGCCGGTGAAGAGATCAAGCCGAGCCCGCATAAAATCCAGGGCATCGGCGCCGGGTTTGTGCCGAAGAACCTCGACCTGTCGATGGTTGACCGCGTGGAACTGGTGACCGACGACGAATCCAAGGCCATGGCCCTGCGCCTGATGCAGGAAGAGGGGATTTTGTGCGGTATCTCGTGCGGCGCCGCCATGGCCGTGGCCGTGCGTCTGGCCGAGAAGCCGGAAATGCAGGGCAAGACTATCGTGGTGATCCTGCCGGACTCCGGCGAGCGTTACCTGTCGAGCATGCTGTTCAGCGATCTGTTTACCGAGCAAGAAACCCAGGCGTGATGATCACCTATGGCGAGGGAGCCAGCTCCCTCGCCATAGGTTTGATGTATATCAGCTGGTCGGCCTGGGCCTTCTGCATAATGGCCCAAGTGTTTATCATGGCCGGCTGCTACGTCTGGTTTCCCGTTGACGGGAGGTTGCTGGCCAGGCGCTTATTTTCAGGAGTTGCTGCATGACCTTTTCTTTGGCCGCCAAACTGTCGGTACTGGCGTTGTTTATCGGCAGCATTCTGTATGTGCACTTGCGCGGCAAGGCGCGTTTGCCGGTGTTGCGCCAGTTCGTCAACCATTCGGCGCTGTTCGCCCCGTATAACGCCTTGATGTACCTGTTCTCGGCTGTGCCGTCCAAGCCCTACCTGGACCGCAGCAAGTTCCCGGAACTGGATGTGCTCAAGGACAACTGGGAAGTGATCCGCGAAGAGGCCATGCACCTGTTCGACGAGGGTTACATCCGCGCCGCCGAAAAGAACAACGACGCCGGTTTCGGCTCGTTCTTCAAGAAGGGTTGGAAGCGTTTCTACCTCAAGTGGTACGACAAACCCCTGCCATCGGCCGAGGCGCTGTGCCCGAAAACCGTGGCCTTGGTGAGCAGCATCCCGAACGTCAAGGGCGCGATGTTCGCGCTGTTGCCGGGCGGCAGCCACCTCAACCCGCACCGCGACCCGTTTGCAGGCTCCTTGCGTTATCACTTGGGTCTGTCCACGCCGAACTCCGACGACTGCCGCATCTTCGTCGACGGCCAGGTCTACGCGTGGCGCGATGGTGAAGACGTGATGTTCGATGAAACCTACGTGCATTGGGTCAAGAACGAGACGGAAAAGACTCGCGTGATCCTGTTCTGCGATATCGAGCGCCCGCTGAGCAACCGCCTCATGACCGGCGTCAACCGCTGGGTCAGCAAGCAACTGGGTCGCGCGACTGCGCCGCAGAACCTCGATGACGAGCGTGTGGGCGGGATCAACCAGGCGTATGCCTGGAGCAAGACCTTCAGCGACAAGTTCAGTGGTGTGGTCAAGCAGTGGAAGCGCAAGCATCCCAAGGCCTACCGCATTGCGCGGCCGGTATTGGCTGTTATCGTGCTGGTGCTGCTGTGGAAGTGGCTGTTCGGCTAAATTGAAACACGCTCAAAACTGTGGGAGCGGGCTTGCTCGCGAATGCGCAGTGTCAGTCGATACTTTAATTGACTGACCCACCGCATTCGCGAGCAAGCCCGCTCCCACATTTGGTTTTGCAGTGTCGCTTACGACGCGATCAACTGGCGCAGCACGTAGTGCAAGATGCCGCCGGCCTTGAAGTACTCCACCTCATTAAGCGTATCAATCCGGCACAGCACCTCCACCTTCTCGCTGCTGCCGTCTTCGCGGGTAATCACCAGCGTCAGGTTCATCCGTGGTTCGATCTCGGCATCGGTCAGCCCCAGGATGTCGATCTTCTCCTTGCCGGTCAGCTTGAGCGCCTTGCGGTTCTGATCCAGCTTGAACTGCAACGGCAATACGCCCATGCCCACCAGGTTGGAACGGTGAATCCGCTCGAAACTCTCGGCGATCACCGCCTTGACCCCCAGCAGGTTAGTACCTTTGGCCGCCCAGTCGCGGCTTGAACCGGTACCGTATTCTTGCCCTGCGATCACCACCAGTGGCGTGCCCGAGGCCTGGTACTTCATGGCCGCGTCATAGATCGGCATTTTCTCGCCGGTGGGGATGTACAGCGTGTTGCCGCCTTCTTCGCCACCGAGCATTTCGTTGCGGATACGGATGTTGGCAAAGGTGCCGCGCATCATCACTTCATGGTTGCCACGGCGTGAGCCATAGGAGTTGAAGTCACGTGGCTCCACGCCTTGCTCACGCAGGTAGCGGCCGGCAGGGCTGTCGGTCTTGATGTTGCCGGCGGGGGAGATGTGGTCGGTGGTCACCGAATCGCCCAGCAGGGCCAGCACGTTGGCGCCTTTGACGTCTTTGATCACCGGCAATGGCCCGGAAATGTCGTCGAAGAACGGTGGGTGCTGGATGTAGGTGGAGTCCTTCTGCCACACATAGGTCGCGGCCTGTGGCACTTCAATCGCCTGCCATTGCTCGTCACCGGCAAACACTTCGGCATATTCCTTGTGGAACATACCGGTGCTGACTTGCGCCACCGCGTCGGCAATCTCTTGGCTGCTCGGCCAGATGTCTCTCAAGTACACCGGTTTGCCGTCCTTGCCTTCGCCCAGCGGCTCGCTGCTGATGTCGATGCGCACGGTGCCGGCCAAGGCATAGGCGACCACCAGCGGCGGCGAGGCCAGCCAGTTGGTTTTCACCAGCGGGTGTACGCGGCCTTCGAAGTTGCGGTTGCCCGACAACACCGAAGCGACGGCCAGGTCGGCCTTCTGGATGGCTTTTTCAATTGGCTCGGGTAATGGCCCGGAGTTGCCGATGCAGGTGGTGCAGCCGTAGCCGACCAGATCAAAGCCGAGCGTGTCGAGGTAGTGGGTGAGGCCGGCCGCCTTGTAGTAATCGGTGACTACTTTGGAGCCGGGCGCCAGGGAGGTTTTTACCCACGGCTTGCGGGTCAGGCCTTTTTCCACGGCCTTTTTTGCCACCAAGCCTGCGGCCATCATCACGCTGGGGTTGGAGGTGTTGGTGCAGGAGGTAATCGCGGCGATCACCACCGCGCCGTTTTTGAGGCGGTAGGTGTGGCCGTCGTACTCGTAATCGGTCTCGCCGACCAAATCCGCATTGCCCACGGCAACCCCGCCGCCACCTTCACTTTCCAGGCGGCCTTCTTCTTTGCTGGCGGGTTTGAACTGCAGGTTGAGGAAGTCAGTGAACGCCTGGCCGACATTCGGCAGTGACACGCGGTCCTGCGGGCGTTTTGGCCCGGCGAGGCTGGCTTCGACGCTGCCCATGTCCAGCGCCAGGGTGTCGGTAAACACCGGTTCCTGGCCGGCGTTACGCCACAGGCCCTGGGCCTTGGTGTAGGCCTCGACCAACTTGACGGTCTCGGCAGGGCGGCCGGACAGGCGCAGGTAGTCGAGTGTCACGTCGTCCACCGGGAAAAAGCCGCAGGTGGCGCCGTATTCCGGGGCCATGTTGGCGATGGTAGCGCGGTCGGCCAGGGGCAGGTCGGCCAAGCCGTCACCGTAGAACTCGACGAATTTACCGACCACGCCTTTTTTACGCAGCATCTGGGTGACGGTCAGCACCAGGTCGGTGGCAGTAATACCTTCTTTCAATTTACCGGTCAGCTTGAAGCCGATCACTTCCGGAATCAGCATCGACACCGGCTGGCCGAGCATCGCCGCTTCCGCTTCAATACCGCCCACGCCCCAGCCGAGCACGCCGAGGCCGTTGATCATGGTGGTGTGGGAGTCGGTGCCCACCAGCGTGTCGGGGAAGGCGTAAGTACGGCCGTCTTCGTCTTTGGTCCACACCGTGCGGCCCAGGTACTCAAGGTTGACCTGGTGGCAGATGCCGGTGCCCGGTGGCACCACGCTGAAGTTGTCGAATGCACTTTGGCCCCAGCGCAGGAAGGCGTAGCGTTCGCCGTTGCGCTGCATCTCGATGTCGACGTTTTGCTCGAATGCGTCGGCGTTGCCGAACTTGTCGACCATCACCGAGTGGTCAATCACCAGGTCCACGGGGGAGAGCGGGTTGATGCGCTGCGGGTCGCCACCGGCCTTGGCCACGGCGGCGCGCATGGCGGCCAGGTCGACCACGGCGGGCACGCCGGTAAAGTCTTGCATCAATACGCGGGCCGGGCGGTACTGGATCTCGCGGTCGGACTGGCGCTCTTTGAGCCAGGCGGCGATCGCCTTGAGGTCGGTGCCGGTGACGGTCTTGTTGTCTTCCCAGCGCAGCAGGTTTTCCAGCAGCACCTTGAGGGACATCGGCAGCTTATCCAGGTCACCCAGGCTCTTGGCGGCTTCGGGCAGGCTGAAGTAGTGATAGGTCTTGGCGTCGATTTGCAGGGTTTTAAGGGTTCTCAGGCTATCTAGCGATGACATTACATGACTCCTTATGGTCCGCACGGCTACGGACCTGACGGGACGAACAGAGCTTTCAACTTAGCCCTGTTTTCATTAGCAGGCTAATAACTGGACTCTATCGTTAAGTCCAAGGTTCCGAACTCGGCTATCATGCGCGCGTTTTCATGACAGGTATTGCGATAGCGCAAGGCCGGTTGAGTCACCAGGAGAGTTGATGAACACCCTTTTTATGCACTGCCGCCCGGGTTTTGAAGGCGAAGTCTGTTCCGAGATCGCGGAACACGCCGCGCGCCTGAACGTTTCCGGCTACGCCAAGGCCAAGACCGGCAGCGCCTGCGCCGAATTTGTCTGCACCGAAGAAGACGGCGCCCAGCGCTTGATGCACGGCCAGCGGTTTGCCGAGCTGATCTTCCCAAGGCAGTGGGCGCGCGGGGTATTTATCGACCTGCCGGAAACCGACCGCATCAGCGTGATCCTCGCCCACCTGCGCGAATTCCCGGTGTGCGGCAGCCTGTGGCTGGAGATGGTCGACACCAACGACGGCAAAGAGCTGTCGAACTTCTGCAAAAAATTTGAAGTGCACTTGCGCAAAGCCCTGCTCAACGCCGGCAAGCTGGTGGACGACCCGAGCAAGCCGCGCCTGCTGCTGACCTTCAAAAGCGGCCGCGAAGTGTTCATGGGCCTGGCCGAGTCGAACAACTCGGCGATGTGGCCCATGGGCATCCCACGCCTCAAGTTCCCGCGGGACGCGCCAAGCCGTTCGACCCTGAAGCTGGAAGAAGCCTGGCACCACTTCATCCCCCGCGACCAGTGGGATGAGCGCCTGCACGGCGACATGACCGGCGTCGACCTCGGCGCCGCGCCGGGCGGCTGGACCTGGCAGTTGGTCAACCGTGGCATGCTGGTGACCGCCATCGACAACGGCCCCATGGCCGAAAGCCTGATGGACACAGGCCTGGTGCAGCACTTGATGGCCGACGGCTTTACCTTCGTGCCTAAACAGCCAGTGGACTGGATGGTCTGCGATATCGTCGAGAAACCGGCGCGTAACGCCGCGCTGCTGGAAACCTGGATTGGCGAAGGGCATTGCCGCGAGGCGGTGGTGAACCTGAAACTGCCGATGAAGCAGCGCTATGCTGAAGTGAAACGTCTGCTGGAGCGCATCGAAGATGGCTTCAAGACCCGTGGCATTCGGGTGGAAATCGGCTGCAAGCAGCTGTATCACGACCGTGAGGAAGTGACCTGCCACCTGCGTCGGCTGGTCGATGCAAAGAAACCTAAATCCCGCTGAATGTGTGCCTGGCTCAGTTCAAATGTGGGAGCGGGCTTGCTCGCGAAAGCGGTATAACAGTCGAAATCTATGTTGAATGTGCCCGCGTATTCGCGAGCAAGCCCGCTCCCACATTGTTGAGCGGCGCCCGTTTCAGGAGTGATGTATGAATCAAACCCTCGACTTGCCTGTAGACGCTGTGCTCGACGCCACCGGCCTCAACTGCCCGGAGCCGGTGATGATGCTGCACCAGCACATCCGCGACCTGAAGCCTGGCGGCTTGCTCAAGGTGATCGCGACCGACCCGTCGACCCGTCGTGATATTCCCAAGTTCTGCGTGTTCCTCGACCACGAGTTGGTGGATCAGCAGGAACAGGCCGGCACTTACCTGTACTGGATTCGCAAGAAATCCGCTTAAGCCTTGGCCTCATGCGCCCGGATATTGCGGCGCGCACTGCGCGCCAGGCGCACCAGCAGCATCCCCGCCGCACAGCTCAAGCCCACGATCAGCCCTTGCCATAAACCGCTTGGGCCGCTGGGCTCGCCGAGCCAGTCAGTCAGGCCCAGCGCGTAACCCACCGGCAACCCGACGCCCCAGTAGGCAAACAAGGTCAGCACCATGGTCACCCGCGTGTCCTGATAGCCACGCAGTGCGCCGGCGGCCGTGACCTGGATCGAGTCGGAGAACTGGAACAGCGCCGAAAACACAATCAGCATTGACGCCAGGTGGATCACCACCGGGTCCGGGGTGTAGACCGCCGCAATCTGCTCACGGAACAACAGCATCAGGCTGCAGGACAGGCAGGCATACACCAGCGCGGTGCCCATGCCGATGCCGGCGGCGAAGCGCGCCTCACGCGGCTCACCACGGCCCAGGGCCTGGCCGACCCGCACGGTCACGGCCATGCTCAGTGAGTAGGGGATCATGAACACCAGCGCGCTGACGTTGAGGGCGATCTGATGGCCGGACACTACCGTGGCGCCCAGGCTGCCGATCAGCAGGGCAATCACGGCGAAAATGCTCGATTCGGCGAAGATCGCCACACCAATCGGGAAACCGATGCCCAATACGCGCTTGATCACTGACCACTGCGGCCAGTCGAAGCGCTTGTACAGTTCGCTGCTCTGGTAAGCCGGCCCCCAGCGGGTCCAACCGGCCAGGCCGAGCATCATCACCCACATCGCGATGCCCGTGGCCCAGCCGCAGCCCACACCGCCCATGGCCGGCACACCGAGGTGACCGTAGATAAAAATGTAGTTCAGCGGAATGTTCAGCGCCAGACCGCACAGGCCCATGACCATGCTCGGCCGCGTGCGCCCCAGGCCGTCACTGAAACAGCGCAGCACGTAATACAGTGCCACCGCCGGCAGGCCGGCGGCGATGCCGTGCAGGTAACCCATGGACGGTTGGATCAGGTCGGGCTCGACGTTCATCATGTGCAGGATCGGCTCGGCACTGAGCAGCAACAGTGACGCGGTAATCCCCACCACAATCGCCAGCCACAGCGACTGGCGCACCAGCGGGCCGATCTCACTGTGCTTGCCCGCGCCAAAATGCTGGGCAACCTTCGGCGTGGTCGCCAGCAGCGTGCCGGTCATCAGCAGGTACACCGGAATCCAGATCGAGTTGCCCAGGCCCACCGCCGCCAGGTCCTTGGGGCTGACACGCCCGGCCATCACCGCATCGACAAAGCTCATGGCGGTGGTGGCGAGCTGGCCGATCATGATCGGCAGCGCCAGGGTCAACAGGCCGCGCACTTCCCGGCTGACGCGGGCGGGGCGGGAGAGGGTGGAGGCGGCAGCAGTGTTCACGTGCGGGTGTCCAATCAAAAGAGAAGCCTTAAGGACCGCGAAGTCTACGCGTTGACGTTATGGTCAGGAAAAATCCTGTGTTGCAGATTTGTAATGCGACTTGACCGGCACTGCATAACCCCTGTGGGAGCGGGCTACGCATCCCTGTACACTGCCAATCCGCGAAAGGAGCCTGCCATGTTGATTGTTGCCGACGAAAATATTCCGCTGCTCGATGCCTTCTTCGAAGGGTTTGGCGAGATTCGCCGCGTACCCGGGCGTTCCATCGACCGCGCCACGGTCGAGCAGGCCGATGTGCTGCTGGTGCGCTCGGTCACCAACGTCAACCGGGCCTTGTTGGAGGGCACTAAAGTGCGCTTTGTGGGCACCTGCACCATTGGCACCGATCACCTGGACCTGGATTACTTCAAGCAGGCCGGTATCACCTGGTCCAGCGCCCCTGGCTGCAATGCCCGAGGCGTGGTGGACTACGTGCTGGGCAGTTTGCAGACACTGGCCGAAATCGAAGGCGCCGACCTCAATCAACGTACTTACGGCGTCGTCGGTGCCGGTGAAGTGGGCGGGCGCCTGGTCAAGGTGCTTAAAGGTCTGGGCTGGAACGTGCTGGTATGCGACCCGCCGCGCCAGATCGCTGAAGACGGCGATTACGTGAGCCTGGCGCAGATCATCGAGCAGTGCGACGTGATCAGCTTGCACACGCCGCTGACCAAATCCGGTAATGGCTCCACTTGGCACCTGTTTGATCGTGAACGCCTTGGCCGCCTCAAGTCCGGCACCTGGCTGATCAACGCCAGTCGCGGCCCTGTCGTCGATAATGCGGCCCTGCGCGAAGTGCTGCTGGCGCGCGAAGACCTGCAAGCAGTGCTGGACGTGTGGGAAGGCGAGCCCGAAGTGGACGTCGACCTGGCCGACCTGTGCGTGCTGGCCACACCGCATATCGCCGGCTACAGCCTCGACGGCAAACAGCGTGGCACCGCACAGATCTACCAGGCGTTCTGCGCCCATTTGGGCCAGGAACCCAGTATCCAATTGAGTGATTTGTTGCCGCAGCCATGGCTGGCCGAGGTGCATTTGAATGCATCGACAGACCCGGCCTGGGCGCTGGCGACCTTGTGCCGCAGTGTGTATGACCCGCGCCGCGATGATGCGGACTTTCGCCGCAGCCTCGTAGGCACCGTGCAAGAACAACGCAAGGCGTTCGACCTGCTGCGCAAGCATTACCCGGAACGTCGCGAGATAGATGGCTTGAAGGTGCGAATCAATGGC